>JAYOMI010000032.1:17256-32869 GCA_038120765.1 Rhodospirillaceae bacterium
ACCCAGAGCGGCGTATAGGCGACCGACAGATACGCCCCGCCGATCCCCGCCATGGCCCCGCCGAACAGGATCGCTCCCATCCGGATCAGTGTTACCGAATAGCCAATGGAATGGGCGGCATCGTGATTTTCGCCAACGGCGCGGATCAGCAGGCCGGTGCGCGTGCGGGTCAGTACCCATGCGACAACGGCAACACTGACGACCGACAGATAGACAAGCGCGTCGTGTCCGAACAGTACCGGCCCGAGCACCGGGATATCCGACACGCCCGGGATATCCAGCTTGGCGAGACCGCCGAAGGTTTTGCCCACATAGGAATGCCCGATCAGGGCGCTGAGCCCGAGACCGAAAATGGTGAGCGCAAGACCCGTCGCAACCTGGTTGGATTGCAGATAGACGGTCAGCACGCCGAAAATGAACGCGATCAGCACGCCGGCGCCGGCGCCGGCTGCGACCGCCAGAACCTCGCTCCCGGTCGATACTGCTGTGGCAAAGGCCGCGATGGCGCCGATGATCATCATGCCTTCGACGCCGAGGTTCAGAACCCCCGCCTTTTCGACCACAACCTCGCCGACCGCCGCGAATACCAGGGGCGTCGCTGCGGTGACGATTGTGAGCAGGGCCGGAATCAGCCAGTCGACACTCATTCCGCAGCCTCCACATTGATTTTCGGCGCGCCGAAACGCACGCGATATTTGATAAGAACGTCGGAGGCGAGCAGGAAGAACAGCAGCATGCCCTGGAACACGCCGGTAACGGCATTCGGCAGGTTCATCGTGATCTGCGCCGAATCTCCGCCGAGATAGGTCAACGCCATCAAAAGCCCGGCGAACAGAACACCGACGGGGTGCAACCGCCCGAGAAACGCGACGATAATGGCGGTAAACCCGTATCCGGGCGATATGGACGGCACGATCTGCCCGATCGGGCCGGACAGTTCGATCACGCCCGCCAGACCGGCACAGCCGCCCGAAATCAGCAGGGTCAGCCAGATCAGCCGCTTTTCCTTGAATCCTGCAAAGCTCGCCGCCATCGGCGCCATGCCGATGACCTTGATCTGAAAACCGATAACGTGGCGTGAAATCAGGATCCAGCCGAGCACCACCATAAACAGCGCGATCAGCGCGCCAATATTCAGACGCGTCCCTTCGATCACCACCGGCAGGAGGGCGGAGTCATGGAACAGCCGGGATTCAGGAAAATTCATGCCCTGAGGGTCTTTCCAGGGGCCATGTACCAGATAGCTCAACACCAGCAGACCGACATAGGTCAGCATCAGACTGGTGAGAATTTCATTCGTATTGTAGCGCGTCTTGAGAAAGGCCGGAATCCCGGCCCATACCATGCCGCCAAGAACGCCGCAGGCGAGCATCGCCGGCATCAGGAAAACGCTCTGCTGATCGAAAAATGCCAGCGCAAGCCCGCCTCCGGCCAGTGCGCCGATAACAAGCTGCCCTTCAGCCCCGATATTCCAGACATTCGCCTGAAACCCGAGCGACAGCCCCACGCCGATCAGGACCAGCGGCGTCGCCTTGACCAGCAGTTCCGACAGTCCGTCGAGGCTGGACACCGGTTCGATAAAGAAGGACTCTATCGCCCGGACGGGATCCACGCCCAGAAGCGCGAACATCACCATCGCCGTCAGCACCGTGAACACGACCGCGATCAATGGCGACACATAGACCATCGACCTGGAGGCTTCCGGCCTCTGCTCCAGCCTAGGCAACATGAGCAGGCTCCCCTTCCAGACCGATACCCGCCATTAAAAGGCCGATTTCCTCGACCGTCACGGTTTCGGCAAGGCGCGCTTCGGAAATACGTCCTTCGCAGATCACCGCAATCCGGTCGGAAATCTCGAACAATTCTTCAAGGTCCTGCGATACGGCCAGAACCGCCGCACCCTCTGCCGCGAGATCGATCAACGCCTGGCGGATCGCCGCCGCGGAGCCTGCATCGACGCCCCAGGTCGGCTGCAGCACGACGATGACGCCGGGGTCCTGGAGGATTTCGCGTCCGACGATGAATTTCTGCAGATTGCCGCCCGAGAGGCTTGTCGCGAAATGGGTGACGCCGGGGGTCTTGACCCGGAACTCCTTCACAACTTTTTCCGCAAAGGCAGTGGATGCGGCAACCTGTATGAACCCGTTCTTCTTGAGATGCATGCGCGTCGCGGCAGACAGGAACGCGTTCTCCCACAACGACATATCCGGCACCGCCCCGTGACCGAGGCGTTCTTCCGGCACCAGGCCGACGCCCGCGGCGCGGCGCTCCGTCGGGTCCATCCAGCCTGCCGCGATTCCGTCCACCAGAACCGCTGTCGGGCTTTCGCACGCCACTTCACCCGTCAGAACTTCCATCAACTCGCGCTGGCCGTTTCCGGCAATTCCGGCAACGCCGAGCACTTCCCCTGCCCGCACCGTCAGATTGATGTCCTTCAGGTCCGTGCCGTGCTGATGCGTCGATTCAACGCTCAGACCGCGCAATTCAAGCCGCACCGCACCGTCAACCTGCCGGTCGATGCGTTCGGGGCTGACCAGGTCCGCGCCCATCATCATCTCCGCCATGGAGCGCGCGGTTTCGTCCGCCGGCGTGCATTCGGCGACCACCTCTCCCATGCGCATGATGGTCGCGGTATGGCAGAGCGCTCTTATTTCCTCGAGCTTGTGCGAGATATAGAGGATGGACACACCCTCCCCGGACAACCGGCGGAGCGTCTTGAACAGGTCCTCGACCTCCTGCGGCGTCAAAACCGATGTCGGCTCATCCATGATCAACAGACGCGGATCCTGCAGCAGACATCGCACGACTTCGATACGCTGGCGTTCGCCGACCGACAGCGTGTGCACGTAGCGACCCGGGTCCAGCGGCAGGCCATATTGCAGGGAGACTTCGCGGATGCGTCCCGACAGGTCGCCCTTGGTCAGTTCGGGCGAAATGCCAAGCGCAATATTTTCTTCCACTGTCATCGCATCGAACAGGGAGAAATGCTGAAAGACCATGCCGACGCCAAGCTTCCGGGCGGCGTTCGGGCTTGCGATATGGACTTCCTGCCCTTCCCACAAAACCCGTCCGGCATCGGCCTTCTGGACGCCGTAGATGAATTTCACCAGGGTCGATTTGCCCGCACCGTTTTCGCCGAGCAGCGCGTGAATTTCCCCCGGCATGATCTTGAGGCTGACATTGTTATTCGCAATGACGCCGGGATAGGCCTTGGTGATGCCGAAGAGTTCAAGACGCGGCGTTTCGGTCATGGGGCCGCGCTCCGTTGCCTGAGATCTTCAATCGCCATCAGGATCGCTTCCGGCGTTGCCGGTGCATCCAGTTTCGGCATCAGGCGCGGATCGCCGGTGCTGCTTACCGCTGCGCGCAACGCAAGCCAGACGCTGAGCGCCAGCATCACCGGCGGTTCGCCCACGGCCTTGGACCGGTAGATCGTCGGTACCGGGTTTGGCATGTCTTCCAGAATATGCACCTTGAAATGGGGCGGCACATCGCGGCTGCCGGGAATCTTGTAGGTCGACGGGCCGTGGGTCATCAGGCGGCCTTTTGCATCCCAGACCAGTTCCTCGGATGTGACCCAGCCCATGCCCTGAACGAATGCGCCTTCGATCTGGCCGAGGTCGATGGACGGGTTAAGCGAGGCTCCGACATCCTGCAGGATGTCGGTTGCAAGCACCCGGAACTCGCCGCTCAAGGTATCGATCACCACCTCCGAGACGGCGGCGCCGAAGGTGAAGTAATAGAACGGGTTCCCGGTCATGGTCGCCGCATCCCAGCTGATGTCGGGCGTTTTGTAGAATCCCGTGGCGGACAGGGACACGCGCTGCACCCAGGTCTGCTGGGCGGCCTCGGCGAAGGACAGGCTTTCATTCCCGGCATAGACGCGGTTATGCCGAAATTCGATATCTTCGGCAGGCACGTCGAAATGTTCGGCGACGACGCCGGCGATCCTCTGGCGGATTTCATCCGCGGCATAATACGCCGCCATGCCGTTCAGGTCCGACCCCGCGGAGGCCGCCGTCGGCGTCGTGTTCGGGACCTTGTCGGTGCGCGTCGCCGATATCTTCACGTGATCGATGTCGATCTGGAACACGGAAGAGACGACCTGCGCGACCTTTGTGAAAAGCCCCTGCCCCATCTCGGTCCCGCCATGGTTCAGATGAACGCTGCCGTCCGTATAAACATGGACAAGCGCGCCTGCCTGGTTCAACACCGGCGCGTTGAACGAAATACCGAACGTCACCGGCATCAGCGCGATGCCTTTTTTCAGCGTTCTGTGCGTTGCGTTGAATTCTTCGATCGCCTTTCTACGGGCATCGAGATTGCTTTCCTGCGCCAGCCGGTTGGCAATTTCGGGCATAAGGTTTTCGGTGACGACCTGGCCATAGGGCATGACGTTTCGGTCCGTCGTGCCCATCCAGTTGATCTCGCGGATTTCGTCCACGGTTTTGCCGAGCTCGCGGGCGATATGTTCGATTGCTGTCTCTATGACCAGCATGCCCTGCGGCCCGCCGAACCCGCGGAACGCGGTATTCGACACCGTGTTCGTCTTGCAGGGCCAGCCCCGGAAAAGAATATTCGGAATGTAATAGGCGTTATTGCCGTGGCACAGGGCCCGGGTGACGACACCGGCAGTCAGATCCGCGACATTGCCGGACCGGGTCGCCATGTCGATGATGGCACTGTCGATCTGTCCCGTTTCGTCGAAACCGAACCGGTATCTGAACAGGAAATCGTGACGCTTGCCGGTCGCGATCATGTCGTCGTCGCGGCGCAGGCGCAGCTTCACGGGTTTGCGGCATTTATCGGCCAGCAACGCGGCGATGCCCGCGACCATGGTCGACTGGCTCTCCTTGCCGCCGAAGCCGCCCCCCATCCGGCGAACTTCGACGGTGACATCGCTGTGAGCAATATCGAGAAGGCGGCTGACGCTGTGCTGGACTTCGGTCGGGTGCTGGGTGGACGAATACACAAGCATATCCCGGTCTTCGCCCGGAACGGCAAGCGCTATATGACTTTCGAGATAGAAATGGTCCTGACCGCCACAGCGGACTTCGCCGGAAACCGTGCGCGCCGATTTTTCGATGGTGCCTTCCGCGTCTCCCAAAACGATTTTCGGCGGCGCATAGGTGAAGAGGCCTCTCTCCCAGGCCTCCTCAATCGAGAGAACCGGCTCCAGTTCTTCGTATTCGACCCTGATCTTCTTCGCGGCGGCCAGCGCCTGATCGTAGGTATCGGCGGCAACCGCGGCGACGGGCATGCCCGCATAATCGGCGGTGCCTTCCGCCAGCAGCGGTTCGTCGGAGAACACCGGCGCGATATCGTTTTTTCCCGGAATGTCCCGTGCAGAGACGATCGCGGACACACCCGGCATGCCGGCGGCCTGCGAAATATCTATCGCCACGATACGGGCATAGGCATGGGGGCTGAGGACCAGCGCCGTTTCCTGGCAGTCCTGCTGCACCGGCATGTCGTCGATGTAAACCGCGCGGCCTGTAACGTGTTTCACCGCACTGTCATGGCGCATGCTCGTGTGAACTGCGCCGCGGATATCCCCACCGTCCATCAGACCCTCACCACGTCAAGTACATCTTCCGTGCCCGCCAGGTCGCGGTAAAGCCGCGTGCAGAGATTTGCGGCGACGAGCGCCCGGTATTCCGCGGTCGCCCGGTGATCGCTTAACGGGGCGAAATCCTCTGCGGCTTCAAGGCCGGCATTGCGCGCCGTCTCTTCGCTCCAGATCGCCCCGGTCAGGGCTGCCTCCATTGAGGCCGCGCGTTTGGGCGTCGCGGCCATCCCGCCATAGGCTATGCGTGCTTCCGCAACGCTACCGCCGTCCAACGTCAGACGATACGCGCCGATGACGGCCGAAATATCCTGATCGAAGCGTTTGGAGACCTTGTAGGTGCGGAATTCCTGCCCCGGGGTCAGCTTCGGAATGCGGATCGACCGGATAACCTCTCCGGGCCTAAGATCGGTTTTCCGGTAATCGAGAAAGAAATCCTCGATCGCGAGTTCGCGTTCGCCATCCGCCGAGACCAGGGTCAGCTTCGCATCCAGTACGATCAGGCAGGGCGGCGTGTCGCCGATGGGCGATGCATTACCGATGTTGCCGCCGATCGTGCCGAGGTTCCTGATCTGGCGCGATCCGATGCGCCGGATCATCCCGGCGAATGACGGATACAGCCGCTCGATAAAGGGCAAGGCGTTCGTGTAGCTCACCGCCGCCCCCAGGATCAGGGCCTCATCCGTCTCTTCGATTGTCTGCAGTTCCGCCACATGGGCGGTATGGATGACAACAGACGGGCGCGCACGGTCCTTGCTCACCGACAGGCCGAGATCCGTCCCACCGGACAACAGCATCGCATCGGGATATGCCGCGCGCAGACGGGTCAGCTCCGCCAGTGTCTCCGGTGCATGAAAAACCTGGCCGGCGGCGGCATGTTCCGCGGAGCGGGCCACGGGCGGCTTCGGCGTATATTCGACGATGCTGCCGCAGGCGGCACGCGCCGCCTCTATGATCGGGCGGTATCCGGTACACCGGCAGAGATTCCCGGCAAGCGCGTCGTGAATGACGTCGTCGGATACCTCCTCGCCGGCTTGCTCCAGCGCAAACAGCGCGCCGATGAATCCCGGCGTGCAGAATCCGCACTGGGTGCCGTCCCCCGTCGCCATCGCATCCTGCACCGGCACCAGATTGCCCTCGTTGACCGCTTCAAGCCCTTCGACCGTCAGGATCTCCAGCCCGTCCGCCTGCCCGACCTGCATCAGACAGGCATTCACCGCCTCAAACCGGCCGTCGACAATCCGCACCACCGTACAGGCGCCACAATCGCCCTCGGCGCAGCCTTCCTTTGTGCCGGTCATGTGCAGGTTGCCGCGCACGTAGTCGAGCATCGTCGTTGTCGGCGAGATGTCTCCCACCTCGTGCGGCGCGCCATTGAGCGTAAATCGGATCATGCCTATTCCCCCTTGGGCATACCGGCGCGGATCCAGGCACCGAGCGCCTTGCGCTCCGCGTCGGTCATCTTCGTCTTGTTACCGAGTGGCATCGCCTTTGACAGGACAGACTGCTTCAGGATCCGCGAGCTGTGTTTGCGCATGTCAGCAACGGTTTCAAGCATCACGCCGCCCGGCGCCTTCTCGATGTCGGGATCGCTCGGTTTCGCGGCATGACACGACACGCAGCGCGACTGCGCAATCGCCAGCACATCGACGGCCGACGGTACGTCCGCCTGTTTCGCATTCGGATCGGGCGCCGGCTTCCAGCTCAGAAAGACGATCAGAACGGCCATGAGCGCTGCGCCCACAGGCCATTGCCAGCGCAGGGTGAGGATCGGCCTGCCCGTATGCATCAGATTGAAGAAATGCCGGATCGATGCGCCGACAAGGAGGATCAGCGTCACCACCAGCCAGCTGTGATCGTTATCGTACAGCATCGGGTAGTGCTGGCTGATCATCATCAGGATGACCGGGAGCGTCAGATAGTTGTTATGGGTCGAACGGTGCTTACCGATCTCGCCATAACGCGGATCGGGTTCCTCGCCCGCGAGAAGCGATTTCACGACCTTCTTCTGGTTCGGAATGATGACGAAAAACACGTTACCTACCATGATGGATCCCACCATGGCCCCGACATGCACGAAGGCGGCGCGCCCGCTGAATATATGGGTCAGGAAATAGGCGGCAAAGGCAATCAGCGCGAAGACGGCCGCCGACAGCAGAAGAGAATGGGAACTGAACGGCGATCTGCACAGCAGATCGTAGATGATCCAGCCCGAGGCGAAGAA
Organism: Rhodospirillaceae bacterium; assembly: GCA_038120765.1. GTDB lineage: Bacteria > Pseudomonadota > Alphaproteobacteria > MPNO01 > UBA830 > CAXBCP01. The sequence continues at coordinate 25,047 of JAYOMI010000032.1, forward strand.
AGCCATGCTGATCAGAATCGCTTCCCAGGATTGCAGATCGAGCACGTCCCTGTCGATCAGGTAGCTCTCCGCCCCCCAGTAATAGATGATCGCCAGCAGCGTGAAGCCGGAAAGCCAGGTTGCATAGGCTTCGTATTTGAACCAGTGCAGTTCCTTCGGCAGTTCCGCCGGCGCAACGACGTATTTACGCATCAGGTAGAAGCCGCCGCCATGCACGTTCCAGGCTTCGCCGCCGACCCCCTCCGGCAGGTTCGCGTGTTTGCGAAGGCTCAGATCGAGAAAAATGAAATAGAAGGACGTGCCGATCCAGGAAATACCCGCGATCACATGCAGCCACCTTAATATCAGGCTCAGCCAGTCGGCATGGGCGATTTCCAGCATGCCGGCCTAGCTTCCCCGGTAGGTCGAATAGCCGTAGGGCGAGATCAGCAACGGCACGTGATAATACTCATCGGGCGAGGCGACGCCAAACCGGACCGGCACGACATCCAGAAAGGCCGGAGACGGCAGGTCCGCGTCGCGTGCGCGCAGATATTCTCCGACATGAAACAGGATCTCGTACACTCCGACCTGAACCCCCTCACCGTCGAGAAGCGGCTCGTCGCAGCGCCCGTCGGCATTCGTCGAGGCACCTGAAAGCCGGATCCGTTGATTCCCTGAGAGCGCGAACAGCTCAACCGGCACGCCTGCGGCCGGACAGCCGCTGGCCGTATCAAGGATATGAGTGGTCAGGCGCCCCATGCTGCTTCACCCCGCAAATGAATTGTATCCGATCGGCCATTATTCGTTTTTTACCAATCGAACGTCAAAAACCTACCCGTCAGCGAAACCCGGCGCAACTGGTTAATCCCCTTCAATCACACGGTATTGGAAACCGCACAAAAGCGCCAGAAATTAGGCATTCCGCCCAGAAATTGGGCAGCATCAAAGGCGGAGAAACAGCCCTCATGACGGACCTTCACAGCCGTGTTGTCATCCAGATTGTATACAATTATAAAATCAGGATGGAACAGGATCGCCACCCGTGAAACCCGGTAAAAAACCCTCAGAAACCTGGATCTACGATCAGGTCTTCGGCGCCATCCTCGAACAACGGCTGCGGCCCGAGACCAAACTCACGGAAAACGAACTCTGCGATGTCTTCGGCGTCAGCCGGACGATCATCCGCAAGGTCTTGCTGCGGCTCTCCCTGGACCGGGTTGTCGAGTTGCGCCCCAACCGGGGCGCCATTATCGCGGCGCCCGAGCCGAGGGAGGTGCGCGAGATATTTGACGCCCGAAGGCTGCTCGAGGACGGCATCGTCGCGGAAGCGGCGAAAAAATGCCGACGGGTCGATACCGACTCCCTGAAAAGCATATCGCGGCGCGAACATAAATGTATCGAGGCACAGGATGTCAGCGGTGCGATCCGCCTGTCGGGCGACCTGCACCTCAAACTGGCGGAGATTGCTGGGAACCGGCCGCTGCGGGAACTTCTGCGCCAGCTTGTCGCCCAGACGTCGCTCGCCATCGCGCGCTATGTGCCCGCGGGCCAGGGCATGTGCGATGATGACGATCACGATCGCCTGATCGCTGCAGTCGCGGCGCGAGATGTCGACCTCAGCCGCAGGATCATGCGAGAGCACCTCTCCGCCTGCGAAAGACAGCTGATGCTCGAAACCCCGGAAACGCGCAGCGACCTGCGGCAGGTCTTCGCCGATATCGTCGCGGCGCAATAGGGCCGAAGAAGAAAGCACGAAGGAAACAGATGAACGCCCCCTACCCCAGAGACATGACCGGCTATGGCGCAAACCCGCCCGGGGCCGACTGGCCCGGCGGCGCCCGGATCGCCGTCCAGTTCGTCATCAACTATGAAGAAGGCGGCGAAAACACGGTTCTACATGGCGACAACGCATCCGAGGCAGTCCTGTCGGAAATCATCGGCGCGGACGCCCGTGAAGGCGTTCGTCACATGAGCATGGAATCGATTTACGAATACGGCAGCCGCGCCGGCGTCTGGCGCCTGCTGCGCCTGTTCGACGGCTTCGATATTCCGGTCACGTTTTTCGCCGTCGCCATGGCAATGGAACGCAACCCCGCCGTGGTGGAAGCAGCCCTGAATGCGGGACACGAAATGTGCAGCCACGGATGGCGATGGATCGATTATCAGTACGTGCCGGAAGAAACCGAGCGCGAACACCTGGACAGGGCGATCGAAATTCACACACGGCTTAGCGGCGAGCGGCCGCTCGGCTGGTACACGGGCCGCACCAGCCCGAACACCCGCCGGCTCGTCGCCGAGGAGGGCGGCTTCCTGTATGACGCCGACGATTACAATGACGACCTCCCCTTCTGGACCGAAGCCGCCGGCCGTCCGCACCTTGTCGTCCCCTATACGCTGGATGCGAACGACATGCGCTTCGCCGCCGCCCAGGGATTCAATTCCGGCGATCAGTTCTTTGCCTATCTGAAGGACAGCTTCGATACGCTGTACGACGAGGGCGCCGATACACCGAAAATGATGTCGATCGGGCTTCACTGCCGGCTGGCGGGCCGTCCCGGCCGTTTCGCGGCCCTCAAACGGTTCGTTGAATACGCGCGCAGCCACGAGGACGTCTGGTTCTGCCGTCGCATCGATATCGCCCGTCATTGGCGCGAACGCCATCCCTTTGCCGGCGGAGAATCCGGGTGATGGAAGCTGCCAACGAAAACCGGCGGTACATGCCGAGCCACATGTCCCATGAGGCCTTTATGGAGGTCTTCGGCGGGGTGTACGAACATTCCCCCTGGATCGCCGAAGCCGTTTACGCCGAGGGCCTTACCGGATCGCAGGATACCATCGCGGGGCTGCACGATTCCTTTCGCATGCAGGTGGACGAGGCTGATGACGACCGCAAGCTCGCCCTGTTACGCGCCCATCCAGATCTTGCCGGCAAACTGGCAATCGCTGGCGACCTGACGGCCGATTCCACGAGCGAACAGGCAAGCGCCGAGCTCGATAAGTGCACACCCGAAGAATTTGCGGAGTTCGGATCGCTGAACGAGCGCTACAAAAAGACCTTCGGATTTCCGTATATCCTTGCGGTCCGCGGGCGGAACCGGCAGGAAATTCTCGACAACTTCCGAACCCGCGTGGAAAACCCCCGCAACATCGAATTCGCCGAGGCGCTCAAACAGGTCCACCGGATCGCCTTGCTGCGCATCGAAGCGCTTTTTCAGGAAAAATGAAACATGACCGATACAGCCAATGCAATCTGCGCCACCGAAGAAAAACCGGCCTTTGCCGCCGGTTCTGTCAACCTTGCCTCGCCGCGGCTCGGCGCCGCCATTGTTGAGGTCAGCGACGATTTTTTCGGCCCCGCCGCGCGGATGCTCAATGATGCACCAGCGATTTTCTATCACGACCGCTATGACGAACAGGGCAAGTGGATGGATGGATGGGAATCCCGCCGGCGCCGTCAGGGCGGGCACGATCATTGTATCGTAAAGCTCGGCGCAAAAGGCGTTCTCGCCGGGTTCGAGGTCAACACACGGTTCTTTACAGGTAATCATCCCCCTTTTGTCTCCATCGAGGGCGCTCTGGTGGACGACCTGCCCGACGAAAATACCGTCTGGACCGAGATTGTGGCGAAAGCAGACCTTCTGCCCGATACTCCCAACCTCTTTCCCGTTAACGATGACCAGCCCTACAACGTTCTGCGGCTGAATATCTTTCCGGATGGCGGTGTCGCCCGGTTCCGCGTCTGGGGAACGCCCGTATGCGAATGGAAACATCCGGACGCGGACGGACATTACGAGTTATCCGCCATCATCAATGCCGGCAGGGTCGTCGGTTACAGCGACGCCCATTACGGCGACCCGTGGATCATCCTCACACCCGGCCGGGGCCTGAACATGGGCGACGGCTGGGAAACGCGCCGCCGGCGCGGACCAGGGAACGACTGGATTGTCATTGCCCTCGGCGCGGCGGGGCATCCCGGAAAGATCGAAATCGATACCGCGCATTTCAAAGGCAACTACCCTGACCGCTGCTCGATCCAGGCCTCCCATGTGGAAGGCGGAACAGATGCGGATATCGTCGCCGCAAGCGAGACATGGCCGCTGCTGATGGACGAGCAAAGGCTTCAGATGGATCATATCCACGTGTTCGACAGCGGCGCATTCGAGGACCTCGGCCCGATTACCCATATCCGCCTGAATATCTGTCCCGATGGCGGCATCAGCCGGGTGCGGGTTTTCGGCACGCTCGCGCAGGAGGACTGAACGCTGGACACGCTGGAACTGTTCCCTGCCCCCCTGACGAAGGAGGCCTTCGCACCCTTCGGGGACGTCATCGAAACCATTGGTGCGCAGCGGCTCTCCATCAATGAAGGGACGACCGAGCGGTTTCACGATCTCGCCGGTGTTGATGTATCCACCGACGGCGGCAAGCCGCTGATCAGCATTTTCCGGGGACAGCCCCGCCCGCGGCCCATCGCCATTCGCATGGTCGAACGCCACCCCCTGGGATCGCAGGCCTTTATCCCGCTGCAGAATCATGACTGGTTCATTGTCGTTGCCGCCTCGGATGAAACGCCGCTTGTCAGTGAATTGCGGGCGTTCCACGCCAAGGGGTGCCAGGGGATCAATTACCGGCCCGGAGTCTGGCATCACCCATTGCTGGTGCTGAAACCCGACAGCGATTTTCTGGTGGTCGACCGCGGTGGGCCGGGCCAGAACTGCGACGAGGTCTGGTTCGACAGCGCAGGTGCCTGCCTGCACGTCTGATTTTTAAGGTCTGATCGTTAACTTCTGAAATCAGCCGCGGAAACTGATCGCGCCGCTTTCGACAAGGAAATAGATCCCGATGGTGAGGACCACAGCGATCAGCGTCGAAATTCCCGCTTTAAGCCATAGACGCGGCCGCATGGGTGCACCGGGGACATTGCCGACATCCACCTCCTCGCCCGCTTCATGGTACGAGCGCGCGCCGATCGGCAGCGACATGAAAAAGACAAGCCACCACACGACGACAAATACGAGTGCAGCCGAAAACCAGCTCATTCCATCATACTCTCACAACATGAATATCCGTCACCGGACGCTTGCCGATACTCTCTCGCAATGAGCGTCTGACGGCAACACGCGCAGCCTCCGCCACTTCTTCATCGTCCCGGCGTTTCTTTTTCGGCAGATCGTTCACCGCCTCGATGATGGCATCGATTGCATCATCCCAGCTTTCGTCTTCGCTGTCGTCAAGAACGCCCTGCACCGTCAACTGCGGGTCGCCCAGCACATTGCCGTCAGCATCGACGACGACGGTGGCGACGGCAGCGCCGTTCATCCGCAGGCGATTGCGTTCGCGCAGGACGGATCCGCCGATTTTCACCAGGCGGTTGCCGTCAACGGCAAGCCTGCCGGTCTCGACATGATCCACCGCTTCGGCGCCGTCAGCCGAAAGGCTCAACATCGTGCCGTTCTCGGCAATGGCCGTTTCCGGAATCTGGCAGTCGCGCGCAAAACGCTGCTGTTCCTGAAGATGGCGGAGCTCACCATGAACGGGGACCAGAATTTGCGGCCGCAGCCACTGATACATACGCTGCAGTTCGCCCCGGCCCGGATGTCCGGACACATGCACGAACCCGTCATGCTCGGTCAGTACCGTGACGCCCATGCGCGCAAGCTGGTTCTGGACCTTGCCGATCGACAGCTCATTTCCGGGAATTTCCCGCGATGAAAAAATGACCGTATCGCCGCGTTCAAGCGAAACGCTCTGATGCGACCCGTCGGCAATCCGAGACAATGCCGAGCGCGGCTCTCCCTGGCTGCCGGTAACCGCCATCAGTATCTTGTCCGGCGGGATAAAACGGATTTCGGATTCCGGGACAAACGGCTCTATGTCCTCCAGGTATCCGCATTCACGGCTGATATCGATGCTGCGCCACAGGGACCGCCCGACGAGACTGGGGTTCCGCCCCGTCACGCCCGCGGCATGATTGATCGTTGCCACCCGTGCAACATTGCTGGCGAAGGTCGCCACTGCGACGCGGCCTGTGCACTTGCCGATAATCTCGACGAGGCTCTTTCTCAGCACGGCTTCGGAGCCCGCTTCCCCATCGACGAAAACGTTGGTCGAATCGCAGATCAGCGCCATGACGCCCTCGTCGCCGAGTGCCCGGAGCGCCGCCTCGTCCGTCAGCTTGCCGACCAGCGGTTCCGGGTCCAGTTTCCAGTCCGTCGCATGGACGGCGAGACCAGCGCCGGTACGGATCGCCAGGATATTCGCTTCCGGAATAGAATGCGCGGCCGGGACCAGGTCGACGGAAAACGGTCCCGCCTTGAAGCCGCCGCCGACAGGAACCTCGATGAGGTCCACTTCGCTCACCATACCGCTGTATTCAAGCTTGCGTCGCAAATGACCACAGGCAAACGGCGTCGCGTATATCGGACAGCGGATCTTGCGCCACAGATACGGCACGGCGCCGAGATGATCTTCATGGGCGTGGGTGATCACCAGACCGTCGAGCCGGTCGAGGTTATCCATGATAAATGCCGGGTCCGGCGTCATCACATCGATGCCCGGTGTGGTGTCATTGCCGAAGGCGATCCCCATATCGACCATGAGCCAACGGTCGTCATAGCCGTACAGGCTCATATTCATGCCGATCTCGCCGGCGCCGCCCAGCGGGACGAAAAGCAGTTCTTTAGATGTCATGCAGCGGTATTTCGCGCATGGATACTTACAAGGCCACGCAGTGTCAGATCGCCATCCACCTTGCCGATAGATTCGGTTGCGGCTTCAAATAGCGGCGCGAGGCCGCCGGTCGCTATAACACGCATATCTTCTCCATATTCTTCCCGGATGCGTTTGACGAGGCCTTCGATCAGCCCGACATAGCCCCAGTAAATGCCTGAATGCATCGCGGAGTCGGTTCGTTTGCCGATAACGCTCGGCGGCCGCTCGACCGAAACCCGCGGCAACATGGCGGCGGCCCGGTGCAGCGCCTCCAGGGACAGGTTGATCCCGGGCGCAATCGCCCCGCCGACATAGTCGCCATCGCCATTTATGACATCGAAGGTCGTCGCGGTCCCGAAATCGACGATAATCAGGGGGCCGCCGTACTTTTCATGGGCGGCAACCGCGTTCACCAGGCGATCCGCGCCGACGGATTCCGGTGAATCGACCAGCGCCCTGATGCCGAGCGCGACCCCGGGTTCGCCCACGGTTATCGGATCGACCTTGAAATAGTTCCGGCAGAGGCCCTTCAGGCTGAACAGGGTGTCCGGCACGACCGTTGCGATGATCGCGGCATCGACATCTTCCGGATGCAGTTTCGCCAGCGCCATGAGCTGCAGCAGCCAGACGCCGTATTCATCCGCCGTGCGACGGTGATCGTTGGCGCGGCGCCAGACACCGCGCTGCTTATCGCCCTCGTAAAGGGAGAAGACGATATTGGTGTTGCCGGAATCTATGGCGAGAAGCATGAAAGTCAGTCGGCTCCCGGAAAAAATACATCGCCCGCGGTGACGACACGCTGTGCACCGCCGACGTCCTCAATCACCAGCGCGCCGTCAGCATCGAGGCCCAGAAACCGGCCTTCGATGCGGCCCGAACCCGTCGATGCCGCGATGGTATCGCCCATCCCGTGCGATGACGCAAGCCAGACTGCCCGCAACGGCTCGAACCCGTCGGCTGACCAGCGATCGAACCATTTACTGAAATGGCGGCAAATCATAGAGAGAACAGCTTCAGGAGTTGGCAGAGCGGAGAGACCGGACGCAGCCCCGAGATCGGTGGCGGGAAACCGAACGGCGTCATCTGGTGGCGATGCGACCAGATTGACGCCGATACCGACCGCATAGCCG
>JAYOMI010000032.1:32879-36345 GCA_038120765.1 Rhodospirillaceae bacterium
GCCGTATTCGCCCGCCTCTATGAGAATACCGGATATCTTCCGCCCGGACGCCAGAACATCGTTCGGCCATTTGAGCGAGAATCGCACGTCCGGCGCTGCCTCTCTGAGAGCATCAAGAACCGCCAGACCCGCAACGAAAGCGAGTTGGGCAGGATTTCGGGCGCGCAGAGGGGTAACACAAATCGTTGCAAACAGGTTGCCCGGCGGCGAGACCCAGACCCGTCCCTGACGGCCGCGCCCCGCCGTCTGACTTCCGGCGAAGAAGACATGCCCGTGACGACAGCCCCTCCGCAGGGCCTCGGCATTGGTGCCATCGATATCTTCGCACCGGTGAAGGCTGTATCCGTCTGGAAGCGACATCGACCCGGCAGGTTCCGGGCGCATGCTATCCCGCCGAGAACAGGACCGCTGCCGCCCTGCTCGCCGCGCCCACGATCGGTGTCGGGAACACGAAGAACAAAAGCGTGAAAAGCCCGGAGACGGCCATGATCGTGCCGACTTCGCGGCCCGCCGAGCGATCGAAGGCATCCGCGGGTTCATCGAAATACATGATCTTGATGATGCGCAGATAGTAGAAAGCCCCGATGACACTGGTAAGAACACCAATGATAGCAAGCAGATAGAGGCCTTCGTTCACAGCCGCCATGAAGACGTAAAGCTTGCCGAAGAAGCCCGCAAGCGGCGGTATTCCGACCATCGAGAACATGAAAATCGCCATCGCCGCGGCCATCATCGGCTGGTTCCGGGCAAGACCGGCGAGATCGCTGATCCCTTCGACCATCATGCCCTGCCGGCGCATCGACAGGATGCAGCAGAACGTGCCGATGTTCATGGCAAGATAGATCGCCATGTATATGCCGATACCGCGAATGCCTTCTTCCGACCCGGCGGCCAGTCCGACAAGCGCATAGCCGATATGGCCGATTGAACTGTAGGCCATCAGCCGCTTGATATTCGTCTGCCAGATCGCCGCCAGCGCGCCGAGAAGCATCGACGCGATGGAAATGAAGATGATGATCTGCTGCCACTGGCCGAAAAGCTCACCAAAGGGACCGACCATCATGCGCACCAGGAGGGCGACCGCGGCGATTTTCGGTGCGACTGCAAAGAAGGCCGTCACCGGCGTCGGCGCACCTTCATAGACATCCGGCGTCCACATATGGAACGGCACGGCCGATACCTTGAACGCGAGCCCCGCAAGCAGGAACACCAGGCCGACGATCACACCGACGCCCGGATCCGCATTCGGACCGGTAAACAGCGATGCCAGCTTGTCGAACTGCGTCGTTCCGGCGAAGCCGTAGATCATCGAGGCGCCATAAAGCAGCATGCCCGACGACAGCGCGCCCAGAACGAAATATTTCAGGCCGGCTTCGGACGATTTGGTCGAATCCCGGCGGAAAGCGGCAATCACGTACAGCGACAGGCTTTGCAGTTCCAGGCCCACATAGAGCGACATCAGGTCGTTGGCGGAAATCATCAGCAGCATGCCGAGCGTGGCAAACAGGATAAGCACCGGATATTCGAAGCGCTGGATGCCTTCGCGTGCGTTGTAATTCAACGACATGAGGAGTGTCAGCGCCGAGCCCACAAGGATCAGCCATTTCATGAAGACGGCGAATTGATCGACAATGAACTGGCCCTTGAAAGCCACCCCCCCGGCCACCGGAGGGCTCCACAGCGATAGCGGGGGGTCTTCGTTGCCCGCGACTGCCAACCAGGAGACGCTGTTGACAGCCTTGTCGCCGCGGAAAACGCCGTACATCAGCAATGCCATTGCAAGCACTGCGAGGATCAGTTCCGGCAGGATTGTATAGAGATCGATTGAAGTGACCATTCTGCTATTCCCGCCTATTTACCCGGAAGACTGACGGATTGCAGCGCGCTCAACGCGGCTTTGTGCTGCTCTATGACATTCGCAATCGATGCATCCATCACGTCGAGGAAAGGTGCGGGCCAGACCCCCATCCAGATCGTGACAATGACAAGGGGCACGAATATCGCAATTTCCCGGGGTTTGAGATCGAGAATGCTTTTCAGGTCGTCTTTTTCAAGCTTCCCGAAGATGACCCGGCGATAGAGATACAGCATGTACGCAGCGCCCAGGATGATGCCGGTCGTCGCCAGCGCCGCGACCCAGGTATTCGACTGGAACACACCTACCAGGATCAGGAATTCGCCGACGAAACCGCTGGTGCCCGGCAGACCGACGGAGGCGAGCATGAACACCATGAACACGACCGCGTATATCGGCATGCGTGCGCCCAGACCGCCATAGCGCGCGATCTCCCGCGCGTGAATCCGGTCGTAAATCACGCCGACGCAGAGAAACAGCGCGCCGGAAACGATGCCGTGGCTGATCATCTGGAAAACGGCGCCCTGCACCCCCTGGAAGGTCAGCGAGAAGATACCCAGCGTCACGAAGCCCATATGCGCAACCGATGAATAGGCGATCAGCTTCTTCATATCTTCCTGCGCAAGAGCGACGAGCGAGGTGTAGATGATGGCGATAATCGACAGCGTGTAGATCAGCGGCGTGAAGAAATCGGTCGCATAGGGCAGCATCGGCACAGAGAAGCGCAGGAAGCCGTATGCCCCCATCTTCAGCAGCACACCTGCCAGAATGACCGAGCCTGCCGTCGGCGCCTCGACATGGGCGTCCGGCAGCCACGTATGCACCGGCCACATCGGCACCTTGACGGCGAAACTCGCAAAGAACGCGAGCCAGAGCCAGAGCTGCATCCGCGGATCGAGAACCGTTTTCAGAAGCGTCGGGATATCCGTGGTCTCGGCCTCGAAATAGATCGCGAGAATAGCGATCAGCATCAGCACGGAACCGGTCAGCGTATAGAGGAAGAACTTGAACGCCGCATAGACCCGGCGCGCGCCGCCCCAGACGCCGATGATCAGGAACATCGGGATCAGCACGGCTTCGAAGAAAATATAGAACAGGATGAAATCGAGCGCACAGAACATCCCGACCATGAGCGTTTCCAGGACCAGAAACGCGATCATGTATTCCTTCACCCGGTGCTGAATCGCTTCCCAGCTTGCCAGGATGCAAAGCGGGGTCAGGAAGGTCGACAGGATAACGAAAAAGACCGAAATGCCGTCAACGCCCATGTGATAATTCAGGCCCAAGGACGGGATCCATGCCACTTTTTCGACGAACTGGAAGTCCGCGGTCGAATTGTCGAAGCCGACCCAAAGGAAGACGGAAACGACAAATGTCGCAAGCGACGTCCACAACGCGGTTGCCCGGGCATTGCGCGCAACGATTTTTTCATCGCCACGGATAAGCAGGATCGCCAGGGCGCCGATCAGCGGAAGGAACGTGGTCAGCGTCAGGATGGGAAAGTCGATCATGGCCCTACCCCGCTCTCGTAAACAGGTACCAGGTCACGATCCCGGCGACGCCGATCAGCATCGCGAAAGCGTAGTGGTATACAAAACCGGACTGCACGCG
>JAYOMI010000033.1:0-6026 GCA_038120765.1 Rhodospirillaceae bacterium
GACAGAGCTATGGATTCCGGAGTCTTTCCGAGGGTCTTGAGAGTAGCATGATCGAGCCGTATCGGCCGGTTCGCCGGTTCCGTCTCGAACTGCCAGAAATAGGCGCCGAGCGAGCCGTATTCTTCCGCCATCTCCATCGCCCGTTTCGCATTGTTCACCGTGGATTCGATTTTTCCCCGGTGACGGATGATGCCCGCGTTCTTGACCAGTTTCTCGACATCCCGCTTGCCGTATTTTGCGATCAGGGTGAAATCGAACCCAGAAAATGACTCGCGGAAGTTTTCGCGTTTGCGCAGAATCGTCAGCCATGAGAGGCCGGACTGAAACCCTTCCAGACATATTTTTTCAAACAACCGATGATCATCGGCGACCGGCAATCCCCATTCGTCGTCGTGATAGGCAAGGTAATCCGGCATGTCGCCGGACCAGAAACATCTGACATGTCCGTCCTCGCCCTTTATCAGGCCCTCCTTCAACCGCTCTGACATCGCCTGTCGCCCCTCTGATGAAGCCCCAATTTAACCGACGGCCGCGCGCGGCGAAATGGGTGTGTGCGCTAATCCGTCTTGACGACCACGGGGATTGCCGCCACTGAACATCCATGAAGCGCGAAATCCACCGCCGCGTCTGGCACATCGCCGGCCCTATCATCATATCGAACATCTCGGTCCCTATGCTCGGTGCTGTGGACACGGCTGTTATGGGGCATCTGCCGGACCCTAAATATCTAGGCGGCGTGGCCGTCGGCGCAATGGTATTTACCTTCATATACTGGGGATTCGGCTTCCTTCGGATGGGGACGGGCGGCCTGACGGCGCAGGCATTCGGGGCGCAGGACGCCGACGAGGTCCGCGCCTGTCTCGCCAGAGCCGCCGTCATCGGCATTCCCGCGGCATTCGCCCTGATTATTCTGCAGGTCCCGATTGCGTCGGTCGCTTTCTCGATTCTGGAAGCATCGCCAGGTGTCGAGGCGCTGGCGTATGAGTATTTCTCCGTCCGCATCTGGGGGGCGCCGGCGACGCTGATGAACTTCGCGCTGCTTGGCTGGTTGATCGGTTGTCAGAACACGCGGGCGGCGCTGTGGCACCAGCTATCGCTGAATGGCGTCAATATCCTTCTCGATCTGGTATTTGTCCTCGGTCTGGATTGGGGGGTGGCGGGCGTCGCTGCGGCAACCGCGATTGCCGATGCCGTTGCTGTCGTGATCGGACTCTTTCTCGCGCTCCCGATCCTGCGCAGGTTGGGTGGCGCTTTCGTCCGTGCCAAGATACTCGAAACATCAAAGATCAGTCGCACGATCGCGCTCAACATAGATATTTTCATCCGGACAATCTGCCTCGTGTCCGCATTTGCGTATTTTACGGCGCAGGGGGCGGCCTTCGGCAACGTAGTGCTGGCGGCGAACGCTGTGTTGCTGAACTTCCAGACATTTATGGCCCACGCGCTGGACGGTTTCGCGCATGCGGCAGAAGCGCTCGGCGGCGGTGCGATTGGTGCGCGGGACCGTCAGGCGTTTCGCGATGCTGTCCGGGTGTCGGTTTTCTGGGGGCTCCTGGTCGCTGTCGCATTCTCGCTGGTATATCTGCTTGCCGGCCCGCTCATAATAGATGCGCTGACCGGTATAGAATCTGTCCGGGAGGCCGGGCGCGACTATCTGCTCTGGCTGGTTCTGATGCCGTTGGTCGCGGTTTTTCCGTTCTTGCTCGACGGTATATTCCTCGGCGGGACGCGTGGTGCGACGATGCGGAATGCAATGATCGTCTCGCTGCTGATCTATCTGGTGAGTTGCTATTTTCTGGTGCCGGTGTGGGGAAATAACGGTCTGTGGGCATCGCTCACGATCTTCATGGGGGCAAGGGGACTGACTCTCGGGGTGCGCTATCCGGCTCTGCTGCGCACGATCGGGTGACAGTGGCATGCCGGCGGGTTCTCCGTCTGGACATTAAGGCGTGCCCGGGATAGGAAAGTTCCGGGAGCTGGGGGAATAATAATGAAGCTTATCGGGCGTATAAGGTTCGTTATTGCCTTATTTGCGTCAATAACGATTTCGACGGCGACGTGGGCACAGCGTGCCTCGTCTGCTTATACGGGCGACTACGTTTCTGTTCTGAAGATCGGCAGTTATGGAATGGTCGATGACGTCGTGGCGACGACGGGGATCGTGGAACTCAGAAACGACTCTGACGCGGTCGGCGCACTTGGGGTGGTAGTCGGATATAACTGGGCAAAGAAGGGCCTGCCAATCAGGTCGGAGATCGAATATCACTACCGTGCGCGGTTCGATTTCGATAGCCGGGTCCAGAACTCCGCCGGTTACGAGGACCAACTCTCGACCCACGCGCTGATCGTCAACGTGTATTATGATCATCAGATGAGTGACCGCTGGACTGTTTTTGCCGGCGGTGGCATCGGCTGGGCGCAGAACGTCTCCGACGTTGCCCGTGTGCCCCTCATCGGAGGCGCGAAGACGGAACTTGTGACCCGGACCAACAATCTGACCTGGAATGCGGCGCTGGGTGTGATCTGGTCTTTTGCGAGGAGCTGGGATATGGAGCTTCGTTACCGTTACATCGATCTTGGCGAGGTCGAAAGCGGCCCGCATATCGATGGCACGACGATTACCGCTTCTAGTTACACGTCGCACGATCTTATACTTGGCATCACATATCGATTCTAACCGAAGGGAGCGCCGAAGATGACTGTAAATCCACATGATGCAGAAGATACCGCTGTTTACGAGAAACAGGGCTTCGGCAACCGTATCGGCTTCGGCAAGAAACCGGCCCTGCTGATCATCGACTTCATCAACGGCTTCAACGATCCGGACGCCTTCGGTGGCGGCAATATCCAGGAAGCGATCGACAGCACGGCGGAGCTTCTGGCAGTCGCCCGTCATATGGATATGCCGATCGTTTTCACCAGCCATGTCTATGCCGAGGATGGCAGCGAAGACGGCGTGTTCAACATGAAATCCCCGGGGCTTGCAAAGCTGAAACGCGGATCGCATGCAACGAAGGTCGTTGACGAACTGGAACCGCGCCCCGGCGAACGGATACTCGAAAAACATTATCCGTCTGGATTCTCGAATACCGATCTGACCGGCTGGCTCGCCCAGCGGGGCATCGATACGGCGATTATTACCGGCTGCACCACGTCGGGATGCGTCCGTGCTACGGCGGTTGACGCCATGTCCAATGGTTTCCGGCCGATCGTGCCGCGGGAATGTTCCGGCGATCGGGCGAAGGGACCGCATGAGGCCAACCTGTTCGATATCGATCAGAAATACGGCGACGTTATGTCGCTGGAGGACGTATTGAACGAATTGGATAAATTGGCGCCGAAGCAGGCTAATATTGTGGACAAGCAGGAGTAACCGACATGACAGATTCACTTGGCTATCGCGCTAACTGGGGGGTGATTATCCCGTCAACCAACACGTCTGTTCAGCCTGAGTTCGACGATATGCGCCCGCGCGGCGTGACGAACCATACCGTCCGTATCTGGATCCCCGACGAACCGGTGAATTCGGACGAGGAATTCAACGCCCTCATGGACAACATCCGCCGCGAATTCGACAATGCGATCCTCCGCGTCATGACCTGTAATCCCGATTACATCGTGATGGGGATGTCAGCGGAAACGTTCTGGGACGGTTTGGCCGAATCCATCAAGCTTCGCGAGCGCGTCAAGGAACTGTCCGGCATGGGGGTCGCGATGGGCTCCGATGCCTGTCAGGCGGCGCTTCGCTGCTACGGCGATATCAAGAAAATCTGCGTGTTGACGCCCTATTGGCCGGTCGGCGACAAGAACGTCGTGAAATTCTTTGAGGATTGCGGTTTCGAGGTGATGGCCATCAAGGGGCTCAAATGCGACAGCCCGGCGAATATCGCCCAGGTGACCGAAGCCCAGCTTCGCGATGGGCTGATCGAACTGAACGAGCACAATCCCGATGCAATCGTCCAGGTGGGCACGAACCTTGCCATGGCGCGTCTTGCCGGCGAGGCCGAGAAATGGCTGAAGAAACCTGTAATGGCGATCAATACCGCAACCTATTGGTATGCGATGCGGGCCAACGGCTATGACGACATCATCGAAGGTTTCGGATCGCTGATGACGGATTTCCGGGAACTGCCGAAAAGCTACCTGGATACCGAAGCCGGCCGGAATGCGGTCGCTGCCTGACGGCTGCTTCTGAATATAACGAGAAAAGCGGGGCCCGTCGGATCCCGCTTTTTTTGTGCAGCGCCTATCGGTTCCGTCAGCGGCCGTGATCGCGTTGCCAATCCCGGGCGCGGACCATGGCTTCGACGCGTTCGTGCCGCAGCAGGCGCTCGTCCAGTATCCGGGTTGCCTCCTCGCTCCGGCGAACGCCGTTGTCCCGGGCGATCAGGAACCATTTATAGGCTTCGATCCGGTCGCGGCGCATGCCCTGTCCGTAATAGAGCATCCTTCCCACATTATACGGCGCCGGCGGATGGCCCTTTTCCGCGAGGGTGAGCCAATGCCGGCCCGCCGATCCATAAAGCCCCAGGGCATAGGCTGTTGAACCTGTCCTGAAATTGTCCCGGGCCGTTGCGGGGCTGGCCGTAGCGAACCCGGCGAGCAGGGCGACAAGAAAGAGAGACTGGCGCATTTGGAGACCGCTCCGATACGATATTTCGGTCTCACTGTGGTGTCCGAGTGTAAAAAACCCGTTGTTTCAGATGGTTAAGGGCGAGATTTGTTGATTTTGATGTTTAAGTAAAATGCATATCAGAAGTATTTTACATAATGTAATGAGTAATACGGAATTGATTAAATTGTAAATAAACTCAAATTAAAATTAAAAGATTGCGAATAATAATTTTCCATAAGTAATTTATTGGCAATATAGTGGTGAATAAAACGGTGAGAAAAATGCTTGGCGCAATAAATACATCGCTCAGCGGTCTTGATGCGGCCGCAAAACGGGTTGAAGCCAGCGCGTCGAACGTGGCGAATGCCCGCAATACGATCCGGATCGAAGATGCCCGAACGGAAGCCGGCGGCGCCGGCCGTGACCGTACTGCCCCGCCGGTCTACGAACCGGTGCGCGTTTACCAGTCATCGGATGGCGGGGGTGGCACGCGGGCCGAATTCGTGTCCGTGGAGCCGCCTCATGTGAAGGCGTACGATCCGGGCAACCGTCTTGCCGACGATGACCGCATGGTCGCGCGTCCCAACGTCGATTACGTACAGGAGGTGGTAAACCTGAATCAGGCGGAGCATGCCTATAAGGCGAACCTCAAGGTCATTGCGACGGAGAATGCGATGATCGGGGCGCTGCTGAACGAAACACACTGACGTGGATTCTCTGTCCCTCCCTTGATCTCGCGCCGGAATGCTGTGACAGAATCATAACCACCGGGCGCACCGGAACTGACCGCTAGTCCCAAGTAGGGACCAGCGGCCTTTTTTCCTAGCCGCGCAGATGAGCGGCGACGGCTTCCGGCGTGTCGAGATCGATCAGCACCCCCGGATTGTCGCGCGGCACCTCCACAACCTGGTCGGCATTCGCGCCGATCAGGTGGCGTGCGCCGACATCGCCCGATACTTCCGACATTTCGGCGAAATAGCGACGTCCCCACAGGACCGGGTTGCCGCGCTTCTCGTGATATGTAGGAACGCAGATTGTATGTCCTGCCGCGGGATCGAAGGCGTCGATCAGGCTGTCTATATCTGCCGCCGTGACGCCCGGCATATCGCCAAGGGCGATGACGGCGCCCGTGCAATAATCGGGCAGGGCGGCCAGGCCGACTTTCAGGGACGTGCTGAGCCCGTCCTGATAGTCCGGATTTCGGGCAAACGTTACCGGCAGGCCAACAAGGGCGGCTTCGACCGCCGCCGGTTCGTGACCCAGCACGACAACGAGCGGACTTGCGCTGCTGGCAATAAGCGCGCGGGCGGCGTGGACGACCATGGGTATTCCGTCGATCTCCACCAGCATCTTGTTGGCGCTGCCCATCCGGCGGGACTGTCCTGCCGCCAGCAGCAATCCGCCAACAGAC
>JAYOMI010000033.1:6036-30233 GCA_038120765.1 Rhodospirillaceae bacterium
AACGCGCATATTGCCCAGCCTGGCGAACAGCATCAGGTTGCCCGGATCCACGGGCAGGCCCAGATGTTCTATTTCGCCACCGGCGGCGCTTATCGCGGCGGGGACGATATCGCGACGGTCGACGATGGCGGATGCCCCGAGTATCAGGACGATATCGCATTCAGCCGCTGCCATTTCGCTCAGGGCTTCTGCGACCGCAGAAATCGAATGTGCGCAATGGCGTTCCATATTGATGGACAGGCCCATTTCCGACAGCCGGGCCGAGGTCGTCGCAGTCGCCTTTGCGATTACGCTTTTCTTGAGACCGGGCAGGACCGTCTGAACAAGGCCGATCCGGAGCGAAGTATCGTAGGGGGCGACGCGCACGGGTGGTCCAGCTGACCGCGCGATGGCGGCGCAGGCATCGACGGTGCTTGCCGGCAGCCCGAAGGTGATCAGTTTCACGGTCGCTGTCACCTGACCCGCGGCGACCGCATCGAACGGGCGCACGGTGGATATCGTCAGCGCCTCGTCGACGGCGTTCATGCGGTGTATGGTTTCTGCGTCGATCAGCGCCACACCGGCGCTTTCAGCCCTTAAATTGGCACGCCCGGTGCGTCCACCCGAAGGCGTCAGCCCCGGCGCGACCAGAGCTTCCGCCAGTCGGAGGGCGGCGGTGTTTTCGTCGAGATCTCCGTCTTCGAGTTCGGCGACGGTAACGGCAGCCAGCCCCGCTTCGCGCAACCGGCTCACGTCTTCCTTATCCAGGATGCGGCCTTTACGGAGAACCCCGTCCTTCAGGCGCACGGAATGGGCGAGGATTGTCCCGGCTGCGGTGTCGAGCGCGACTTCCCCGAATTTCATGATGGATGCGCCTTCGGCGTCGGCGTCACGCCGCTTCCCGCGCCTCTATCTTGCGGTGCAGGACTTCTGTGATCTGGGCAAGGATCGATACCGCGATTTCGGCCGGCGAAATCGAGCCGATATTCAATCCCACCGGTGCGTGAATACGGCTGATCTCCGCCTCCGTGAATCCCGCCGCGGTCAGGCGTTCGACTCGGCCGGCATGGGTTTTCCGGCTGCCCAGCGAACCGATGTAGAACGCATCGGACTTCAACGCGACTTCGAGCCCCGGATCGTCGAGCTTCGGATCGTGCGTCAGCGTCACGACAGCGGTCCGCCGATCGGGATCGAGGGCGCGCATGCCGTCATCCGGCCATTCGGCGCAAAGCGCGATGCCGGGAAAGCGTTCTTCCGTCGCGAACGATCCGCGTGGGTCGATGACGGTGACGTCATAGCCGGCAACGGACGCCATGCGCGACAGCGGTTGGGCGATATGCACCGCACCGACGATCAGCATGCGTAGCGGGGGATTGAAGGTCTCGACAAAGATCCGCCTGCGGCTCAGCTCGTATACCTTGCTGCGGTCGTCCTGGATCGCCTGACGGGCGGCGGAGAGTATCTCGGCATTGCTGCCATCCGGGCCATCGGCACTGTCCAGATAGACCAGGGTCTGGTCGCCGGTCTCCATGTCAGTGACCATCGCGACTGCGCGCTTGGCCGCCTGGTCTTCCAGCAGGCGGGAGAGGGTTTCCTGTTTCATTCGACTTTCTCGACAAAGACCTGGATCGTGCCGCCGCAGGCGAGGCCGACTTCCCAGGCAAGTTCATTGGTGACGCCGTATTCGAGGACCTTCGGCTTGCCGGATTGCATGACTTCCATCGCCTCGGAAACCACAGCTCCTTCGATACATCCGCCGGAGACGGAACCGACCAGCTTGCCGTTCTCATCCACAGCCAGATGACTGCCGGTCGGACGGGGCGAGGACCCCCAGGTCGATACCACGGTGGCGAGGGCGACGTTTCGTCCTTCCTTGCGCCATTTGGCGGCTTCGTTCAGTACATCGTCGTCCAGCGAGAGGCCGGTCGCTACATTGCCGTCAGCCATTCCTGTACTCCTTGCTTGCGCGGCCCGCCGGGGCGGTTCAGCGCGCTGATAAGTTCTTCCAGACTGTTTAGATTATGCACCGGACGGAATTCGTCAACGGATGGCAGTATTGCCTGAATGCCCTGGCTCTTCGGCTGAAAGCCGTCAAACCGTAAAAGAGGGTTCAGCCAGATCAGCCTGCGGCACGACTTGTGCAGCCTTTCGATTTCCATATGCAGGCCGCGGCCGGCATCGCGGTCCAGCCCGTCCGAAATCAGGATAACGATGGCGCCCTGGCCGAGAACGCGCCGCGACCAGAAGCGATTGAAATCGCTCAAACTTTCACCAATACGGGTGCCGCCTGACCAGTCCTCGACCGCATCCGTTACCTGCTCGATGGCGATATCGATATCCTTGTTGCGCAGATAGCGGGTGACATTCGTCAGGCGTGTACCGAACAGGAAGGTGTGGACACGGTCGCGGTCGTTTGTGACGGCATGCATGAAATGCAGAAACATGCGCGTATAGCGGCTCATGGATCCGGAAATATCGCACAGGATGACCAGCGGCGGCGGCCGGGTGCGGCGCTTGCGGTGCTTGAGCGGAATAGAATCGCCGCCCGACCGAAGGGCAGCGCGCATCGTGGCGCGCATATCGACCCGCGCCTGCCGGCTACTCGTCTGATAGCGCCGGGTTGGAATCTCGGTGATGGGCAGGCGCATATGCGAAATTGCGCGCTTAGCGGCTTCGATCTCGTCGGCCGACATTTCCTCGAAATCCATGGTCTGAAGAAGTTCGCGCTCGGATACCGTCATCGCGGCATCGAGCTCGATTTCCTCTTCCTGCTCCTGTTCTTCTTCCTTGTCGGACTCGCTTTCGTCCTTCTGGCTGAGCGCTTCCTGCAGCCGCCGCAGGGGTTGTTCTTCCGGGGAGGGCTCCTCGCCGCCGTCGATCGAGGGCAGTAGAAGGCCCATCATCCGTTCCAGCAGCTTCGGATCTTTCCAGAAAATGTGGAACGCCTGGTCGAAAAGTTCGTGCTGGTCGCGCCGATTGACGAAAACGGCATGAAGGGCCCAGTAGAAATCCGACCGGCTCTGGATGCCGACGGCCATAACGGCCTGCGTCGCGTCGATGATCTTCCCGGGGCCGATCGGCAGGCCCGCGGCGCGCAGGACACGGCCGAAATGCATGATGTTGGGGGCCAGCTTGTTATCGTCCAGCCGGTCCAGCAGCTGCATACCCGGTGTAAGGTCGGTATTTGCCGGGGTATCTGCCATCAGCTGCCCGCGGCGATGCCTGCCTTCACTTCATCGAGGATTTTTGCGGCTTCGGAGCCCTGAATTTTCTCGATATCGTCCTGATATTTCAACAGAACGCCGAGGGACGAATTGACCGTTTCGGGGTCGAGGTCGATCTTGTCGAGCTGGATCAGCGCATTGGTCCAGTCGATGGTTTCGGCGACACCGGGCAGCTTGAACAGGTCCCGGTTCCGCAGGTGCTGGACGAAATCGACCACCTGCTGGGTCAGCTTCTCCGGCGCGTCCGGCACCTTGACCTTCAGGATTTCAAGCTCGCGCTTTGCATTCGGGTAATCGACCCAAAAATAGAAGCAGCGTCGCTTGATCGCGTCATGAATTTCCCGCGTCCGGTTGGACGTGATGATGACGATGGGCGGTTTGGCTGCTTTGACGGTCCCGATTTCAGGGATGGTGACCTGGAAATCCGACAGGATTTCGAGCAGAAACGCCTCAAACGGCTCGTCCGTGCGGTCAAGCTCGTCGATCAGCAGGACCGGCGGCTGGCCTGACTCATCGGCTTCCAGGGCCTGAAGCAGGGGCCGTTTTATCAGGAAACGTTCGGAGAAAATATCGTCCTCGATCCGTTCGCGGTCCTGCTGTCCCGATGCCTCGGCAATGCGGATATCGATCATCTGCATCGAGTAGTTCCATTCGTACACCGCCGAGGACACATCGAGCCCTTCGTAGCATTGCAGACGGATCAGGCGGCGCCCGAGCGATTCCGACAGAACCTTGCCGATTTCGGTCTTGCCGACGCCGGCTTCGCCTTCGAGGAACAAGGGCCGTCCGAGCTTGAGCGCCAGGAAAAGGGCGGTCGAGAGCGAACGGTCCGCGACATAGTTTCCGCCGCGCAGCATATCGACAACGGCATCAACGGTGGAGGGAATATTATCGGTCATGAATAAAGCAAGTACAGCATTGTGAGGCTATTCTCAAGGGACCCGAGATACCCGGTCGATCACAGTTTATGGACAAGACGCAGACCGGTATATCCACCGTCGGATACAGGCATCAGGCTCACGCTTTCATCGCCACGGAACGGACTGTAACGCACCACCATCCTGCCGATGAAATACCCGAGCGCGCCACCGAAGAAGACGTCAGAGGCCCAGTGCCGCTCGTTATTGACACGCGCAAGCGATGCGATGGTGGCGATCGGGTACAGCACGTATCCCAGCCACGGTGCGACCGGATCGTACACGTTGGTCAGCACGGCGGCCATCGAGAACGCATTGGTCGCATGTCCGGACGGGAAGGCCGAATTCGTCTTGCTCGCATCCGACGAAAAGAAGGAATACTGGTCGTCGCGGCTGTCGTCGGGCCGTTCGCGGCGGAAGGCAAATTTCAACCCCTGGATCAGCCCCGCGGACAATGCGAAACTCTGCGCGACGAGCAGAGCCGCCTCCTTGTCGCGCTCCGTGCCGACCAGTTCGCCGAGCACGTAACCGGCGCCGGCAGCGATAAGGACTGTCTGTGAATCGCCGAAATGTTCGATGGCGTCCAGGACGTCGTCGAGCGTGCCGGAGTGGATGTCGTCGCGCCAGGTGTCGTTGATCTCCCGGTCGGCGAGCATCAGAAGGCCGGTTGCTGCGGCCACACCGCTGGCCACCAGCCAGTCATTCCTGTCGAAATTGACCGGCGCCGAGATGATGCGCCATGCGTTCTGCGGGTAGCTGAGCAGATAGTCCTTGCTGATGAGCGAGACATCGCGGGGCTCGGTCGATCGTTTGACCCCGTAATCGGACTGTCCCGCGGTTTGTGGCGGTCCCGGCTGTTCATACGCCCCGACGGGGATCATGGACGGCATTGCGCCGGGAAGGGGGACCTGTTGTCCTGGATGGGGCACCTGATGAAAGGCTTGCTGACCGCCATAGTTTGAAATCGGTCTGTAGGCGGGGGGTGGGCTGACGAATGTGCGGGGAATTCTTTGCGATGCCTGCTGTGCGGACATCGCCTGGGATGCGCGAAAGAAGGAGTCCGGCGGTTGAAGCGGCGGGGTCGGCACGATTGTTCCCGGTATCGCCGGCTCGCCCGGAATCGCCGGAATGCCTGAACGCGGCACGCCTGCGGCCGGCTGGGGCGGCATGGGAACGGTCGTTGAATAGGCAGGAGAGGCAACGGGTTGCGGCGCCGGAGGTGATTGTGGGATCGCCCCGGCGGGCCGATCAAGCGGTCCCCCGATACGGAGGTATTTCAGAAGATCGGCATCGCTTGTCTGGGCATGCGCCGACGGCTGCCAGACCGTGATCAAGACCGAGAGACAGGCCGAAAAAACCAGATTGTTCCGCCGGGCGGGCCCGGGAAACAATCTGGTTATTCGACGTGGGCGATTTCGAGCCCCCACCCGGAAGATCTAACCGTTGGCTTCGGCGACCGCGCGTTTCGCCATGACGGTGACGAGGTGTGCCCGATATTCGGCGCTGGCGTGGATGTCGGAGTTCAGATCGCTGTCATCCTGTTTGATGTTTTCGACCGATTCCGGTGTGAAGCTTGAGGCCAGGGCGGCTTCCATGTCCGATTGACGGAATACGCACGGCCCGGCGCCGGTGATGGCGACACGGGTCCCCTGAGGGCCCTGGCTGACGAAGGCACCGACCACGGCATAACGCGACGCGGGGTTCGGGAATTTCATGTAGGCGGCTTTTTCCGGGATCGGGAAAACCACCTTGGTGACGATTTCGTCTTCTTCGAGCGCCGTTTCGAACATACCGGTAAAGAAGTCGTCACCGGCAATCTCGCGCTTGGTCGTGTGCACGGTGGCGCCGAGTCCGACGACCGCGGAAGGATAATCGGCCGCTGGATCGTTATTCGAGATCGACCCGCCCATCGTGCCGCGGTTGCGGACCATCGGATCGCCGATCAGTCCGGCGAGCTTGGCAAGTGCCGGAATGGCTTTCTGAACATCGGCGGAGGCGTGCACGACGGCATGCGGGGTCATCGCGCCGATCGTGACCGAGTTGCCGTCAACCGTGATGCCGACCAGATCGGCAATACCGCCCAGGTCGATTACATCCGACGGCATTGCGAGACGCTGTTTGAGCGTCGGAATAAGCGTCATCCCGCCGGCCATGAACTTTCCGTCATCCGCGCTGGACATTTTTGACGCAGCCTCGCTTACCGAGGCGGCTTTTTCATAATTGAAATCGTACATGGTTCGACCTTTCCAGTTAGCCGTTAGATTGTTGTAACGCCTGCCACACCTTCTGGGGGGTGGCAGGCATATCGATATCGTGAATGCCGCGGGTGCCGAGTGCGTCCAGCACCGCATTCGTGACGGCCGCACCGGCACCGATGGTGCCTGCCTCGCCGCAGCCTTTTACCCCAAGGGGATTATGCGTACAGGGCGCCCCTTCATTCGTGCCAACGATGAAACTGGGTACATCGTCGGCGCGGGGGAGGCAATAGTCGTTAAAGGAGCCGGTTATGAGCTGGCCCTGGTCGTCGTAGACACAGTTTTCCATAAGCGCCTGCCCGATGCCCTGGACAAGCCCCCCATGCACCTGGCCCTCGACGATCATCGGATTGACGATCCTGCCGAAGTCGTCGACAGCGTGAAAGCTGCACAGCGTCACCACGCCTGTCTCAGGGTCGATTTCCACCTCGGCGACGTGACAGCCGTTGGGATAGGTGAAGTTCTTCGGATCGTAAAACGCGGTCTCGTCCAGACCGGGCTCCAGTTCGTCGATCGGATAATTGTGGGGAACATAGGCTGTCAGCGCGATTTCGCCGATGCCCAGTTCGCGGTCGGTTCCGGAAACACGGAAAGTGCCGGAATCGAACTCGATATCGTCGACCGATGCCTCAAGCAGATGGGCGGCGATCTTTTTGCCCTTTTCGACAACCTTGTCCATCGCCTTGACGATGGCCGAGCCGCCGACCGCGAGCGAGCGCGATCCGTATGTGCCCATGCCGAACTGAATTCTGTCGGTGTCGCCGTGAACGATCTCTACATTATCGACCGGTACACCAAGACCGTCGGCCACAAGCTGGGCGAAGGTCGTTTCGTGTCCCTGGCCATGCTGGTGTGCGCCGGTAAAGACGGTGACCGAGCCTGTAGGATGAACCCGGACCTCGGCGGATTCGAACAGGCCCGCACGGGCGCCAAGGGCTCCCGCGACCGCGGAGGGCGCGATGCCGCAGGCTTCGATATAGGTCGCGAGGCCGATACCCCGAAGCTTGCCGCTTTTCTCCGACTCGGCTCGCCGGGCGGCGAAGCCGTTATAATCAGATAACTTAAGACCGTCCTCGAGATTACGGATGAAGTCTCCCGAATCGTATTCCAGCGCCACCGGCGTCTGGTACGGCATCTCGCTGGCCGCGATAAAATTGCGGCGCCGGATTTCGGTTTTCTCGATACCGGTTTCCCGCGCTGCCTGTTCCACCAGCCGTTCGATGAGATAACAGGCTTCAGGACGGCCGGCGCCGCGGTAGGCGTCCACCGGAACGGTATTCGTAAACCAGGCCTTCACGCAGCAATAGATTGCCGGCGTCTTGTAGAGCCCGGCGAGGAGGGTCGCGTAAAGATAGGTCGGGATGGCCGGCGCGAATGTCGACAGATAGCCGCCCATATTCGCGTTGGTCATCACCCGCAGTCCGAGGAAGTGGCCGTCCTTGTCGAGCGCCAGTTCGCCGGTCGTGACATGATCGCGACCCTGCGCGTCCGTCATGAAACTGTCGGAGCGGTCGGCGGTCCATTTGATCGGACGCCGGACTTTCTTCGATGCCCAGGTCAGGATCGCTTCTTCCGCGTAGTGATAAATCTTGGTGCCGAAACCGCCGCCGACATCGGGGGCGACCACCCGCAGCTTGTGCTCCGGGATCGAGAGTACGAACGCGCCCATTAGCAACCGGATCACGTGCGGGTTCTGGCTGGTGGTGTAGAGGGTGTAGTGGTCGCCCGCGGCGTCGTATTCTGCGAGCGCCGCGCGGGGCTCTATCGGGTTCGCGACCAGCCGATTGTTTATCAGGTCGAGCCTGGTAACGTGGTCAGCCTTTTCAAAGACCGCATCGACCTCTGCCTTGACGCCGATTTCCCAGTCATAACAAAGGTTTCCCGGCACATCTTCATGTACCAGAATAGCCCTATCGGCGGCGGCGCTGGCCATCGAAACCACCGCTGGCAGTTCTTCCAGATCGAATTCTATCAGCTCGGCAGCATCGCGCGCCTGAGCCTTTGTTTCGGCGATAACGACGGCAAGATTATCGCCCACGTGACGTACCTTGTCGGCGACAAGGGCCGGGTGGGGCGGTTCATGCATCGGAGTTTCGTTCTTGCCGATAACCTGCCAGCCGCAGGGCAATCCACCCACGCCGTCTGCCGCCCAATCGGCGCCGGTGAGGATTTTGACAACCCCGGGAGCCGCCTCGGCCTTCGACGTATCGACGCTTTTGATTTTCGCATGCGCGACCGAGGAGCGAACCATCCAGGCGTAAGTCTGACCCGGACGGTTGAAATCGTCGACGTAATGTCCTGCGCCGGTCAGAAAGCGTTCATCCTCACGGCGTTTGATCGGTGTACCGATTGATCCGTCTGGCATTGGTGCCTCCCTGTATAATGGTTGAGGCTGGGGTCCGTTTCCCGGTTCTTCGTCAGCCCTCTAGGCCGTCATTTCCTTATGCGCTGCCAGGATTGCTTTGACGATGTTGTGGTACCCGGTGCAGCGGCAGAAATTGCCTTCGAGCTCCTCGCGTACCGTTTTTTCGTCCAGGCTTGCCTTGTTGCGGTCGACGATGCCGATCGCGCTCATCACCATGCCGGGTGTGCAGAAACCGCACTGAAGCGCGTGATTTTCGCGGAAGGCTTCCTGCATCGGGTGCAGCTTGTCGCCGTCGGCGAGGCCCTCGATCGTGGTGACGTCCTTGCCTTCCACCTGACGGGCGAGGATCGTGCAGGATTTGATCGGCAGGCCGTCGATATGAACGGTGCAGGCACCGCACTGGGTCGTGTCGCAGCCGACATGCGTGCCGGTCATGCCCAGTCCTTCGCGCAGGTACTGAACCAGAAGCGTGCGGTTTTCGGCTTCCGCAGAAACCTTTTTGCCATTTACCGTCATCGAGACAGTGGTTGTCGCCATAGGAGCCTCCATATTTCACCGGGAACACGATGTTCCCGACCGTTTCAACCGCTTTTGCGTCCGACGTTTGATCGGCTTAGCGCACTAGCAGAGCATTTATCCCGGGTTCTGAAAGAACCCCAAAATTCATCGCAGTTAACCGCTGCAAACGAGGCAGGTCAAGCTCCCTGACCCGTTTGAACAGTGGAAAAACAGTTCTCTTTCGACGTGTGTCAGACCAGCAACGCCAAAACGACAACGACGGCAACAATGAGGCCGCCGACCCAGACGACAGGGCTGATCCCGCCACTGGCCTTTGCCGGCGGTGCAGAAGGTGTCGCTGCTGCGGCAGGGGCCGCCGCGGGTGCGGCTGCTGCCGGGGCGGCTTCGGGCTCTGCGGCGGCCGGGGCAGCTGCCGCGGCCGGGGCGTTGTCAGCGGCAACGATCTCGGCAAATTTTCCGAAGAACTCGTTGGCCATTTTCTTGGCGGTGGAATCGATCAGGCGGGAGCCGATCTGCGCCAGTTTGCCGCCGACCTGGCCGGTTGCTTCGTAAGTCAAAAGGGTTCCGTCGCCGTCATCGGCAAGTTTGACCTCCGCGCCGCCCTTGGCGAAGCCGGCAACGCCGCCCGTGCCTTCGCCGAAAATCTTGTAACCGTTGGGCGCGTCTATGTCGCTGAGCGTGACTTTCCCCTTGAACGTCGCGGAAACCGGACCGACCTTGGATTTGACCGTCGCCGTAAGCTCGGTGTCAGATTCCTTGTTGAGTTCCTGGCAACCCGGGATGCAGGTCTTCAGAACTTCGGGATCGTTCAGCGCTTCCCATACTTTTTGGCGGGGCGCGGGAATCTTGTATTCGCCGGTCATTTCCATGACAGATAACTCCAGTCTTGAATCGCTTGAGGATTGACCGGAACTTAGTGCTTCAACGGACGGGGGGCAAGGGAAGGGCGAGTCTTAAGCGCGCTTTTCGGTCGGCATGCCGGGGAGAAGGCGTCCTCACCAAACATTGTATTTCGGGAAATTCCGACGGTGAAACCGATTCAGGGCAGGGCGTCAGGCGAGATCCGCGTCAATCGAACTGATAAGACCGTCGAGATCTTTCTGAAGCGCGGCCTCATCCGCCCGCGGAGCGGGGGTTTCCGTCGTCGGGGGAATCCACGTATTTGCGATTGGCGCGTCGATGCCGCATTGACGATTTATTGCCGAAGCCAGCTTGTCGCTTTCAATAGGTTTTGTGACATAGTCGCTCATACCGGCCGATCGGTAGCTGGCCTCGTCTCCCTTCATCGCATTGGCGGTGAGGGCGATAATCGGAATCGTCGATTTCGGGCCGTCGAGCGCCCTGATACGCTGGGTTGCCGTCACGCCGTCCATTTCGGGCATCCGTACGTCCATCAGGACAAGGTCGTAGGCGCCTCGAATAACGGCGCTGACCGCTTCGATGCCGTTGCCGACGATATCGACCTTGTGACCGGACCGGCCAAGAAGGGCGGTAATAACCTTCTGGTTAACTTCATTGTCTTCAGCCACGAGAAGCCGGAGCGATCTGGAGGGGGCAGTGTCGTCCGATTGAGGTGGCAACAGGCTGCTCCGGGTGTCTCCGCTAACTTTCACATTTCCAGCGACGCCTTCAGTACTGACGATTGTAAACCAGAAGGTCGAACCTTCTCCAGGCGCGCTATTGACGCCGATCTCTCCGCCCATCGCTTCCGCCAGTTGTTTGCTGATGGCGAGTCCGAGGCCCGTTCCGCCGTGTTTCCGGGTGATCGATGTATCCGCCTGCGTGAATTTCCGGAACAACCCCGATTGCGTTTCCGGCGGAATCCCTGAGCCGGAATCCCGGACTTCGAAACGGGTCCGGATTTTTCCTTCCGATAATCCCTCCTGCGATACGTTGATCGCGATGCTGTCCGCTTCCGTGAACTTGAGAGCGTTGGACATGTAGTTGAAGAGGATCTGGCGGGGTCTCGTCGGGTCGGACCGAAGAACTGGCGCAGTCAGATTTTCAATATGATAATTGAATCCGATGCCCGCCGCATAGGCTTTTGGCGACCAGAGGTCGGCGACGGACTCTAAGATATCGCTGAGATCGAAATCGATTTCCTCCAGTTCCAGTTTGCCGGCTTCGATTTTCGAAAGATCCAGAATGTCGTTAAGCAGCGACAGCAAAAGCCCGCCGGATGAGCGAATAGTCCAAACGTGACTTCGCTGTTCATCGGTCAGCGGACTGTCCAGAAGGAGATCGGCCATGCCCAGCACCCCGTTCAAGGGCGTGCGTATTTCGTGGCTCATACTTGCCAGAAACTCGGATTTTGCCTTATTCGCCAGCTGCGCCTCGCGGGCGGTGGTTTCCGCCGCGGCCCTGGCCTGCTCAAGCATTTCTTCGCGTTCATGCAGGCCTGTCACATCTGTGTTGATACCGCCCACGCCAACGACCATACCGTCAGCGTCGAACACGGGAAATTTCGAGACGTTAAAATATGCGTCCTTCCCATTATCGTGCTTGCCGGTTATCCGGAGCGTGGATGTCATTGGAGTGGCAGAATTCATCACAAGTTGATCGGTCGCTTCCATCCGCGAACGCTCTTCTTCGGTGAGGCGCGAACCGCCGCGCTGTCCGATCACGTCTTCCTCGGAGACATTGTGAAGTTTCAGATACTGGGCATTCACCATCACCAGGCGATGGTCTAGGTCTTTGACATACATCGCCGACGGGGAATGATCGAGAAACGCCCGCAGACGATTTTCGCTTTCGCGCAAAGCGGTGACCGCTGACCGGCGGTGCCCGATCGTTCTGAACAGAGAGATTATCAACGTCATCTGCAGGCCGATGGCGATAACACCGGCGACCAGCCATTCGGCATAGGTTTTCAGTTTTTCCTCGGGCCGGTTAATAATGATGGAGTCCTGCGGGAGACGGTCATCCTCGATGCCGAGACGAGCGAGTCCGTTATGGTCGAACATGAAGACGTTCGGGCTTTTCTCAGTGACCTTGATCTGCGAAACGGGAAAGCCATTCAGAATGGCCGCGACCTTCGCGCCGGCGGTTCGGCCCTGTTCAAAATGCGACACGACCTCGCCGCCCAGAACCCCATGGCCGATACCGTGTTTCTGGCCCGAGAATAGCGGACCGTCAAAGACTGTCTTCGTTGAAGCCAAAAGTTCGAGATAATCGAGCCTGTTGCCGAGGCGGTCACGATATCCACCACCCATTAGAACCGGAGCCCTTGCGGGCAGGCGCGACAGCCGCTCCCGGAGTTCGTCATAGCTCAGTTGAGAGGTCGAGATGAATTCGACATTTGTCAGTCCCAGGCTGCGAACTCCCTCACGGGTCCGGCGCGTATTGGCAGCGCCGGTCGGGGTAATCTCCTCATGAACGACAAATATTTTTTCCGCATCGGGATAGATGCGTTTTATCAGGCGCAGGGTTTCCTCCCCCGAGGCTTCCTCGACAACGCCGGTGACCTGGGGGTTGGCGTTCTGCGCAAGGGCCTTCGCTGTATTGTTCACACCGAGAAAAACGATGGGTGTACCGCTGAACAGCCGGTTCTGTTCTTTCAGTGCGAATGTGAAAGCATTATCGTCTCCCACAACGACAGAATCATATCGGGGCAGGGTTTCGAGTTTGTTCGCGAGAGCGACCCTGAACTCGGGAGACCGCATCGCTCTGGGAAACCGTTTGGTGTCCATGAATTCGATATCCACCAACACCGACCCGGGCGCGAATCCTGCTTCATCAAGCGCTTTGCGAAGACCGCGAACCTGCGGATCGAAAGACGGAAACGACGGATGGTACGAACTGATAAAAAGAACCCTGTGCCGTTCGTCCGCAGCCTGCAGAGGCGACAAGGACGGGGTCAGGAGACATACGACAAGCAACAGGAGTCGCAAAACAAGGCGAGAGGGGCGTGACATCTGAGACCATCTATTAAAGTCCCCGCAGATTGCGCACAAAAAGGTTAAGAAAATCCTACCCGAACCATTCTCGTCCGGCTGTCTTTCGCTCCCGGTTCATCAAAAAAGCAGAAATCCGTGATCTGTGAGAGCGAAGAGCCGGCTCCGGCGTCAGGCCGCGAACTTCCATTCCGCGAGACCGCAGCCGATCAGCGTTTCCGGCATCGGGATATAGTCTATCATCTCGAATCCCTTGCCGCCGGCGGCGCCATGGGCGATGGACCAGGAGCGCACTTCTGCGCCGCCATTACCGGTTTCTTTGAGCATCCGCGAGAGCTCGGACGCGATCTTTTCGTCCGGGGCGCTCGCAAACAGCTCCATGCAGGCTTTGTCGAAAGGCTCGTCGATCCAGCCCATGGTCGTCTCGCCAATGGAATGGCTGAGTCCGCCGGTACCGAGCACCACGACGCGCAGGTCTTCCGGGTAGGCTTCGATCGCATCGCGGATCATGTGTCCCCAGGCAAGGCAGCGTTTGGGTGTCGGGAAGGGCTGTTCCATCAGGTTCAGGAACACCGGGACCACCGGCGGCAGGGTCTCGAACCCCATGCGCCACAACGGGATGCCGATGCCGTGATCAATCTTGATGCGATGGGAATAGGCGGGGTCGAAATCGGCACCCATTGCGTATTCAAGCAGGTGACTGCCCAGACCCGCATGGCCCGGGAACGTACAGCCCTTGAAGATCGGCTGCATGAATGGTTCCGGCGGGCCGTCATGTTCCTCGCCGACTCCGATCAGGAAGGCGGGCATGTTCTCGAGGAAGAAATTGATCCAGTGATCGTTCGAATGGATGACCAGCACATCGGGTTCCAGCGCTTTTACCCGCTTGCCCAGTTCGTCATAGCGCGTCGTGAGCCATTCGCGCGTCTCGTCCTTGAAGCTATCCCAGGACCGGGCAATATTGGGCGCATGTGAAGCGGCAAAGCTGCCGACAAGTTTAGCCATTGACCCGTTTCCTTTCTTCTTCGGTCTGGAAAGATTCCAGCACTTCAATCGATTTCGCGTCGTCATACCCCAGCATCAGCAAAAAGAAACGCATCAGGTACGGGTTTATGACCGGGATGAGCGTGCCGATGTCGTCGTTCAGGAAGGCCTGTTCGATTTCCGGCGACAGCGGATAGCGGGCTATTACCTCCGCCCGGTGATTGGTCCACAGGTCCTTGCCGTCAGGCCCCTGCAACTCAAACACCAACTTGTTTGCCCAGTAATCGGTCATATACCCCTCCAAGAAATCGTCGGCCGTCATTTTGCGACCCAACACATATCACATGTCGCATCCTGATATCATACTTAGCAGATAGGGCATCTGGCGCATTTGATCGACGTTAAATTCCTATTTTTATTCGTCGTCTGCAGACGAACACGCCAGACAGGTCAGACGAACCGTCAGACTTTTCGCTTCATGTTTGCAGGCATCAAACGCCGCCGATTGCTGCCGGACTGTTTCACCACGGATCAATCATGCCTTCCGGCATCGAGCGGCGCATCGGATGATGGGGAATGTAGTGGGGCGCCTTACAGCCGGAAACCTTGAACAAAAAACGGCGGCCAGGATACATAGGGCCGCCGTCGTTTGTTCGCGTCTCCGTTGCAAGCACGGTGGGGATGTGTTGCGTCAGATAGCGCGCCGCCGTCTTGAAAAAACCAATCCTAGAGTACCAAGGCTGAGGACTGCAAGCGTGCCGGGTTCCGGCACGCGGAACGCCAGGTCCGAGACGAAGGCGCCGCTCGGCTTGCCCGTAAAGGTCATCTCCCCCGTGGTCGGGTCGACCTTGTAGATGTTCCCGGTCTTGCTCTCGGATGCATAGATTTCGTTTGTCAGTGGATTGATGCCGAGTTCGGAGAAAATATAGTCGTTGATGTCGACGGTCACCCGGGTGTTGTCGAGCAGAAGAAGAGGATCCGTGACGTCGTAAATCGGATTGTCGAGATCGAAAGTGAACAGCATGTTGGTGCCGAACGGGCCCACATAGGGATCGAAACCAAGGGCGTAAAGGATGCCGTTTGAATCAAACGCGATGCCCGCCGTCGTGTCCCAGATTGTCTTGCCCACAAGCGTCGCGAGGCCGGTACCGGTGTCGATGGTGTAAATCCCATCGGTCGGCCCACCGGGGGCGGCCGCATCGGAGGTTATGGCATAAAGCTTGCCGTCTTTTGAATTGAAGGCGAGATCGCCGATCGAGATCGCCGTGCCTGCAACGTCATTCGCATCTGTATGAATCGCGCCGACATCGGTGATCAGCGATCCGTCATTGGGGTCGATCTCGATCAGTGTCGATGTTGTGTTGAAGCCGAATTCCTGGGAGCCCCAGAGGGAGCCGGATGGCGCGCCGGCGTAATTTTCGAACGCAAGCTCGGTGATGCCGCCGGTCACGGTCGGATTGCCGATCGAGGTATAGCTGCTCGTGAAGGTGGGGTCGATGGAGAGAATATCGCCCCGGTTCGATCCTGAGCCATTGCCGACCGAGCCATAAAGCTGCACCGCGGAGGCGCTTCCTCCCACCGTCAAGGCGGCAAGCATGATGCCTGCGACAGCCGTGCTGATGGCGAATTTCGGTAACCGGGGCATTGAACCGTATCCTGTTCTGGTCGTGATCCTGCGTTCACACTGAACACACTCAGACATTACATATGCAAATATCATACCAGTTATTGATTGTTCAATAATTTCAGATGGTTAAGAAAAAAAATCCCTCGAAATATCCGGAGTGTAAAGGATTCCGACGGTTTGAATGGTTAACCGTCGAAGAATGCAAACGGCAGGAGAGAGATAACGGTATCTGGCTACGTCGGATTGGGAGTGCGGAGCCGCGCGGCCCTGGTCCGGCTGATGATGTAGGCGGCGCCGACGATGACGACGCCGCCGGCGAGAGTCCATAAATCAGGTACTTCGGCAAACAGCGTAATGCCGATCAGGGCGGCGAGCGGTATGCGGGTGAATTCGAGCGGCGCGATGATCGTCGCTTCGCCCTCGCGATAGGCCCGGCTGAGCCACTCCTGGCCGACCCAGCCACCGAAGGCGGCGAGTGCGAGCCAACCCAACTGCGCGACTGTGGGCGTGGTCCAGTGGAGCAGTGCCGGGACCGCCAGGGCGATCAAGCCGACGGCAAAGAACCAGAAAACGATGCGGCGCGGCGGTTCGGTGCCGGACAGGTTCTTGATGAACACAACCACAAATCCGCGCAGCAGGGCCGCGAGGAGCGCAATCAGCATCGCGTCCTGAATGCCGAATTGCGGCTTCAGGACCAGCAGGACGCCTGCGAAGCCGAGAGCTGTCGCGAGAGCGCGCCGCCAGCCGGCGTATTCGCCGAGGAAGAGCGCTGCGAGGGGAATGACCCAGAAAGGCGTCGTGAAGGAAAGAACCATCGCGTCGGCGAGTATCAGGTTGCCAAGCGCATAGACCGTGAGGGCGAATGAGGCGCTGCCGAACAATCCCCGCGCCCAGAGCATCGGCAGGCGGGGAGACAGGATTGCGGTTCTGACACCTGTACGGAATACCCAGGGTATCAGAAATGCGAGACCGATACACATCCTGAGCCACGCTGCCTGCCAGGGAGACATGTCGGTGACGACGTGTTTCAGGGTAACCGCCATCACCGTCAGCGCGGCGACCGCAGCCAGCATCCACAGGGTGCCCTTGATATTGCCGGTCATCGGGTACGTGCGATCGAGAAGCCCTGCGCCGCCGGGGACGGCGCCGCCCCCCGCCAGCGCATCAGATGTAGTAGATCAGCAGGATGCCGCCGAGGAGGACCGCCACCCAGAGCGCCATCGATCCCGTCGGCCACGTGCGCGCAAGAATGCCTTCCGGCCCATGATGGCGGAACATGTAGGCGACAAAACTGTTAATGACGTTGCGCAGCTCCTGCAGGATGCCCTGCCAGCCGCCGCGTGTGAGGTTGATGCCGGAGCGGTAGAGCCCGGGCAGCCATTTGCGATAGGTGATGTCGAAATCAAGGTTCAATGATTTCAGCGCCCGCGGATAAATTCCGTATCGCAAGAGCAGGCCGAACCCGAGGGCGGAAAACGCCAGAAGCTGTAACTGGCCGATAATATGGCTCGTGGTGTACGGGGCGTATTTGACCGGGTAGGGAAGCAGGCTGTAGAGCCAGGGCGAATACACCCCGATGGCGATACACAGAAAAGCGGTGATCCCCATGGCGATCAGCATGTTGAGCGGCGCTTCCTCGCATCGCTTCCCGGAATCCTCGGCGAAGAACGCTGCAAACGGCACCTTGATGCCCGAATGCAGGAATGCGCCGACGGATGCGGCGAGCAGGGTCATCCAGATCACGAAGTAGCCCTCATAGGCGACGGCCGAGACTGTCAGCGACTTGGCGACAAAGCCCGAGAACAGCGGTAAGGAGGAAATCGATGCGGCGCCGATAATGCAGAAAGCGGCCGTCAACGGCATCGATTTATAAAGTCCGCCAAGCTCCGAGGCCTTTACCGTGCCGACGCGGTAGAGAACAGCTCCCATGGACATGAACAGCAATGCCTTATACAGGGTCGATACGAATGCATGGGCGACCGCACCGTTGATCGCCAGCGTCGTACCAATGCCGATACCGACAACCATGAAGCCAAGCTGCTGGTTCAGGGCATAGGCCAGCACCCGGCGCAGATCGTTCTCGATGAGGGCATAGAACACCGGAAAGAGAACCATCGCTGCGCCTACGTAAATCAGCAGTTCGGTTCCCGGGAACCCGCGGGCGAGAACGTAGACGGCGCATTTGGTCGTAAATGCCGACAGGAACACCGTTCCGGTTGCCGTTGATTCAGGATAGGCGTCGCTCAGCCAGTTATGGAGGAGCGGAAAGGCGCATTTGATGCCGAAGGCGATCAGGATCAGCCATGTTGCAAGGCTGCCGGGAGTCATCTTTTCAAACGCGATGGAGCCGGTTTCATGGGCCATCAGTATCGCGCCTGACAGCAGCAGGACGCCAGATCCTACCTGGATGATCAGATACCGCATGCCGGCGGCGTAGGCGGTATCCGTGCGGCGGGCCCAGATCAGGAAGACGGACGTTATCGCCATCGCTTCCCAATAGACGAAGAGCGTAATCAGGTCGCCCGCGAAGACGGCGCCGATCCCGGCACCGGCGTAGGCGAGACCGGCGACCTGTTCGATGACATCGTCGTTATGCCATGCATAAACCACGCTCAGCGCGGCGGCGATGTGGAAGACGTAGCCGAATATGAGGCTGAGCGGATCGATCCGAACGGGGACGATCGCGTATTCCAGAAAAGTGAATGGCAGGAAGGTGCCGCTCTGGCTGCCGGCCAGGTACCAGAGGCCGACGCAGGGCAGCAACAGCATATACATCTTGCGCCAGCGTCCATTAAAGAGCGGAACAAGCAGGGCGCCTGCGATCAGGAACAGGCCGGGCGGGATCCCGAAGACCATCAGGAATCGTCCTCTGTCTTGGGGGCGTAATAATTTTCGGTGCGCATCACGAGAACGCGGACGATCTTGGCTGTCAAAATCAAGGCGACACAGGCGCAGAAGCCAAACACGCCGTAGAAGCCGAAGGCTTTCTCGATCCCGAAATAGGGGTGTTTGTGATAAAGCGCATCGGTGAGGAAAAGGAGCACGCTGAGAAGAACAAGTCCCCAGAAAATCTTTTCGACGTTTCCGGGGGCGTCGAGCCAGTATTTCCGGCCACTGTCGTCAGGGGTGTGAGGTGTTTGCTGGGTCATGACTGTTTCCTCACTTCACGATCGGCGAAAGCATGGCGTAAAGCCAGTCGGAATAGACGAACAGCGCGACACAGCCAAGCGCGGTAATCCATAGCGGTACCACACATAGCATTGGCGCTTCGGCGATACGTTTGCCGGCATCGGAGGCGTCATGCGCGTCATGGGTGGCTGTATCATGGTCTCCTGCATGATCTCCATGATCTCCATGATCTTCATGGCTACCGGCCATCTGGGCTTCCTCTTCCTCGCGCGGGCCAAAGAACCCGCGGGCGAATACCGGTATGAGGTAAGCAATGTTGAGCAATGAAGAGATCATCAGGACGGCGATGAAGACAAGCTGGTCGGCATCCGCTGCGCCCAGCGCGATATACCATTTGCTCCACGACCCGCCGAGCGGCGGCAGGCCGATGACGCTCAACGCGCCTATCAGGAACGCGGCAAATGTAAACGGCATCCGCCAGCCAAGGCCGCGCATCTGGCTGATCTCGGTTTTGTGAGACGCGACCATGATCGCGCCTGCACAGAAGAACAGCGTAATCTTGCCGAAGGCGTGCATCGCAATATGCATCGCACCGCCGACAAGGCTGTGCGATGTCGCAAGCGCCCCGGCAAGCACGATATAGGCGAGCTGACTGACGGTGGAATAGGCGAGCCGGGCCTTCAGGTTGTCCTTGGTAAGCGCGACCAGCGAGGCGAGCAGTACCGTCGCACCCGCAACATACATCAGCCAGATGCTCGCGCCGGTCTCGGTCAGGAAGTCCGCGCCGAAAATATAGATGATGACCTTCAGCACCGTGAAGACCCCGGCTTTCACGACGGCCACGGCATGGAGCAGGGCGCTGACCGGGGTCGGCGCGACCATCGCTGCCGGCAGCCATCGGTGTATCGGCATCAGCGCCGCCTTGCCGATGCCGTACATATAAAGGAACAGAAGAACGATCACGAGACCGTCGTCGATTTTACCCTTCAGGATTCCGCCCGGGGTGAAGTCCAGCGTGCCGGCGGCCGCCCAGGTCCAGATAATCCCGACCATCAGCAGACCGATGGACGTCGACATCAGGATACCAAGATATACCCGTCCCGCGCGGCGCGCTTCGTCGGTCTGGCTGTGCGTGACCAGCGGATAGGTCGACAATGTCAGCACTTCGTAGGCAATGAAGAGCGTGAACATATTGCCGGAAAACGCGATGGCCAGGGCGCTGGAGATCGCGATGGCGAAACACATATAGAACCGGGTCTGGTTCGGTTCGTGATGTCCGCGCATATAGCCGATCGCGTAGAACGAAGTGATAATCCAGAGGAACGACGCGATCAGGGCGAAAAGCATGCCGAGCGGTTCGACCTTGAAAGAGATCTCCAGCCCGGGCAGAAGTTCGGTGACGTGGAGTTCCGGCTGGTGGCCGGCAAGCACTTCGGGCAGCAATTGCAGTACGCACAGAAAAGTCAGGCCCGAAGTAATGACTGTTACGACTTCGCGCTGGTTCGGCCGGCTTCCCGACATCCAGATCATGACCGTGCCCAACAGCGGCAGGATAATCGCGAGCCCGATATAAATCTGGTGGTGCATCAGTTGGCCCCCAACAGGGAGCGGGCGGCAAGTTCCGCCATGCTGACGGGCAGGGATGTCTCAATTCCGAAATACACGTTTCCGAAAACCAGTATCCATGCGGGTATCAACAGGCTGAGGGGTGCTTCCTTTACATTCTGCAGGTCCTCGGGGGGCTCGCGGAAATAGGCGGATTCGATGACCCGCCAGATATAGATCACCGCAATAAGCGAACTGGCAACGATCAGTACGGCGATGTGCCACCATCCCTTTTCGATTGCGGCCTGGATCAGGTACCACTTGCTGATGAAACCGGCGGTCATCGGAATGCCGATCAGGCTGAGGCCGCCGCCGACGAAGGCTGCCATCGTCCAGGGCATCGTGCGCGCAAGGCCGGCCATCCGGTCGATATTGCATGACCCGATCCGGTAAAATACGGCGCCGAGCACAAGGAACAGGGCGCCTTTCATCAGGGCGTGGTTGAAAAGGTGAAGGATGCCTGCGGTCAGACCGGTCATGGTCACGAAGCTGATCCCAAGTACCATGTAGCCGATCTGCGCGACCGACGAATAGGCAAGGACCTTTTTAACGTTGTGCTCAAAGCAGGCGACGATCGAGGGTATGAACATCGCAAGGATGGCGAGGATCGTCAGCGGTACCGCGGTCGGCAAAATATCGAAAGAGAACTGAACGCCGAAGACCGTGAACAGGAACCTCAACAGAATATAGACCGATACCTTGGTCGCGGTCGCCGCGAGGAAGGCGCTGACCGTGCTCGGGGCATAGGAATATGCGTTGGGAAGCCATTGATGGAGCGGGAACAGGGCCATTTTCAGCGCCACGCCGATCACGAGAAACGCGAAGGCTGCAATCACGGTGCGGTCGTAGCCGTGTTCGGGCAGGCGCTGGGCGATATCGGCCATATTGAGCGTACCCGTCGCCTGATACAGCAGGCCGATCGAGATCACGATAAAGGTCGCGCCAATCGTCCCCATGATCAGGTACTGATAGGATGCGGTCAGTGCGCGGCGATCGAAGCCGAGCGCGATCAGCACGTAGGAGGACAGCGACGAAATTTCGAGAAAGACGAAAAGATTGAAGGCATCGCCCGTGACCGCAACGCCCATAAGCCCGCATAGACACAGCAGAAAGGCGCAATAGAACATGTAGGAGCGGTCTTCGACGTATTCGAGCAGCAGTGAGTTCCGCGCATAGGGGGCGACGACCGAGCCGATCCCCGAAACGATGAGAAGAATGAGGGCGTTCAGCGCATCTATGCGCAGTTCGATGCCAATGGGCGGCGGCCAGCCGCCAAGTTCGTAGGACAGCGTGCCCGAGGCCATGACCTTTGCGGCGATAACAGCGGAGCAGGCAAACGAGCCCCAGGTCGCGAGCAGGGCAATGCCGAAGGCCTGGTCCCTGCCGCGGAACAGAATGCACAGCGGCGCTGCGATCAACGGTATGATAATGACGAGGACGGGAAGGTGTTCGCGTAACATCAGGTATGCCCGTCCTGCGAATGGATGTCGTCTTCCTCGATCGTGCCGTATTCACGCCGGATACGGACGACAAGCGCGAGGCCGAGCGCCGTTGTTGCGACACCCACCACGATGGCGGTCAGAATAAGGACATGGGGCAGCGGGTTCGAATAGGTGACAACCCCTTTGAGAAGTATCGGCGCCGTGCCGCCGGAAACCTTGCCGAAAGATATGTAGAGGACGAAAACGGAAGCCTGAAAGACATTCAGACCGACGAGTTTCTTGATCAGGTTGCCGCGGGCGATGACGATGTACATTCCCGCCATCGCCAGCACAATGACGATCCAGTAGTTATATAGTCCGAAAAAATCTACCACGTTCCGGGATTCCTAGTCTTCACGCCAGGTCGCGAACGTGAAAAACATGGTCATCATCACCGACGCGACGGTGATGCCGACACCGAGTTCGACCAGGAATATGCCCAGATGCTGGCCTACTTTCGCTTCGGCGGACATGGGGCTGTAATCGAGATAGTTGGCGCCCAGCAGCAGGTCTACGACGCCGACCAAAGCATAGAGCAGGAGGCCGCCCGCAATACCGGCCCGCAAAATGCCCACCGGCAGCACGTGCTGGGCTGACCGAACACCGAACACCATCGAATACAAGATAAACGACGCCGCGAATATGACCCCGGCCTGAAAGCCTCCGCCCGGCCCGAAATCGCCGTGGAACTGAACGTACAGGGCGAAAAGCAGGATAAACGGGAAGAGCAGCTTCGTGATGACGCGGAGGATCAGATACTCCCTCATGCCTTGTCCTCATGATGCGGGGCCGGAGGCTTCAGTCCGCGCCGCCAGTTGCCCAGAAGCAGGATGACGCCGATCCCGGCGGTAAAGATAACGGTTACCTCGCCAAGCGTGTCGTAACCGCGGTAGCTCGCGAGAACGGCGGTTACGACGTTGGGAACGCCGGTGTCCTTTTTCGTGTTTTCCAGGTAGTGGTCAGCCACATGGCGGTTCGCCGGCGAATTCGGATCGCCGAACCGTGCCATATCAAGGCTGCCGTAGATCAGCACCGCACCGGTGATGATACAGACACAAAGCGGCAACAGGGGCTTGTGCTTCGGCCGTTTTTCGACGCGCGTCGTCAAGGCCAGCGTGCCGATAAACAGGACGGTGGATATGCCGGCGCCGACCGCGGCTTCGGTAAAGGCGACATCGACGGCATCCAGCGCGACGAATATCGATGCGGCGAGCAGGCTGTAAATGCCGCCGAGCATCACGACGGCGAGCAGGTTGCGCATCACAACGATCCCGATCACCGTGACCGTCATCAGGGTGAGGATGATGATGTCTATGACTTCCAGCATCATTCTTTTCCGTCTGTTTCTGCGTTTTGGTCAACAGGCGCTTTTTCCGCCATTTTCGGGCGCAGCCCGGACGACCATGCGGCATTGCCAAGCGCATGCGAAGCCGCCGGGCTGGTGAAGAGAAGGAACAGGAGGATCATCACCAGCTTCGCAGTGATCAGCGTGAAGCCACCCTGAAGCATCAACCCGAACAGAATGAGCATCGCGCCCATCGTGTCCGTAATGCCGGCGGCATGGCTCCGGGTGTAGAGATCGGGGAGGCGCAGGACGCCGATCGCCCCGATAACCAGAAAGAACGACCCGCCGACAAGCATCAGCCATGACAAGATATCGATAAACTGCGCCATCAGGTGTCACCTCCATCGCCGGGCGGCGTTGATGCTGAGGTGGGTTTGCCCGAGGATTCTCCCGGGCCGATGGCGAGGTTGCCGTATTTGAAATACTTCAGCAGGGCGATCACGCCGATAAAATTGATCAGCGCGTAGACCAGTGCGATATCGAGAAAATCCGGCCGTCCCATCAGAAAACCGAGGACTGCAATAATGAGAACGGTCTTAGTGCCGAACATGTTTACGGCCAGGATCCGGTCGTAGAGCGTCGGGCCCATGAAGGCCCGGAGCAGCGCGAGAGACATCGTTACGAGAATTGCGATGGCGGCAGTTGCGAACATCAGGTCTTTGCCTCCATCTCGCTGACGCGTCGATCCATGTCTCCGCCTTCCAGCCCTATCGTGCCCTCTCGGGACAGCGCGTGAACGAGGATGTAGCCGTCTTCGTCCACATCGATGGAGATCGTGCCCGGGGTCAATGTGATGGAATTCGCAAAGATCACGATGCCCAAGTCCGTCTTTTGGGTTGCCTTTATACGAACCATTGTGGGGCTGATCTCAGAG
>JAYOMI010000033.1:30243-32299 GCA_038120765.1 Rhodospirillaceae bacterium
AGTTTTTTGAGAACGGTGACTCATGAATTGCGAACGCCTTTAACGTCGATTATGGGATTTATTGAATTGTGTTTGGGTAACTCTGAAGTAGCCGAACCTCAGAAAGGGTTTTTAAAAATTGCGTTGGACGAGGCTTTGAGCTTGAAAACCTTGGGCTGCAGGGCGCTGGGACCGCGCAGGATCGCGAGGGTGACGTCGATATTGGCCTTGACGATCTCCCACAGCAGCCAGGGCCAGTAAGTCAGCACCTTCAGGGTAAGGTGGACGGGGACAGCTTCATGGTCGATCACGTCCATTCGCATGGCGATAAAGACGACCAGCACGCAGGACAATACGCCCAGGATCAGGATGAGGGGCAAAAAGATGCCGGACATCAAAAGCCACGATGCGAATAGGATCAATCCAAGTGTTACCGCGTGAACCAACGCGAAGCCCCAATGCCTGTGATGTTACTCCCGCCCTGCTTATGCGAACGGTGTTTTTTATGATGCACTGCAATTCCTTGCAGCGACCGACAAATTATAAGGCTGGCGCGAGATTATCAATCAAAACCCGGAAATTTCCTTTCATGACTGGAAGCGGCGTCCAAACGCACTGCAGACGGGGCTTTTACAGGTTCCGGGTCCAGCTGGAAGGGCGTTGATTTCGTGTTGTTTCAAACTATTTCAAAGTAATAAGAATGGTTGTCGCAGCCAAAAAAGTTTACGAATTGTGAACATCCGATGCTATAACGAAGCGTTATCTAAGCGTTTTTTGTTTGGTGGGGGAGTCTGCGTTGACCGAAACCGTTACGATTCCAGACTCGGTAGAATCGACGCGTATACGCGGTGCCGTCAAGTGGTTCAATGTGGTCAGAGGCTACGGATTTGTATCACCTGACGATGGATCGTCGGACGTGTTCTTGCATATGACCGTATTGCGGCAGGCTGGTTACGAGCAGTTGCCGCCCGGATCTACTATCGAATGTATCGCCGTAAAGGGCGCAAAAGGCATGCAGTGCCTGGCGATTGAGGCCGTCGATACGTCGACGGCGACGGAAGAGGCGGCGCTGCTTGCCGCCGGAGACATGGAAGGGGCGCCCGAATATCCCAGCGGTGAAGGTGGAGATTTCGTGAAGGCAACCGTAAAATGGTTCAATCCGCATAAAGGCTTTGGTTTTGTCTGTCCCGATGGCACCGATGGGGACGTATTCGTGCATATGGTCACCCTGCGGCGAGCCGGCCTGAATGGTCTTATAACCGGTCAGGCAGTTGAAGTGCGGTTGACGGATGGGCCGAAAGGGCTCCAGGCGACCGAAGTGAAGGCCATCGGCCCGATTTGAGGCGCATTGGTCCCGGTGCGCTATGGACTTCTACTCAGGATGCGCTCGGCGGGCGGGTCGAACTGGCGATAGCCTCCCGGACATTCCCAACTTATCTTCGTTGTGAAACGGATATCTGATCCGACAATGCTGGAACCCCGGTTCCGGAAGGGTTATATCGGCTCCATGAAACGATTTTGGATCCTGGGTGCCATGTTGCTCGCGCTTGCGCACCTGCCCGGTGGCGGGGGCGCATCGGCCCAGAGCATGGACAATCTCGCCAGGTTCACGCGTGAAGCGCTGATTATCAAATCCGGCAAAAAGACGCATGAGTTTTCAGTAGAACTGGCCCTCAACGGTCGCCAGCAGAAGCAGGGCCTGATGTTCAGGCGGCGGATGGCGGCGGATGCGGGAATGCTTTTTGTCTATCGCCGCGAAGAGCCGATCGCGATGTGGATGAAAAATACCTTTATCCCGCTCGACATGCTGTTCATTGCACGGAATGGGACGATTACCCGTATTGCCGAGAGAACTGTGCCTATGTCGGAGGAAATCATCTCTTCGGGAGGGCCGGTCTTGGCGGTCCTCGAACTGAATGCCGGCACGGCGTCGCGGCTGGGTCTCAAACCCGGCGACAGGGTTATTTCAAAGTCGCTCGGAACGGCGCCGTAAGGCCGGTTTCCGGCGGTCCTCCGGCTGGAATGCCTGCTTCCTAGACGCCCTGCTTTTCGTTGCTGGCGATTGCGGGGATTTCCT
>JAYOMI010000033.1:32309-34625 GCA_038120765.1 Rhodospirillaceae bacterium
CCGTTCGGCATCGTAATAATGATTGTCCAGCTGTTGCCCTTCTGGCTCGAAAGGACCTCGACGACGCCACCATCATTCGCCAGTCCGAGCGCCACCGGCGCCTCGGTGTATTTGGACGAAAGATGCTTCAGGACATCCCCGCGTTTTGCGCAGGCTGCCTGTTGCTGAGCAGCGGCGGGCAGGCTGAAAGCTGCGAGGACTGCGGTTGTTGCTAGTGCTTTACCCAACATGGTTTTTCTCCGGTTGGACGCACTCAAAAGGAGCGCGGCTGAAATATATTCCGCCTCTACACGTTAAGGTTCTCTTACTTTTAAGGTAAATTTTGACGAAAAGCGGCATACCGGAACTCGAGCGAGACAGATTTTCCCTGATATGGTGGGGGCAGGTTGCTTTCGGCGGCGCCAATCGGCATTAAAGAAGCAGTTTCAACGCATAAAAAGGCAATCCGTATGGGGTTCGTCGAAAACATTCTGCCCATGCTGATGACCTACACAAACCGGGTCGGAAAACTCCGTATCGGCGACCGCGTGGGGAAATTCTATCTGCCGCACACGGCAAATTTTATAATCCGGGACTTCCGCACGCTTCAGAACGGAACACGGGAGCCGGAGCTTTATCAGTGGCTCCGCGAGATGCCCGATAACTCCGTCTTGTTTGATGTCGGATCGGCTTACGGGCAGGAGGCAGTCTATGCCGGTGTGCTGGGGCACAAAGTCGTGGCATTCAACGGCGA
Organism: Rhodospirillaceae bacterium; assembly: GCA_038120765.1. GTDB lineage: Bacteria > Pseudomonadota > Alphaproteobacteria > MPNO01 > UBA830 > CAXBCP01. Next base: position 33,043 of record JAYOMI010000033.1, read on the forward strand.
TCCGCAGGGAACCTACTATCTGTCGTTTAACGCGCAACTGAACGACGACGCAGATATTACGCCCGTGGCGGCGCTTGTCGGCATCGACGAAAAGCTGATCGATGTCTCGTTTTCGTCTAACCGCTTTTATATGCGGGGACGCCCGAAATACTGGGATATTTCATTGCAGATACCGTCGATCTCCCTGGATGGATATGTCCGGCAATACGGGGTTAAGCCGACCCATCTGAAAATTGACGTCGACGGTGCGGAAACGGGGGTGCTGAAGGGGGCCAAAGGTGTCCTGGCGGACCCGCGGCTCCGTGATATTTTCATCGAAACCGATCCCAGCACCTATGACGATTGCCTGGCAATTCTGGAACAGGCGGGCTTTGAACTGAAGGGAACGTATAAGCATCCTAGCACCCAGCAATCGGCCGCCAATCTTATCCTCAGCCGGGAGGGGTGATCTCGTCCTGTTCTCCGGCTTTCCAGCCAGGCGAACGCTTTTCGAGGAATGCGGATATGCCTTCCTGGGCGGCATCCGATAATCTAGCCTTTGCGTTAAAGAACAACCCCTTGTCGTAGTTTTCTTCAGTAATTTCGTAACCTAGTGTGTCGATCAGATGGCCGGTATCGGCGATCGCGTCCGGAGACGCTTCCAGGCCGTGCTTCGTATGCGCCGCGACCCGCGCATCGAGGTCTGCGCCATCGGTGGCGATCTCGTGAATGAGGCCTGCCGTCCGGGCGGTATCGGTATCGAACATGACCGCCGTTTTGGCTAGATAGCGGAACCAGCCAGGTCCAATACGGGGCAGGATAAAGGCGGCGATAATTCCGGGGACCAGCCCGATCCTGACCTCCGAAATACAGAACTTCGTCTGGGCCTCGGCAATGACGACGTCGGAACAGGAAATAATGCCCAGGCCGCCCGCAACCGCTGCGCCGCGAATGGCGGCAATCACCAGTTTCGGGCTTTCATTGATCGCGCGGTACATATTCAGCAGATGCCGGGAATCCTCGACAACTTCCTGTTCGGTCTGGCCGAGGACATCCTTCATCCAGTTCAGGTCGCCGCCGGCACAGAATACAGGACCATCGCCGCGCAGCACGATCACCCGGACAGCGTCATCCGCGTTGAAGGCCGCGAATGCGGATGTGATATCGCCGATCATCACGGGGTTCATCGCATTGCGTACGTCCGGCCGGTTGAGGGTGAGCGTCGCCACAGGGCCGTCCCGGGTAACGCGGATCGTCTGATACTCGGCCATTTATCTAAAAGGCTCCCTCGCGTTCGGTCAGGCGGTTTTGGCGGCCCGGATGGCGTCATAGACCCGTTTTGGTATCATCGGGGTCTCGCTGATTTCAGCGTCGATGCCTGCGGATAGCAGGGCATCGCGGATCGCGTTGGCCACCGCGGCGGGCGGGGCGATTGCACCGCCTTCGCCCATGCCTTTCATCCCGTATTCGGTGCTTTCCGCCGGCGTCACCATATGGGCGATGCGGAACGCGGGCAGGGAGGTCGGTCCGGGCCATTGATAATCGGCGAAAGTGCTGGCCAGGGGCTGGCCTGATTCATGGTAGGGAATTTCCTCGAACAGGGC
>JAYOMI010000033.1:34635-35496 GCA_038120765.1 Rhodospirillaceae bacterium
CCGCCGCAGATCTGGCCGTCGACGATCATCGGGTTGACGATGGTGCCGCAATCCTCTGCGATCGCGTAGTTCTCGATCCACACTTCGCCGGTTTCCGGGTCCACGAGGACGACGGCCGCATGAGTGGAGTAGGAAAACACCCCGGAGGTGACTTCCGGCTCGTAGATGGCCGTTTCTTCCAGGGTCGGATCGGCATCCTCCGGCAGCAGGTCCTGGCGGATATGTGCGGCCCGGGCGATCTCTGCCAGCGTGATGGAGGCGCCTCCGCCGAAGACGCAGTTGTCGCGGAGCTCGGTCTCCGCAGCATCGCACTGAAGGAGGTGCGCGCCGATGTATTTGATCCGTCCGGCAAGCGTGCGGCAGGCATTGGCCGCCGCGCCGCCGCCCATGACGATGGAGCGCGAGGCAAAGGTGCCGTTGCCATAGGGAGACACCGCCGTGTCGCCATAGCGCACGACCACATCGTTAAGTGCAAGACCGAGCTCCTGGCAGGCAATCTGCGCCAGGGTCGTCTCCATGCCCTGGCCGTGGCTGTGGATGCCGACCAGCAGTTCCAGCGATCCGTCCGCGGCCATGCGTGCCGTCGCGGTCTCGAATGCCGGAATCACGGGCGTGCCGCGGAGTTTCCATTCCTGCATGCCGTGTGCGGTCTGTTCCGAATAGCTGGCGAACCCGATACCGACCAGCCGGCCGTTCTCGGCGCCGTTTGACTGGCGTTCGCGCACGGCGGCCATGCCGGCGGCCTCGGCTGCCTTGCGCACGCTTTCGGGATAGTCGCCGTTGTCGAATTGCATTCCGCCGGCGCCGGTAAACGGCATCTCGTCGGCGGAGACCATGTTTTCGCGCCGGACATCATAGGGG
>JAYOMI010000034.1:0-33589 GCA_038120765.1 Rhodospirillaceae bacterium
GGGACGCGGTGGCGCAGATCACTGAACGAGGCTATCCCGGTAGCGGCGGCCTCGAAGCGTCTAGGCGTAAGTCCGTACTTGCTTTACGCATGGAATAAGAATCTCCCAGCATCTTCCGGTAGCGATGCCAAGGGCGCCGAGATACGCCGGTTGAAGCGCGAGCTGGCAAGAGTAACCGAGGCGCGGAACATCCTTAAAGAAAGCCACCGCGTTTTTCGACAGGGATGCAAAGTGAGATATGCGCTCGTTGTCGAGCAACACCCGCTTCCAAAACGAAACGCAATCCCGTTTTGGAAATTCTGTCGCTAGGAAAGCCTCGGGGTCGCGCGTTACCCGTTCCGAATAGAGCCGGGAAGGACCCGCAGAGTGATGCAAAAATGACAGCATACTGATCTGCGTTACGCGGACGGGTGCTGGTGGTGATGCGAGTTTGCCAATAATAGCTTCGTCGTAGTCCGTGCGTAGTACGCTGGGCGGATTTGGTATGAAAATACTGCATTATTCCAATTACTTAATTCAAATATGCCTGTAACAAAGCGTGAACACCGCGGATGATTTATTAAGGGATATTCAACCGGGATAGGGTCAAATGAATCGCGTCGGCAAAATGGTCCGGCGGGAGGAAGATGCAATGGCAACTGTATCGATCGACGGGCTCGCCCCGGACTATCAAAGTATCAGCGGCACGCTGGCTATCACCCGGCGGCTCAGCGACAAGGTGCTGGCCGCCTTCAACCATGCTTACGCGACCGGCGAGCTGGAAGTCGCAGCCAAACTCCGCGCGGTGCTGCAGATCACCGAAGCCAAACGGCCGAAAGGCGACAAGCGCGGCGGCTATGATGCGACGGCACATGCCGATCTGTGGGTCAGCTTTGTCGAGGCGCGCAACACATACAAGGTGCTGTGCGAGAAGAAATCGGCCAAGGCGGTTGACCTCGAATCCGCCCAGGAAAAGATGAAGATTGCCTATCGCGCCTGGAGCGAAGTCTAGGCTCGGGAACGAAAACGAACCCGTTCATTTAGCAGGTCGCGTTGATCCCGATCAGGGCGTAAACTTCCCCCAAATGCCGGACACGGCTCATTCAGGGGAAGAAACATGAAAAATTATCTGGACGGTGGCGAAGCAATCATCGAGGCCTTCCGGCGTCTCGATATCGATTATGTGATGGCGTCGCCGGGCTCCGAATGGGGGTCCGTCTGGGAAGCCTTTGCCCGCCAGGATGCGAATAAAGCCGACGGCCCGACCTATCTGAGCTGCGCGCACGAGACCCTCGCCGTGAACCTTGCCATGGGCTACAGCGTCATGACGGGGCGGATGCAGGCCGTGATGCTGCATACCGGCGTCGGGTTGCTGCAGGGCTCCATGGGCATTGATGCGGCGAACCGTCAGGGCGTGCCGATGGTGGTTGTTTCCGGCGAGTCCCTCACCTACAGCGAACAGGAAGGTTTCGAGCCCGGCCCGCAATGGCAGGGGCTTCTGTCCGTGGTCGGCGGTCCGGCCAACCTGGTGCAGGGGATCACGAAATGGTCGCAGGCCGTCAGCAGCCCCTTCACCCTGCATGAACAGCTGATCCGTGCCGGTGAAATGGCGCAGCGGTCACCCGCCGGGCCGGTCTATATGTCGGTGCCCATCGAGACGATGCTGCACGACTGGACGCCGCCGCAGAACCCGCGGAATGTGCCGAAGCCGATCCTGCCCGTACCGCCGGCCGCCGAGATCGAGCGCGTCGCTGCCATGCTCGTCGCCAGCGCCAATCCCGCCATCATCGCTGAATCCATTGGCCGCGATCCGGACGGTTACGCCGCGACCGTGGAACTGGCCGAGTTGCTGGGGATTCCGGTATCGGACTCCGGGTGGAGCGATTTCACGAATTTCCCGAAGGATCACCCGCTATACCAGGGGATCGGGAATCCGGAGTATTTGCACGAAGCGGATGTTGTGCTGACCCTGCGGTCGCGGGCGCCGTGGTCGCCGCCGGGCAACAAGCCCGCCAGGGCGACCGTCGTCAATATCGACGAAGCGCCGTTCCGTACCCATATGGTTCATCAGAACCTGCAGGCAGATATGTTCCTTGAAGGCGATGCCGTCGCCACGCTGAGGGCGCTGATCGCTGCCGTGGGGGAAAAGGGCGTCGATGACGCCGCGGTCGCCGCGCGCCGGGAACGCTGGTCCAAAGGCCACGACGCGCTTGCCGCGCGCAAACAGGCCCAGGTGGATGAGGCCCTGGCGAAGGACACGATTTCGCCCATCGGACTGTGCGCCACGCTCGGCGCCGTGCTGCCCGACGACACGATCTATATCGACGAGACCATCACCAGCCGGCGCTCGATTATCGAACATGTGGACTTCAAGGGCCCGCTCAGCTTCTTCAGTGTCGCCTCGGGCGGGCTGGGGCAGGGGCTCGGCCTCGCGCTCGGCGCAAAGCTCGCGATGAAAGACCGCCCCGTGGTCTCCGTCATCGGCGACGGCTCGTTCATGTACAACCCCGTCACCCAGAGCCTTGCCCTGTCGCAGCACAAGGACATTCCGATCATGATCGTGGTGTTCAACAATGCGGGCTATTCCGCCATGCGCAAGGAACACCACGCCTATTATCCGGACGGGGTCGCGGCGGCATCCAACGCATCGGAAGGCTTCAATATCACCGATGTGGACTATGCCGAGCTCGGCAAGCCGTTCGGATTCTATGGCCGCCGGGTAGAGGCCCTGGCGGACCTGCCCGAGGCGTTGAAAGAGGCCTATGCCGCGATCATGGAAGGCCGGACGGCGATCGTAAATGTGATCCTGGACGAGGGCGCGCCGGCGAAGCGGTAAGGGCGACGGAGACGGACGGATTCGATTGACAGGCCTGCCGCTGCTCGGTTACACCCGCTCCTGCATACAGCGTGTAAACGATACCACTCCCCGGCGGAGAGGTGGCCGAGTGGCTGAAGGCGCTGGTTTGCTAAATCAGTATGCGGGTAACCGTATCGAGGGTTCGAATCCCTCTCTCTCCGCCAATTTTTTGATATAACTAATTGATAAATAACTATATTATTTAATATTAGTTATATAGGGGTACAAATTGGGGTACAAAACTCCCTTTCCCCATGCCTAATTAGGCTCTCCCGCTTACATTGAATCCCGCATAGAACCTTACCCGGCAGTGTCAGAGCAAAACGGCTTGAGGCATACAAGGCCGTTCTTTAGCCTCGACGGATGAAAAACCCCTTCCGATATTTCAATAGCTCGTCCGAAATCATCCGCCTCTCGGTGATGATGTACATCCGTTATCCGCTGTCGCTTCGTCAGGTGGAGGATCTTCTGTTTGAACGCGGGATCGACATCTGCCACGAGACGGTGCGTTTCTGGTGGAACCGATTCGGGCCGATGTTTGCGGCCGAGATCCGCAGGCGACGGGTTCATCATCGATCATATTCGAACTGGCGCTGGCACCTGGACGAGGTGTTCGTGAAGATAAATGGGGGGACGCACTATCTCTGGCGTGCCGTTGATCACGAGGGTGAAGTACTTGAGGTTTTCGCGACGAAACGGCGGGATCGCAAGGCAGCGCTTCAGTTTCTGAAACGCGTGATGAAGCGTTACGGCCGGCCGAAGGTAGTCGTGGCCGACCGGTTTCGATCCTACCGGGCGGCGATGAATGTGATCGGGAATGGCGCCGACCAGGAAGTTGGACGCTGGCTGAACAACCGGGCGGAAAACTCACATCAGCCGTTCCGAAGAAGGGAAGGCGCGGTGTCGAAATTCAGGGATATTAAAACACTACAGAAATTCTCTTCTGTTCACGCGTCCATCCACAATCACTTCAACCTCGACCGTCATCTCAATAACTGTGAAACTTTCAAGCAGAACCGCTCAGCTGCCCTGGCTGAGTGGCGCCAACTGGCGGCTTGAATTCATGTTGATCGGCAATTCGGAGACTGGTTCGCATTAGCCTGACAGCACCGGGCGGTGCTATGCGCAGCAGGAGCGGCAACGCTGTTCCCGAGCTCCTCTTTTGCTATTGGCGGCTCGATGCTTCACGAGCAGACCCCGGACTGGAAATCGTTGGGGAGAGGTCGCAAGCCTGTGGTGTTGGGAGGTCCGTCAGCGAAGTGGGCTTGCATGATAAAGCGTCACGCTGAACAGGAAAAAAAGGGGCTGCCGACATATCCAGGGTGCCGCTGGCTCTCAATGTGTCATGAAATTGCCGGGTTGTCTCCGGATCTGAATGCGGCCGATACCATAAACCGGCTCGCAAATGATGTGCCTTATCGCAGTGAACGAAAAGATCATTGGGCGACCCCTCGTGAGTTCGCGAATGGCGGCGGGGATTGTGAAGATTTTGCCATTGCAAAATATTTCCTTCTTAAACGTATCGGGTTTGCCGATGAGAATTTGGGCATTCTGGTGTGCCTTATGAATAAAAATTCGAACATTCCGCACGCATTGAGTTTGATAAAGATTAATGAGAAAACATGGATTCTTGATAATTTGTCTAAAAAATTATCGATATTTGAATATAATAAAAAAATAATTCTAATACATTTCCACAATGAAAAATATGCTATCGGGTTTTTGTAATTATTATGTGAATTATTATGTATAACTGTTTTTTTTCTTCTTGATTTCGATTGATTTGTTCGATTTCATGTTTGGCGATGATCAGTATTGGCAAACATACCGTAATACCCCAACGGAACCCTGTTGCGATCGACGCCGGCCGCAAACAGCGGCGTCAAGCTCGTGTAGTTTTTGGTGATAACAAGGTGTAGTTTTTAGTGATAACAAGAGAGCGTAAACATGAAGCCTGAGAGGGAAAACTTCGAACCGGATAGACCTTTCAGGTTGCTCATCGTTGACGACGAGCAACTGGTTTTGAATGAACTGGTCGAAACTCTGGAACACAGCAATCTCGTGACCAGTACTGCTGAAAACGCAGTGGAAGCTTTCGCCAAGATCGACCGCGATGGACCGCCGGATATTCTTCTGACAGATATCGTAATGCCGGAGATAGATGGCCTGGATTTTGTTTCCAGGCTGCTCGAGTCTCTCCCCGAAGGGCACCATTGTGCGGTGATCTTTGCTTCGGGCAATGCGAACGTTTCCCACGTCGCAACCGCCCTCAGGTTGGATGCCATAGACTTTATCGAAAAGCCGATGAGCAGGATGCGGGTGAGAGAAGCCATCGATAACGCGCGACAAAATCTCCTTTTGCGCCGGGAAAAGGAGGGTAGGCAAATGCGCCTGCTGGCGGAAATGCAGACCGTTCGGGACCGTGCGAACGCGCTCATTGAGGACTTTTCGACCCCCGAACCCATCCGCACCCCTTATTGTAGGATGGCAAAAAAGGATGCAAATGCGCCGGAAGATAAAGACTCTGCCGAGTTTTACAGCAACTACCTGGCGTCGATACGACAAATGGAATCGGCGAAAAACCGCATTGTGGGGTCGGTCGCCTCTGACCCCGATAACTGGAGCATGCTGACCGAACTGTTAAGGATGCATATCAAGGGCGAGCCTGTGACTGTCACGAGTTTGTGTTGCGTCACGAATTGTCCCCAGACCAGTGCGCTCCGCAAGATAGAGCAGATGGAAATGTTGGGGCTTGTCGAGCGCAGGCTCGACGAGGACGATCGCCGCCGCCGGGTCGTAGCGCTGACCCGGGAGGGTCTCGAACGCATTTCCAGATATCTCACCTCTGTCTCCCATCACCTGAGGTAGCTCCATGTTTTCCGGGGAAATCTCCCCCCGACCACCTGCAAACTACATTGCTTACAAAGCCCCTGATGTGCTGATCGTCGATGACGAAGAGTATGTGTGCCGGGAGTTGGTCGAATATCTCCGCGGTCGTGGCTTCCGCGCCAACTTTGAAACAGACCCGCGGTCCGCGATAGCGACTATCGAGCGCGACCCACCGCTGACAATTTTGGTAGATATCAATATGAGCGAACTAAACGGGACCCGGGTGGTCGAGCTTGTCCAGAATCTTGGCTTCAACGGGGTTGTTATCCTGATGTCAGGTGACGTGGATTCTGTTTATCGCGCCACAGCTGACAGGGTGAACGTATTGCATGTTCTGGAAAAGCCCATCCCCCTTGAAGTGCTGACACGCTTCCTTCGGGGCGCCCTGGCCGCCAAATCGCGGGTTTCCCCGGGCAATGGAGAGGTAGAATGAAAGGGTGCAGTATAGGACGCCCTGATCTCGCAGCAGGCAACGTTTTCGCCATCCCGTTCGTTCTGTGAAGTACGTCAACCCAACAGTCGATGGCCCGGAAACCGTCGCCAGACATATTGGCGGCTTTTATCTGTTCCTTGTCTCGGTGGCATTGGGCATCGGGGGATACCTGTTCAATCTGGTCCCGATCGAACTTGGATTCGGCCTGTCGTTTATCCTTGGAGGGGTTTTTGCCCTCGGGCTTGCGCGATTGTGTTTTTGGCCGGCAATCCTGTGTGCGGTTCTCACCGGTGCGGCAACATACCAGCTCTGGGGGCACCCAATTGCTGCGGTTGTTTTTGTGCTGGACGTGGCCTTCGTTGCCTGGTTGGCGCGTCGTTCCCGTATGTCCTTCTTATTTCCCGACGCCGTATTCTGGCTTTGCGTGGGAATCCCCCTTGTTTGGATCGGATACCGACATGGGCTCCGCATGCAGAGCGATGCAGCAATGGCTGTGGCCGTAAAACAGGCCCTGAACAATATTTTTCTGTCGTTGGCAGCCCAGATCTTTTTTCTCATTTCGAAAAGTCTGCTGATCGCGCGATCGCGTTACCGCTATGTGGGGATCGCAAGACCCACCGTGACCATCCGGGATTTTCTAAGCGCTATAATGGTATCGCTCCTTGTGCTTCCCGTTCTCGTGGGGTTGGTCTTCTCGTCGCAACGGCACTTTAACTTCGAAGCGCAATCGGCAAGGGACCGCCTGGAACAGGCCGTCAAAATGATGAAGGCCAATGCGGTTAACTTCAATAGATCCATGTCTCGCTCGGCAGAACTGTTCCTGGCTCAGAGTGATGCTGAGGGAGATCTCGTGCGGGACGGGTCTGCCCTTATCTACGTCGGCGATAGTCGGGTACTTTTCCAGCAGAACCTCATTGATGTGGGAGACGGACGAGTCGTTCCGACGCCAAGCTGGGAGGTGCTTCCTGTTGCGGCGTTATCCCGCCTCGTCGATCTACACAACTTTGGGAAAATCAATCGTCCCCTTTCAGGGGATGGCACACTTTCACACATCTCAAGCCCGACAACAGAAATCGCAAAATCCACTATACAACTTTGGGTGCCCATGTCCACCCTGGAGCACTGGATCGATGACCATCTAGTGGACACGGAGTTGAGTTTCGCCTGTATAGAGCCGTGCGAGAAGGACCCGGACTTGAACAAAATGTTCGAATCGATACCCGACGGTACGACTGTCCTTGTTCTCGACCGCAAACCAGGTCGGTCGCTCATGCAGAACTGGCGCGATGGATACTATTATCAAGCGCTGCAATTGACAGACTCTGCAGGCATGGGCGGTCGTGCATTGATGCGAATTTCCCTTAAAACATTTTACCACCGTTTGGCCCAAGAAACGCTTCACGAATCGTCGATCGCATGTTTTCTCGTATTTGCTGGGCTGTTCTTGCAGTCGGCCGCGACGACGAGACTCAACCGCAGCCTTGCAGCATTGCCAAAGGCCGTTGAGGCGCTGGCGACAGGCAGGGAGGACGTGACCCCCGTCGATCAGGGTCAATATTTTTCCGAGATTTCGCTGGTCATCGATGAAGCAACGGCATTCGCAAAAAACCTGGCTCTCGCGAATGCCGAATTGCAAGACACTCGCGATCTTCTCGATAATATCATGACGTCCAGTTCGATGATCTTCTTTGTCTTCGGTATTCAAGGGGGAAATTTGTCGGAACGCGCTGCCTACACCAGCAGGAGCATCGAGAAGATATTGAGGTTTCCGCGTGGGCAGGCCAAGTTAGCCGATTGGTTCGATTCGCTTGTTCATCCGGAGGACAGAGACCATTTTCTCGAAAGCCGGTCCGAGAGAAATCGCGCCCTTGTAGAAAAAGGCTACTGGTATACCCTAATCAGAGCGCAAACCGGAGAGGACGTCTGGTCAACTTTCGAGGTGAGTATGTACATTTCTCCGTTTCCCAAAAATCTGCTGATTGACGAAAATGATATCGAGGTCTTCTGTATTATGGCCGACGTGTCGGCGCGCAAAAGGGCAGAGGATGCGCGCGAGGAGGCACAGCGACAGCTGGAGCACAGCAGTCGGCTTGCAGATATTGGCTCCTTGGCCACCGGCATTGCCCATGAACTCAACCAGCCGCTCAATATCATAAAACTCGCTTCCACCAATCTCTCCGACCGGATTGCCGCGGACGACGTGGACAAAGATACCGCAATGTCAAAGCTTAAAATCATTATCGGGCAGGTAGACCGGGCAGCGAGCATCACCAATCACATGCGCCTTTTCGGGCATGCTGACGCCATGCCGGTGACGGAAGTGTCGTTGCAGGACTTGCTGGCGGACCTGTTGCCCCTGTTTCAATCCCAGCACTCCTTGAAACAGATAACAGTGAAGGTCGATATGCCTGTGTATCCCGTGACAGTGCTGGCCGACGGAGTAAAGCTGGAACAGGTGATCTCCAACGTTTTGATGAATTCCTGCAACCAAATCGAAGAAAAGAGGGAGCTGGAAGGCTGGGACGGGCGTAGTGAGGAAATCAACGTCCGGGTCTTCAGCGACGAATGGGTGACCATTCAAATTTCAGATCGCGCCGGGGGCATTGATACTGAACTTTTGCCGAGGATCTTCCAGCCATTCGTGACCAGCCGTTCGCCCGAAAAGGGGACTGGTCTGGGGTTGTCGGTCGCTTATGGAATCGTAAAGGAGATGAATGGTGAACTCACGGCCCGAAACCACGGCGACGGTGCGGAGTTCACAATCAGGCTGCCGCGCACAAGGTCTGTTTCGTAGGGTCGGTCCTTGATGTCGATTCAGAACAGGGGTGCCTTGACAGTGCTATTGGTGGACGACGAGATTTTTCTCGTTGACGAACTCGCCGAGTATCTATCGAAACGAGGGTTCGGGGTCCTGAAAGCCTACGGTGCTCGGGCAGCATTGGAGATACTCGCGCGGGACGGCGGTGAAGCAGTAACGCATCTGATTCTGGACCTGCGCATGCCAGACACAGACGGCTTCGGTCTTTTGGGGCTGATCGACCGCCCGCGCCTGGCCGAACTGTTCGTGATTGCGGTTTCAGGTCATGCAATGATTGAGGACGAAGTGCGCGCAAAAGCGCTTGGTGCGGCTGTCTTCCTGAAAAAGCCGTTTTGCCCGGAGGATATACTTGGTCTACTTCACTGAACAGCTTTGGCGATAGATCGTTTCGAGTCCGGGAGCGTTGGCGGGATCAGTCAGGTAGGTCCGGTTCAAGCAGAATTGGCCTAGGCCAACCGTGTCTGGAGTCGATCGCCTCAAACTGTGATCTGAAGCCGTTGATGTCTGCGATCAAGGGACCCCTGCAGGCTTTTGCGGGCGTTTTGTCGATGGAGACATGATGCTCCTCGGACTGGCTTCTTCCCCGGAATTCAGGATTAGGCGTTCGGGCAGCACAAAAGGCGAATGCCGCGCCAGGTTGTCTCCACAACTGATCTGGTTTTCAAAGACCGGCTGGCCGGAGATCTATTAGGTCCGAAATCGGATTATATTGACCAATTAAGCGTTGTTTCTGGGGGTGAATAAGGGGTCCCTTTTCCTGCGTGCGAGGGCATTGTTGGCTTAATAAAGGAGTAACGGTAAAGGGCTTTTCTCTGGCAACCAGAAGCACGACAGCGAAGAATGAACGACATTCAAATCGTGTTGCGAAGAACGATCTTGAAGATTCTGTCACTTTCTTTCGTGCCTTGATGATTTGTATACCCGTGTCTCTTCTGCTTTGGGGATGCGTGCTAAGGGGGCTATTCCAAGTTTTCTAAAGACTGGCTTCGGCATCCTGGCTTGGGTCACGTGCGGCCCCTCCTGTAGAAAAGCCCGATGGCGCTGGCGTGGCGAGGCCGTCAAAAGGGTGATATTGGGTGCCGCTCTCTCAATAGGGATGTTGACCGGCGCGGCTTTGAAACCTTGACCAAAGAGATAATATGTCAATGGCTGTCCGGATCGACCCCAATCGTAAGTACAGCCAAAAGCGGACTGTCTACAGACTAACCCGGACAGAACGCGGAAGGGCGGCGGCTCATCCTACCCGTGCCGTCGCCCTCTTTTCTTTTGAGGCACATGCCAGTTGTTCGCATTGCGCTGACATCTCCGCCAATTACGCTTTCTGACATGGTTTGACGACAAGAACAGACATTCGTCTTTCCGCCGGGGAGACCTGTAGGCGAAAATCGGGCGGGGAAACCGCATCAGCCGTTGTGCCGGCCGGAAGGGGCAATGCCGGAATGCTGGGCTGTGAAAGCCCTGTGGAGCTTCGGCTCAGCCCACGCTTCGCTCCGCCCTCACTTCAATCTCGACCGTCATCTCAAAAGCCGTGACACCTTAAAGCCGAAGGGCTGGACCCCGTGGCCGGACGGCGCCAACCGACGTTGTGAGAGCCGTATCCTGTGGAAATGCGGAGAATCTCAAGGATGGGTCCGGCGCGATCAATGTTTCCGCTACATTCATCGGGCGATTTGGAGCGGCCCGTATGTCTGAAGGGCGTCTCGGGTCGTCGCGAGATCGGCCTCATCGGAAAAATCCGGGACCGGTTGATGTCGCGTTGTTTCAACCGACCATATTAATCGAAATTAATTCAGGTATCCTGGAGCTGTTGAGCATGGACTAATGGGCGTGCAGGAAATGCCACACCCCTCCGATCAGAAGCAGGAATCGACGCTATCGATGTTACCCGACTATGCACATAAGTGGTGGAATAGCAGATCTAAGCTCGTGTCGTCTGCGATGAACTCGTCCTCGAGGCGATATGAAAGGGACCGCGGAAGGCATTCGTCCATCATTATCTGCTACACAAAGAACGCACTTTAAACGAACGCACTTTGAGCAGAGTTTTTATTCTGAGCCACTGGATGTACCGGCACTATCGGTCGTGTCGGTGGAACCTGCCGTCTCGCTCGTTGACTGAGCTGTGGTGGAACTCGTTTCAGAGTTCGTTGACTGAGATGTGTTCGTTGACTGCGATGTGGTGGCACTCGTCTCAGAGAACGTATTGCTGTTTGTTGTCGCAACCTTATCGCCGATGGTGATTGTCGTTTTCTGCGCCTCGTTTTCCCACCCCTTCTGCACGACCTGCAGGGTTGAGGTGTAAAGGTCTATCGCCTCCTGCTTCGTGAGTTGGTAGTTGGTCGAAAATTCACATGCACGGTAGAAAAGTTCCCTTGCCAAGAGGACTGCAGGTGTTCTTCCTGCCATTTCTTCGTCGCCAGCGTTATCCTGGATGCCTGATTTCTCAGCGTCGTTTTTAACGACGGAAACTATCGAAATGGATATGTTGCCGCCGTCCTCGCGTTGGAACGCCGCGTCTGCGCCGCGTCCGAGACATACTTTTCTGATTTTATCCGGGTGCTGCACGATGAGTGTGCTGATGCTCGGCCCCGCCGAAATTGTACCCCCATCAGGGAAATCTCTGGAGTCGATGAATGGGCCGATCGATTCCGCGCAGCCCATGAGAGGGACGAAGAGGAGGAACGCAAATAACTTTTTCACGGATTACCCGATAACATGTGGTGGGAGGGCCGAGATAGCGGGCCGGAGCGTGGGTCCAAAGCCCGGCCCGCTATCGGAAGCTCAGGATCAGATCTTACTGCAAGACTCGTTAACGATCGGATTGATCATGTTCACGGCCATCTTGCCTTCATGTTTACAGACGGCATAAAGCACCACGGCACTCGCATCGCAGGCTGCCGATGCCATCCCGCTGGTTTCCGCATCCAGGGCAGCATTACACGAGACACCCACTTCCGCTGCGGCGACCTTGCAGGCTTTTCCGACGACCGCTTTGAGGACTGCCGGCATTGCCTTGCGACACGCTACAGCGGCCTCGTGTTTAGCAAAATTCGCCGTCGCTTTCGCCGCCTTTTCGGTATCGGTGGCGACCACGTGCGCCACATGGCTGACGGCATGGGTTGCTTTGTGCCAAGCATGTTTGAACCAGTTGGCATTGGCGCTGCCTGCACCTGTGAAGGTTACGATTGTCAGAACTGAGAGAATTAGTGAAAACTTGTTAAGCATTTGGAGCTCCTATGCGGATTTGTTTGACTGAAGAGGGTAGAGATTTTTTCACTTTATCTTGTGCCAAAGATCAGCCGCCTCATGTTCCCACTCGTGAACATGACGCTGCACGCCGCCGACGATCACGTGAGTGGAATGCACTACATCATCGTGAACGTTGCCGCCCATGAGTTCGAGGGCGGTGTGCAGGTTCCCCTGAGCGCAATGCGCTGCGATTTCCGAGTACTTCTTTTGAGCAATAGCCTTTTCTTCCAAGGCATGATGCGCCGACACTAGGCACATCTTCCGTGCGGCTTTCAGCGTGTGGCTATTGACGACCTTCTCGAGATGATGAGCCTCCACGCCGATTTTCGACATCTCTGATTCCATCGACTCGAACGGGTTTGCTGAAGCCGAAATGCAAAAAAAAGTAATAGTCGATGCCACAGTAGCAACCAAAGCCTTTTTCATATTGCGAAACCTTTCATTGGTTTATAATAGTTTAAGATATTTACATTTGCATTTAAAGCGATGGGGTGCTATTCGAGATCACACCATAAAGTACTGCGTTCGCGGCATTTTGGTTCGATATTGGAGCCTTCCAGTGACCTATTCCCCAGTGACCTAAGGGGTAGGGACATTGAGCCGGGGCGGGGGGGCATTGTAAGACTGGGTCATGAACCCAAAAAAGGGATTCCTGAATCGGCCTTGATGTGATTCAAGCTTCCAAACGGCGGTGTCAGAGCAAACGGCTTGAGACAAAACAGGCCGTTCGTTAGCCTCGTCTGATGAGAGACCCCTTCCGTTATTTCAACCTGTCGCCCGAGATTATTCGCCTGACGGTGATGATGTACGTCAGGTATCCGCTGGCGCTGCGTCAGGATGAGGATATTTCTGGTCGAACGCGGCATTGATATCTGCCACGAAACGGTTCGGTTCTGGCGGAACCGGTTCGGTCCAATGTTTGCTGCAGAGATCCGGAAGCGCCGGGTTCAAAGTCATTCGTAATCGCGGTTGCGCTGGCACCTGGACGGCCGCTGGCTGAACGACCGGGCTGAAAACTCACATGAGCCGTTTCAGCGAAGAGAGGGCGCGATGCCAAAATTCAGGGGCGTGAAAACCCAGCAAAAGGCCGGCTCCATTCACGCTTCGATCCACAATCACTTCAATCTCGACCGTCAGCTCAACCATCGTGAAATTTTCAAGCGGAACCGCTTGTCCGCGCTGGCGGAATGGCGTCAGGTTGCTGTGTTAACCTGACGTTTTTCCATCTGTCGGAAAACGGACAGCATCGTTCGGAGAGGCTGCTCTTACCCCTTTTTAGGGGGCTGAGGCCGGGAGAAGACCAGTTCCGTATCGCTAGAGGCGGCTGCATCCAGTATGTAGCCGCCGGCATTGAAGTCTTTCAGGCCGTCTGCCCGGTCCACGCGGTTTTCCATGATCCAGCGTGCCATGCTGCCGCGCGCATGCTTGGCGTAATACATCAGCGAGCGGGCCTTGCCGTCCTTCACGTTCAGGAATTTCGCCGAGATGACGTTCTGTCCGAGCGCCCTGGTATCCACGGCCTTGAAATATTCGTTCGAGGCGAGATTGACCACGGTCGTGTCGGCGTGGCCGGCGAGGTCTTCCTTCAGGCGATCGGCGATGCGGGTGCCCCAGAAATCATAGAGGGACTTTCCGCGGTCATTGGCCATTCTGGTGCCCATCTCCAGGCGATAGGGCTGTATCGCATCCATCGTACGCAAAACGCCATACAGGCCTGAAAGAATGCGCAGATGATCCTGCGCGTATGCAAGCGTGTCTTCGGACAGGGTGTCGGCTTCGAGCCCCCAGTAAACGTCGCCATCGAAGGCGAGCCCCGCGGCCTTGGCGCTGTTGCTCCTGTTGTCCAGATTGAAGGCCTGAAACCGCTCGAAATTCATGGCGGCGAGATTGTCGCTGATATGCATCAGACGTTTAAGGTCTTCCGCCGTCTGGGTTTTGGCGACAACGGCAAGTTCCCTGGTGTCGTCCAGCAGACGCGGCTGCGTCACCGGGACCCCTTTATCGGTGCGCGCCATATTCATCTTTTTTGCGGGGGAGAGCAGCGTCAGCATGGTCTATCCTTTCCTCCTAACATCAACCCGGCCATTCCGGGCTCGTATGCGTGGGTTCGTGACCTGACCAACCTAAGTCCTTGGGTCATAAATTCAAGCCGCCCGAGGCAGGCATCGATGATACGGGCACAACCGACAGGGGATGAGGGCACAGAGAACGGCCTGCCGCGTGATCTTTCCCACAATTACGCGACTGGCATCTGGAGCCATGACCCTTGTGAGCCTATGATGTGCGCAAATAACAGGGACGGGAACATGGCGACATCTCTGAAGAACGATCCATTGCCGGATCTGGACGCATTCCGGCTGCGCCGCTTTGTCGAACAGATGATTGAAGAAGGCGAAGTCGAGGTTGTCGAGGACGAAATCGACCTTGCCGATATTGCATCAAGGATGGACGGCAACGAAAAGGCGGTCCTGTTCCGCAAGGCCGGTCCCGAAAAAGCGGAAATCATCGGCAGCATGACTGGCGGTCGCCGACGAATGGCAAGGGCCTTCGGGGTTGCGCCGGGCGATCTGCTGGCGGAGGTAAACCGGCGTCTTGCCACGCCTCAGGAAGTGATCGAAATCGAGTCCGGCGATGCACCCGTGCACGAGGTGATCCTGACCGGCGACGATGTCGACCTGACGCTGTTGCCGGTGCACCTGCAGCACGAGATGGATGGCGGGCCCTATATTTCCGCGTCGCTGGATTACGTGGTGAACCCCGATACCGGCTGGACCAACACCGGCGCGCGGCGGCTGATGCTGCGCGGAAAGACGGAAACCGGGATTGATCTGGTCGCGCCGTCCGACCTGAAGGCCATTTATGAAAAATCCGCCGCAAAGGGCGAAAAACTGCCGGTGGCGTTTACCGTCGGCGCGCACCCCTGCGACCATGTCGCGGCGGTCATGCGACTGCCGGTGGATGAACTGGCACTTGTCGCCAGCCTGCGCGGGGCAACCTTGCCGGTCGTGAAATGCGTGACCAGCGACATACGCGTCCCGGCGGATGCGGAATACATTATCGAAGGCTATCTCGACGAACGGGGCCATGTCGAGCCGGAGGGGCCCTATGGCGAATTCCTCGGATATTACGGCGTGGTCAAGCGGAACCCGGTTTTCCATGCGACCGCGATTACCCACCGCAAGGACGCACTGTTCCAGACATCGACCATATCCGGCGAGCATATCGGCTGGACCGATACGACCCAGCTCAACGCGATCCGGGCGGAAGTGACCGTCTGGCGGGCGCTTCAAACGGCCGTGCGCGAACCGGTCGCGGTCAATATCACCACATCGTCGGGCGGCAGTTTCAATGTCCGGCTCTCGCTGCGCCAGCGGGTGCCGGGGGAGGCCCGCAATGCGATTGCCGCCGTCATGGGGTCGCTCGCGAATTCGAAGCATGTTTTTGTCGTCGATCCGGATATCGACATCTTTGACGATGCCCAGATGGACTGGGCCCTTGCCACCCGGTTTCAGGCGGACCGCGATCTTGTCGTCGACTCCGGATTCCGGACATTGCCGCTCGATCCGTCTCTTCAGGGCAGCCGCATCGGCGCAAAGGCGGGGTTCGATCTGACCCTGCCGCTCGGCGAACGGTCGCTCGAACATACCGTTCCGAAATCGTCGGTATCCGGTCCCCGAACCCACGATAGCGTGGAAGCGGCGCTGTCGGATGGGCCGTTGGCTTTCGGTGCGTTGATGGTCGCTGTCGGCTCGCGTGACGGCCGCGAAGTGGTGCGCGAGCTTGATGCCCTGCGCCAGGCCGGGCGCCTCGATCGCATAAAGGATGGCCTCTATACGCTCGCCGGCGCATGACTACCGACGGATCACCCACCGGGGTCGGCGCACCGCTTCGCCGGCGGGAGGACCCGCGTCTTCTGCGGGGAGATGGTGAATACTCCGACGATATAAATCTTGCCGGGCAGGCACATGCCGCGATGGTCCGTTCACCCCACGCCCATGCCGAGATTCGTGCGATAGATATCTCGGCGGCAGCCGCGGCGCCGGGCGTGCTAGCGGTTCTGACCGCGGCCGATTATCGTGCGGACGGGATCTGCGACATCGGTCATGTCGCGAACCCGGCGGGAACCGAGGAATGGCAGCGACCTGCCTTCGTCAATCGCGACGGCTCCGTCCCCTTCGATGCGCCACAGCCGCCGATTATCGCCGGCCGTGTGCGTCATGCAGGGGAAATCGTCGCGGTCGTCATTGCCGAGACGGATGCCGCGGCGCGCGATGCGGCCGACCTTGTCGCCGTGGACTACAAAACACTGCCCGTCGTGACCGATGCGCTGGCGGCGATCGCCCAGGATGCGCCGCTTGTGTGGGAGGAATGCGCCGCCAACACGCCGCTCGACGCCGAGCTGGGCGACAAGTCGGCGACCGATGCGGCCTTCCGCGCTGCAGCGCATGTCGTAGAGGCACGGTTCTTCAACAACCGGGTCATCAATTGCCAGATGGAGCCCCGTGCCGCCATCGGCGACTGGGACGCGATACAGGGCCGGCTCACCCTGCATGCGGGCGGGCAGGGCGTACATCGGCACAAGATGCTGCTCGGCCAGATGTTCGGTCTTGCGCCCGAGCAGGTGCGCGTGACATCGAAGGATGTCGGCGGCGGCTTCGGGCCGCGCAACATGATGTACCCGGAATTCGTGATGGTGTGCTGGGCGGCGAAACGGATCGGGCGGCCGGTGAAATGGCTGGGCAACCGGTCCGAGGCATTCGTGACCGATTACCAGGCGCGGGACCTCTATACCGACGCCGCGCTGGCGCTGGATGAGGACGGCAACTTTCTCGCCCTTCGCGCCGATCTGGTGGGCAATCTCGGCGCCCATACCGTCTCCTTCGTGCCGCTGTCCAACGGTCCGCGCCTGTTGCCGTCGGTTTACCGGATGGGTGCGGGATACGCCCGCATACGCGGCGTTCTCACCAATACGGTCCCCACCGGGCCCTATCGGGGGGCGGGACGGCCCGAAGCAATGCATGTGGTCGAACGCCTGATCGACATGGCGGCGGCGGAGATGGGTGTCGACCGGATCGCGCTGCGCCGGCGCAACCTTATTGCGGCGGATGCTTTTCCCGCGACCAATCCGATGGACACCACCTATGACCGCGGCGAGTACGAGGTTTGCCTCGACAAGGCCCTGACGATCTCGGATTGGGACGGTTTCCCGGCGCGACGGGCTGACTCCGCGACACGGGGAAAACTGCGGGGCATCGGATATGCATCCTATATCCAGGCGCCTGTGGGCGCGCCCGTCGAATTTGCCGCCGTCACGGTAAATGGCGACGGCACGGTGACCGTGCCGATCGGGACGCAGTCCAGCGGGCAGGGGCATGAGACCGTTTTCCCCCAGCTGGTGTCCGATATTCTGGGCGTTCCCTATGACACGGTAAAAATAGTGACCGGCGATTCGGATATCGTCGGAATAGGCGGCGGGTCCCATTCCGACAGGTCGATGCGGATCGGTGGAATCGTGATGCAGCAGGCATCCGAAAAAGTCATAGAGGCAGGACGCGAAATCGCTGCCGACCTGCTTGAAGCGGCGGCGGAGGATATTGCTTTTGCGGACGGGGCTTACCGGGTGACCGGCACCGACAAATCGATTGGATTGTTCGATGTTGCGGGGCAGGCGGAAGGAGGCTGTATCAGCGCGGATTCCCTGTTCCGGGGGCGGTCGGCGGCTTTTCCGAATGGCGCTGCGGTATCGGAAATAGAACTCGACCCCGATACGGGCAAGATCGCCGTATATGCCCATTCCACGGTGGACGATCCGGGACGGGCGATCAATCCGATGATCCTCGCAGGGCAGGCCCATGGGTCGATCGTGCAGGGGATCGGCCAGGCGATCATCGAAAACGGGTATTTCGATCCGGAAACCGGTCAGCTGATCGCCGGATCGTTCATGGATTACGGATTGCTTCGAGCCGACGACCTGCCGTTCTTCAACGCAGCCCTGCATGAGGTGCCCACCGCGAACAACCCTTTGGGGGTCAAGGGCGGTGGCGAAGGGGCGACCGTGTCGGCCACCGCGGCCTTCATAAATGCGGTGTGCGATGCACTCAGGGACTATGGCGTGCGGGATATTGAAATGCCCGCGACGCCGGAACGAATCTGGAAATCGATCGCGCTGGGTAATAGGCCGGCGTAGCCCTCGTTGACGCCCGGAATGCCCGCCTGGCCGGATATTTTCTTCAACCGACTGATATCTATGAGGCCAACTCGATGGTAGAAAGAAAGTGGAAAAAGAAGAAACCGTTATGAATGCGGAACGACAGATGAAACCAAAAATGCGGAAAACGCCGCGGGAGTGAAACGATGAACCGACTTGTAAAGACAACCTCTGCCGCATTGGCATTAGTGCTTGCGCCCTTCGGGATCGCCACGGCCGATTCTGTTGCCGATTTCTACAAGGGCAGGACGATAACCTTCTATCCGGGTGGTAGCGCCGGCGGCGGGTTCTCGACCGTTGCCAGGCTCCTTGCGAAACACATGGCGGACAGGATACCGGGCAAGCCGAGCATGGTCGTCGATGCAATGCCGGGTGCCGGCGGCGCCAAAATGATGTCCTTCATGGCCAATGCCGCTCCGAAGGATGGCACAGCCCTGGGGGCCGCCCTGCCCATCGCGGTGAATGCGCCTTTGCTGCGCAAGGTAAAATTCAATCCGGCCAAGTTCCAGTGGCTCGGTTCCGTGACGGCGATGACGGAGGTCAGCACGGTCTGGCACACTGCTCCTGCAACCACGCTGGAAGGTGCGAAGAAGGTAGAAGTGATAATGGCGACGTCGAGCAAGCTCTCGTCGGCCTACCTTATCCCCGCCTTCATGAATGCGGTCATTGGCACGAAGTTCAAAATCGTGCCCGGCTACCGGGGTGCGGGACCGATGAACAAGGCGATGGAAGCGGGCGAAGTCCATGGTCGCGGCAGTTTCTATAACAGCTACGTATCGACCAAGCCGGACTGGCTGAAAGACAAGAAGATCATCCATCTTGTACAGGTCGGTCCCGGTGAAAAAGACCTGGCAGACGTGCCGAATATGCGCGATCTGGTGAAAACGGCTGATCAACGCCGGATGCTCGACTTCATGGAAGCCCCGGCCTATGTCGGCCACGGATTTTTCGCGCCCGAAGGCGTCCCCGCTGAACGGGTTGCTGCGCTGAAAAAGGCATTTGTCGAAACGCTTGCCGACCCGGCCTTCCTTCAGGAGGCGCAGGAACGGCGCATTATCGTCAACCCGGTAACCGCGGAAAAAATCCAGTCCGTGATTGAGACCGCGATGGCGACGCCGGAACCGCTTCTCGCTAAGTTTCGGGAAATGGTCGGAATCTCCGCGCCGAAGGAAGCAAAAAAGAAATAGCTTCCGGCTGATTTATGCTGCCGGGCCGGGTATCGCGCATCCGGCCCGGCGGGGCTTTGCAGCCTGCTTCAGGCCGATGGAAACAGCGGCGCGTCCATGCCGTTTTCCCAGGCGGGATATTTCTCCATCACGCCGGAAAACCGGTCCGATTCCAGAATCGTTTTCAACCAGCGTTGGACGCCGGAAAGCTCGAGCCCGTCGAACCAATTGCGATCGGTGTTTGCAAACTGGCGAACGAACGGCGCGATTGCCGCATCGGCGAATGTGAAACCGTCGCCGCAAAGGTACTTGTGTTCGGTCAGGCGGGCGTTCAGCTTTTCCAGGAATGCGGTTCCTTGTGTCCGATGGTGAATCGGGTCGGCATTCTCGTACCGCGTTGGATATTTGTAGCGGTCCAGGTTGTCCTTGAACGGTCCGTCATTTTCCGCGATCAGCGCATCGATCTCAGCGTGGTCATTGTTCAGTGGCGCAAGCCATCCTTCCGGATCGTTCCGGCCGAGCGCCCAGTGCATGATCTCCAGACTTTCCTCAATGACCTGGTCATCGGGTAATACCAGGACAGGGACGGTTCCTTTCGGAGATGCCGCGATCATCTCGGGAGGTTTGTTGCGCAGGACGACCTCGCGCAATGCACATGTCTGGCCGCTCGCCGCAATCGCCATGCGCGCCCGCATCGCATAAGGACAGCGCCGGAAGGAATACAGAACGGGAAGCGCGACCGGGATGATGCCGGCCCTACCCATCGAAAGCGGCCGGTTTCCGGACGCTCCCGAACGTCGCGCCTATGTGCGTCTCGCCTTTTTTCTCCGCCAGTCTGACCTGGTCCTGCCGGGCGGCATAACGGGCGCGCTGTACATCTGTGCGTTGGTCGATGCAGCTCTCGCATGACACGCCGGCGACAAAATTGACGGATGCGCGTCCGGCCGCGTTCACGGGGGCTCTGCAGGCGTGGCAGAGTTCGTATTCGCCAATTGCCAGATCATGCTTCACCGACACGCGCCCGTCGAAAACGAAACACTCGCCACGCCAGCGGCTTTCCGCCTCGGGGATCTCTTCCAGATACTTCAGGATGCCGCCTTTCAGGTGGAAAACGTCTTCGATACCCCGCTGTTTCAGGTAAGACGTGGCCTTCTCGCAGCGGATGCCGCCGGTGCAGAACATGGCGACCTTCTTGTTTTCCATATCAGCGCGATTGTTCTCAAACCATTGCGGGAGCTCACTGAAAATCGCCGTTTCCGGATTCACGGCGCCCTCGAAGGTGCCAATCCGGACTTCGAAGTCGTTGCGGGCATCGATGACGATTGTTTCGGGATCGGAAATGAGGTCGTTCCAGTCTTCAGGCGCAACGTATGTGCCGACGCTTGCCGACGGATCGACGCCGGGCACCTTCATGGTGACGATTTCTTTCTTCAGACGGACCTTCAGGCGATAGAACGGCATGCTGTCCGCGTGGGATTCCTTATGCTCGAAAGTCTCGGAATTCGGCAATGAACGCAAAATATCCAGCGCAGAATCGATGCCCGCACGAGAGCCGGCGAGGGTTCCGTTAAACCCCTCCGTTGCCAGCAGGACCGTCCCTTTCAGGTCATGCGCCGACAGCTTCGCCAGCAAGGGCCCGCGCAAGGCTGCGGGATCTTCGAAACGCGTAAAATGGTAAAAGGCGGCAACGACGATAACGTTCATTCCGCCAATATATCCGACAACTTCACCGGATATAAACCCGGCAAGACGTCACCTCCTGTCAGGTGCCGAAAGAGCGGACGTTTCCGGGGGACGAATTATTCGTCAAAAGATAATCGATCCATCCAGGCCCGGAAGGATCGTTCCAGTTCCGTCACATGACGCCCATGGTTTTCAGCGTCTGCGACCTCGTCGGCAAGTTTTTTCTTGAGCAGCGCGTGTCGTTTTTTCATATCGTCCGCCGTGGGTCCATGTTCCTCGAACAAGACATGTTGAAGCCGAATTTTTCATGGGCCGCGTCGATTTTCCGGCCAAGCTCCTGCATGCGTTTATCCAGATCTGCGTCGTTTGTCATAAGTCTACTCCGTACAGCCTGCTATCGGTGCCGTTTGATACTGGATGGCAACCATACCGGCCCGCTCTCGTGCCGGAATTAACATGGATTAACGCGATTGCGTTTGCCGTCCCTGAAAAGGTCGCCGCCTGACCGACATTCCGTCTTTTCTAAAAGTGCCGTCTTGATAGACTGACAATTCCTGACGTCCCTAGAAAACCGGATCCACCTGCCAGATGTCGTGGGCATATCCCCGGATCGTCCGGTCGGACGAGAAACGGCCCATCGCGGCGGTATTCAGAATTGCCTTGCGGGTCCAGGTGTCCGGATCTGTCCAGGCTTCGTCTATCTGCCGCTGACAGGCGGAATAGGCATCGAAATCGGCGGCCACGAAAAACCAGTCATGGTTACGCAAATCGCCGACGAGCGGGGCAAAGGTTTCCTTGTCGCCGCCCGAAAAGCGCCATTTTCGATCCGGTCCACGACCCCCGACAGTTCCGGCGATGCCATGATCGCCTCGCCCCGGGTTGTAGCCGGCCGCGCGTGTATACTGGGTCAAGCCCGACGGCGGGACGGATCCGGATTTAGCTGGCGACAGGATTTAGCTGCACAACCGGGAGGTTGAGCACGAAGGCGGCTGTCACCCAGATCAGATAGGGGACAAGCAGCAGGCTCGCCCGGCGATCGAGTTTTGACGTGATCCAGATGAGGATGGCGATCGACAACCAGAGCAAACCGGCTTCGACCAGCGCCCAGTCCGGCCGCTGGAACCGGAAAAAAAGCCAGCTCCAGACAATATTCAGCAGGCCATTCAGGGAGAAAAACCCGATAATCTCGGTACGGGCGCGATTGCCGGGTGCGGCCCGCCAGCTCAGATAGCCGGCGACCGCCCACAGCGAGAGGACCAGCGTCCAGATCGGCCCGAATGCCCAATCCGGCGGTTTCCAGGACGGTTGGCGCAGTCCGAGGTACCAGGGGCTGATATCCGTGAGGGTGCCGCCGACCCCCGCAACGAGGAGCGCGGCGAAAGCCGCGCCGGCAATCGCTTTCCAGCGTTTGCCTCTGTGCCGACCTGTCATCGCGACGGCGAAACCAGCCCGCAGAGATGCGCCATGTCTTTAATGAAAATGCGGAAATGTGCGGTCGGTCGGCTGCGAACCAGTTTCTTGTTCATATACGATTCCCAGGTCAGGTGCTGGACGTCCGGATCGTCGCAGATGCTGACAAAACGCTCGCGCCGCTTGTCGCTCGAATACCAGAATTTCTGCATGATCCCGAGGACCCAGAAGATTTTTCCGTGCGGAAACGCCCGTCACTCCGGACCTGATCAAGGAAGCGGGATACAGCTATCTGCTTGACTGGACGTGCGACGATCAGCCTGTCTGGCTGAACACCCGCGCCGGAAGGCTGCTCTCCGTGCCCTATCCGTTCGAACTGAACGATATCGGCCAGGCGGTTTTCCGCCAGCACACGGGACGCGAGTTCGCCGATATGATGGTCGATCAGTTCGAGGAGCTTCTCCGCCAGAGCGACGATCGCCCCGTCGTCTATTGCGCATCGCTGCACACGTATATTTCCGGGCAACCCTACCGGCTGGCGCCGCTCCGCAAGGCGCTCAAACACATCGTCGAGCATCCCGCGCGGGATAAGGTATGGTTCACGCATTCGGATGCGATTGCCGATTATTGTCTGAAAATGGAAGACGGCCTGATTCCCTGAACTTGCCGTCCCGGCGTCGTTTTCTGATGGTCCGGGCGGCAAAGACGACGCCCCGGCCGAAAGCCTACAACATCGTGAGCGCGCGGTCGGAGGTGTCGCGGATGTGTTCCTCGATCAGTCGGGCGGCCTTTTCGGCATCGCGCCCGATCGTTGCCTGCATGATGTTGCGGTGCTCGTCGAATTTCTTTCTGCCCATGCCTTCCGAAAAGTTTTTCGATACGAACCGATACCGGTCGAGCTGGTCGAACATGATTGACCGAAGGCGGAACAGCCATGTCCCGCGGCAGGCGGCAACCAGAGATTCGTGAAAGGCGCGATGGCGCTCTACCCATTCGGAGTGGCGTTCCATGCGCTCCGCCCAGGGCAGGCTTTCGATGATGCTGAGGCGGTGGTGTGTTGCGACGATATTGCTTTCCCAGTCGTCATCGCCGGCGGCGATGGATTCGGCAATGGCGCGTTTTTCAAACTCGATAAAATGGCCGGTAATTTCGACGAGTTCCTCGGCCGAGACAGGGGCAACCTTGAAGCCCTTTCCGGCTTCTACCGTGACAAAACCTTCTGACACCAGTTGGGAAAGCGCTTCGCGCAGCGTACCGATGCCGACATGGTAGGATTTGCTGAGTTCCGCGAATTTCAGCCGTGTTTCCGGCGCATGGACGCTGCTGACGATATCGGACCGGAGCAACGCGACGATGTCGCGTCCGCCTGGCTGGTATGTATTGGGCGCATCCATCGTTTCGGTTTCTCGGGCTGAAATTCAGAGGGTGCGTTCCGATCCCGGATCGCTCTGCAAACAAGCCTTTTTATAGGCCGTCAGGCACAAATTTTCAATGGAACACAAATTTTCGAATATACAGCTTGTGGAGAACGCGATTCGCTCCGGCCAACAGGACTGAGGCCGATAAGATAATGTCGGGTCGGATGGAGAAGGCGGAAACATATCTAATTATTCGACTAAAATAAAATATTCGAAAATAATTGCGATTGCGGAAAGTAAGTGCTAGATATCCGTGATATAGAGATCCAAGCCGCCGCGGCATTGTGAATGCCCGGTAATCGGCGGCGGTGAATGCCGGCGGCAAGGTTCCAAACGGATGGAAAACAGGGACGGAAACCGAATGCAGCATCCTCTTACCTTCATGTCGGACGGCTTGAAACTTTCAGGCGTCCTGCATGTGCCGGACGGTCGCAAACCGGGCGAGAAGCTTCCCACGTTCATCGTCTTGCATGGCTTTGTCGGGACCAAGGACAAGTCGCATGTCGAACTGGTCACAGACATGCTTGAGGAACTGGGTTATTGCGCGTTCCGGATCGATTTCCGCGGCTGCGGCGAGAGCGAAGGTGCCCGCGGCGAAGTGCGTTGCTTCGACCAGGTCGCCGATACCAAGAATGCCCTGACATTCATTTCCGAACGGGAAGAAGTCGACCCGGACCGGATCGGCGTAACCGGGCACAGCTTCGGCGCTGCCGTGGCGGTCTTTGCCGGCGGCATCGACGAACGTATCGCCTGTGTCATGTCCCTGTGCGGCTGGGGCGATGGCGAACGAAAGTTCCGCGGCCAGCACCCGACGCCGGAAGCATGGGCGAAATTCACCGACATCCTGGAGCGCGGCCGACAGCAAAAGGCCGAGACCGGCAAAAGTCTATGGGTGTCGCGCTTCGACGTGGTGCCGATCCCGGAGGAACTGCGCAAGAACCTGTCGCCCAAGGCGCAGTTCGAGGTGCCGGTGGAAACGGCGATCAGCATGTATAATTTCAGAGCGGAAGATGTCGTCGCCGAAATCGCGCCGCGCCCCCTGCTGTTGTTCCATACTGCGGGCGATGTTGTCACGCCGACGGAGCAGTCCATCCGCCTGTTCGAGAAGGCGGGGGCAAATGCGGAGCTGATGATCCCGACCGGCGTGTCGCATTTCCCGTTATCTGAAGAAGACGCGCCCCATACACGCAGTCTCATCAAGGCCTGGCTGGACAAGTTCTTTCCGACACCGCTGCGGGCGGCTTAATGACTCTTTTCCGGCCCCAGGACCTCATCGACTACAGCGCGGCCCTGCTCCGTGCGGGCGGCTTCAGCGCCGATCATGCGAGGCAGACGGCCGATGTCCTGATATGGGCCAATGCGCGCGGAACGGATTCGCACGGCATTCTCCGTATCCCGCGCTACCTCGAGATGATCGAGCTCGGGATTATAGATCCTGCAGCGGAGCCGAAAATCGTGCGGGAGGAAGGGGCGGTAGCCCTGCTCGAAGCGGCGCGCGCGCCCGGTGCATCGGCCATGGTGACCGCGATGGACCATGCCATCGATATTGCCGGACGTCTCGGGATCGGCTGGTGCGCCGCCCGGAATATCACCCATTCCGGCGCTGTCGGATACTATGCGCTCCGCGCGGCGCAGCGCGGCCAGATCGGCATCGTCATTACGGCCTCGGGCCCTTTGATGGCCTATCAGGGCGCGCGGGTCTCAGGCGTATCGACGAATCCGGTCGCGATTGCAGCTCCGTCAGACGGGGCGCCTCTGCTGCTGGATATGTCGACCTCTGCCGTGGCGCTTGGCAAGATCATGGCTGCAAAGGATGCAGGCACGCCCATTCCAGAAGGCTGGGCGATCGATTCCGAAGGGCGACCCGCGACCGATCCTGCAGACGTTTCGACGCTGACGCCCATGGGCGGTCCCAAGGGCGCAGGGCTGTCGCTGATGTTCGAGGTACTGGCGAGCGTGCTGGCGGCCAACCCCGTGATTACCGAGGCATTTTCCGGACGCAAGGGTGTGATGAATGGCGCCGCCCTCGCGCTGAACATTGGCAGCTTCTGCGACCCGAAAGCCTTTTTGATGCAGGTCGCTGAATTGTCCGGCACGCTTAAAGGCTTGCCAAAGGCCCCAGCGACGGATGAAATTCTGATGCCGGGAGAGCGCGGGTTCCGGCTTGCCGAGGAACGGATGTCCACCGGCATACCGCTTGCTGCGGGTACGATCAGCCGCCTTGCGGCCGTTGCCGAGCGATTGGTGGTCGACCAGCCCGAACCGCTTCCGGCCCGGGATGACGAGATCGGCGACAGAGCCGTAGTTTGAGGAATGACGATCTTGAGCAATGTTTGCACGGGCATCGCGGCAGTTTCGCCAATGGCGCAGATCGCGCGATAAGCAGGGAGAGAGGGCATAATGGAAGGTACATCGGTAAGCGGTTACAACGTCGGGGGCGTTCGACTGGATCGTCCGTTCAAGATCAGGCGTCTCGGCCATTTCGGCTTCAACGTCCGTGACGTCGAGGCCGGTCTGAAATTCTATACGGATGTCCTCGGTTTCAGCGTCTCCGATCCCATCGATTTCGGCAGCCGGATCGAGGATCAGGAACTGCGCAAGACCCTGGGCAGCGGCATCGGATACTTTCTGCGCCATGGCACCGACCACCATTCCTTCGTCGTGTTCCCGAAGCGGATCCTCGACCAGCTTGCCGGCCCGTCGAAGCGCGACGATGTGACCATCAACCAGATCACCTGGCAGGTCGGCAGTCTGCGGGAGGTCACGGAGGCGGAAGAATGGCTGCGCGGTCTTGAAAACCCGATCCGCCGGTCAGGGCGCGACACGCCCGGGTCGAACTGGCACGTCTATCCGTCCGATCCGAACAACAATATCAACGAACTGTACTACGGCATCGAGCAGATCGGCTGGAACGGGATCTCGAAGCCTGAAATCTTCCGCAAGCGCGGTTTTCAGAAAACACCGGATCTGCCGCAGATTTCCGAATATGACGAAGTCCAGGCGGCGCTGAAGGAAGGCGCCAACCTGCTGGACGGCACGCGTCATACCTGTGACATGGAAGCCAAATACGATGTCGGCGGCATCCTGCTGCCGCGTCCGTTCAAGGTCATCCGGATCGGCCCGGTACGTCTTTTCGTCGACGATATGGAAGAAGCGCTGTCTTTCTATATCGGGCGGATGGGGCTCACCGTGACCGAGGAGATCACCTATAACGGTCATCGCTGCGTCTTCCTGCGCGCCAATACCGAGCATCATTCGCTGGCGCTGTACCCGATGGCGCTGCGCGAGGAACTGGGCCTCAGCGAACATACGTCATGCATGTCTTTCGGCATGCAGGTCGGCGATTACCAGCAGCTGCGTGACGCGGTTTCTTTCATCGATGAACAGGGTGTCGAGATCAAACACCTGCCACCGGAACTCTTTCCGGGAATCGACTATTCCGCGTTCGCGATCGATCCCGACGGCCATGCGATCCAGCTCTATTACTATATGGAGCAGATCGGCTGGGACGGTAAGCCGCGCCCGGCCAGCCTGCGTCCCCGGGTATCCGATCCGTGGCCGGATACCGTCGAAGCGCAATCGGATACGTTCGGCGGAGAGACACTGCTGGGGCCGATTGGGTAACGCAAAGAATCTATGAAAAGCCGCGGCGGCGGTATATAAGATGCGACAATCCAAAGAAGCTGAATTACGGCACACAAGATCACAGGGAGAACCATGATGATGAAGTCAGTATCCATCGCACTTGCGGCCATAGTCGCGGGGGCAATCGCGCTGCCCGCCGCAGCGCAGGACATCTACTCGATTGGCACCAACAAGCAGGGCTCGCTTGCCTACAGCGCGGGCACGGCGATTTCCAAGTTGATGAACCTTAAAAGCGACGTGAAAGTGCGCGTCCGTCCCGGCGGCGGGTCGTTCTCGATCGTGCCGCAGATGAATGCGGGCGAGATCGATTTCGGCATCAACAATGCCGCCGAGGCGCGATTCGCCTATCAGGGCACCGGAACTTTCGAGGACAAGGGCAAGCAGGAAAACTTCCGCATGGTCGGCGTGATGTTCCCGCTCCGATCCACTCTGGCGGTTCCGGCCGATTCGCCGATCAAGACGATCTGCGACGCGAAGGGCAAACGGATGGGCAACAAGTTTACCGCCCAGACGATTCTGCAGCTTACCCAGTCCACCCTGCTCGCAACGTGCAATATCGTGCAGGAGGACATGATCAATACACCCTATGCGAGCTACGTGCCGTCGGGCGACGACATGGCGCGCGGCAAGCAGGATATCGCGATCATTATCCCCGGCACCGCGGCGTCGATGAAACAGCATGCCATGCTGCGCGATCGCGGCGGTCTCCGCTTCCTTTCGGTCAACGATTCGCCGGAAGCCATCGCGGCCATGCGCAAATGGTATCCGGAAATCTGGGTGTCCGAGATGAAGCCGTCGAAGCGGACCCCCGGGATTGTCGGGCCGACGAAGGTGATGACCTATCCCTTCTTCATTACCGCAGGCGCGCATGTTCCGGATGAAGTTGTCTACAAGATCATCAAGACCATGGCGGCGAACAAGCAGGACCTCGTGAAATCGCACGGGGCGTTCAACGGCTTCCATGCCGACAAGATGTATTACAAGAACACCGTCGTGCCGTATCACCCGGGTGCGATGAAGGCCTATAAGGAAATGGGCGTAATGTAACAGGCTCCGTCCTGAGTGATGCGGGGCCGGCTTTCCGGCCCCGCAGCAGGCGCCATACATGATTGAGTCTGAAACAGAAACCGACCTTCCCCCGGAAGGTGTCTTTGTCGATCGTATTACCCGTGTTGCCGGCGGTATTATGGTGGCGCTTGGCGTCCTGTGGGCGATCGAGGCCTATAGATGGTTTAATCTGACGTTCTTCGGCCAGCAACTGCTTGCCGTGTCGTGGGGCCTGTCGCTCTTTATCGGCTTCCTGCGATATCGCGTCCGGCGCGGCAAACCCGGACCGCCGCCGTTTTATGACTGGATAGCCGCCATCGTCGGACTGGCGACCCTGTTATGGGTCATGTTCGACTACGAACGGCTTTCGGAACAATACGGCGACCGGACTACGGAGGCGCTCGTTATCGGGTGTATCGTGGTCGCCCTGTCCATTGAAGGAATCCGTCGAACGGCGGGATACGCTTTTTTCAGCGTGGTCGTGTTTTTCATGATCTATGCCCTGTTCGCTGACGAGGTCGGCGGGGACCTGAAAGGCCTGACCGTTTACTGGGATGCGCTGGCGACCGATCTCGGCCTTGATGCCGGCGCGGGATTGGGACTGCCCCTGAAAATTTCAATCGAAGTCGTTCTGGTCTTTATCTTTTTCGGACAGCTTCTGGTCGGATCGGGTGGCGGCCGGTTCTTCATCGACCTCGCAATGGCGATGGTCGGTCACCGCCGCGGCGGCGCCGCGAAAATTGCGGTCGTCGCAAGCGCGTTCTTCGGCTCAATCTCCGGCAGCGCGATTTCCAATGTCGCCTCGACGGGCGTCATCACCATTCCGCTGATGCGGCATGCCGGCTATTCGGGCGTTAACGCCGGCGCCATCGAGTCGGTCGCGTCCACCGGCGGGCAGTTCATGCCGCCGATCATGGGCGCGGCTGCGTTCCTGATGTCGGAAATACTGGAAATTCCCTATACCGAGATCGTCATCGCGGCCATCGTGCCGGCGTTGCTGTATTATTTTGCCGTCTTCGTCATGGTCGACCGGGTCGCCGCCAAGGACAATGTCGGCAAGGTCGCCGAGAAACTGCCGGAGATCCGGAAGGTTCTTCTGGAGGGCGGCCATTTCCTCCTGCCATTCGTGATGCTGATTTACGCGCTGTTCTGGTTATGGGCCGAACCGCAGCAGGCCGCGATGTATGCGGCGGCCGTTGTGGTGATTCTCGGTTTCGTCCGCTCCTATCAGGGCGCCCGGATGACGTTCAGAAAGCTGATCGATTCATTCGGCGGCGCCGGGCTGGTCATGGTCGAACTGGTCTTTGTCGTCGTCGGCGCAGGTTGGGTGATGTTCATCCTGAATTCGACGGGGCTCGGCGAGGGCTTCACGCTCTTCCTGCTGAAACAGGCGGGCCAGAGCCTTTTCCTGCTGCTGCTGATCGCAGCCTTCGCGTCCATCATCCTTGGAATGGGAATGCCCACCGGGGCGGTCTACCTGCTGCTGGCGGCGATGATCGCGCCCGCGATTTCCGAAGCGGGGGTCGAACCGATCGCGGCCCATATGTTCATCCTCTATTTTGGGATGATGTCGATGATCACGCCGCCCGTGGCACTATGCGCCTTTACAGCGGCGTCCATCACCCGCGAGGACCCGATGCGCACGGCGATGAAGGCGATGGTGTTCGCCTGGGTGGCCTATGTGATTCCCTTCCTGTTCACCTATTCGCCGACGCTGCTGTTGCAGGGGGAGTGGCCGGCGACCGTCATCGATATAACAACCGCGTGTATCGGCGTGTGCTATATCTCGACGGCGTTCATCGGTTACGCGGCGCGGCCGATGAACCCGGCGTCCCGGATTCTGCTGGCGACAGCAGGGTTTGCCGCACTGTTACCGGCAACGCTTGCAGGTTGGGTCGTTTATGCCAATTTCAGCGGGTTCGCGGTCGGGTTGCTTTATCTGACACTGGACGTCATGGCGAACCGGCGCACGGCAAAGACATCCGCATAGGATGTGAGCCTTCACCAGGGTCCGGATGCATGCGATCCCGGATGCCGGTTATTCAGCGTCTTTCACGCACCTGAAGCCGATATAGACGACGGCCATGTCACGGGGCTTGGTCGCAACGTCCCCCGATTTCATCCGGAAAGCGCCGTACCACCATGAGCCGCCCCTGGTGCCTTTCTCGGTGCTGGCGCCGTTTTCGGTCCATTCCCAGACATTCGCGCCCATGTCGTACAGGCCGTTGACGCCGGCTTTGGTTGTGCCGACCGGGGCGGGGCCGGTTCCGCGGTCCAGTCTGGCGCTGTAATCGATTGCCGGCGTCGGGCCGCAGTCATTAAGGCAATTCGCGCCGAGCGGCGACGAACCTGTCGGATAATCGTACGTCGTGCCGGTCACGAAGGGCGCAGGCGGGGTGGGTCTTGTTTCGGTATAGGCGGCTTTCTTCCATTCTGCGTCTGTCGGCAGTCTTTTGCCTGCCCATTTGCAATAGGCCGCCGCCTCGTCGAATGTAATATGAACAGCGGGTTCGCTGTCTCCGGCGGGGGTGCCGAAGGGGGACGACCAGATCCAGCCTGCCTTGCGTTCCCAGCCTGCGCCGTAAACGAGCCCGCCGCCTGACTTTTCCGCCTTGGTGACAAAGCCGGTGTCTTTGACGAACTGGCGGAACTGACCGATGGAAACCTCGGTCCGGTCGATCGAGAAACCGTCTATTTCCTGCATGTCTGCACTGCTGGCCGCGCTGGCCGGCCAGAAGCCGAAAAGCGCCGTGAGGACGATCGGGGCCAGTTTCGATAGTCGGTACGATGTCATCATATGGCCCACACGAAACTTGCCCGGCTGTTCCGGCGCACAGCGATAACGGAGCCCGGCAACCCGGTGACTAGGCAATTGCGAATTCCTTGGCGAACAACTCGTATGACCGTTTCAGGGCGTCCATTTCATACGCCCATGTAAGGATCACAAGCTCATCCAGTCCCAGTTGCCCGGCGAGGCTTCGTAATCGCGCACCCACGGTTTCCGGCGTGCCGACGAAGGCATCCGCGCGCATCGCCTGAATCCGGGCCTGTTCGGCGGGGGAATAGTCATGAGCCGCCGCTACATCGGGCGCCTCTACCCGGACGAGGCTGCCCCGGTCGCGGGCGAGGCGCGTGCGTGCGCGGGACATGAACTGGAATTCCGCCTCTTCTTCGGTATCCGCCATCAGGGCCCAGACGCAGACGGTCGTTACGGGGTCCGGGTGCCGGGCACTTGGCTGATACTGCTGGCGGTAAATATCCAGTGCCTGCGCGCAGCCCTCGCCCTGCGTGATGAAATGGGCGAAGCAATAGGGGATACCGAAATGCGCCGCGACCTGCGCGCCGTAATTCGATGTGCCGAGCATCCACGTCACCGGGACGGTGTCCCCCTGCGGAAAGGCCCTTATCCCGGCAAAGGGGTGTTCGGCGGGCAGCGGCTCGCCGGAGACCCATGCCAGCAGGTCCCGGATCTGTACCGGAAAATTATCCGCGCCCTGCATCGCCTGTGGATTGAGCGCGTAGGCCGTCCTGCCGTCCGATCCTGGCGCGCGGCCCAGTCCGAGGTCGATCCGGCCCGGGGCGATGGCGTCCAGGACCCGGAACTGTTCGGCAACCTTGAGAGCCGAGTAATGGGGCAGCATGACGCCGGCACTGCCGATCCGGATGCGGTCGGTCGTTGCGCCGATGGCCGCCATGACGATTTCCGGCGCCGTGCCCGTGATCGTGTCGTGATTATGGTGTTCGGACACCCAGAAGCGATAATAGCCCAGCGTTTCGCAATACTGCGCCAATTCAATGGTCTGCCTGATGGAGTCTCCCTGGGAGCGGCCGGCGCGGGATATGGACTGGTCGAGTACGGAAAGACGCAATGAATACCTGCCTGTCAATTAATCGGTCGTAAGATGTTTAGCGGTTTCGACCGGCCGAATCACGTGTCTAGATCACGCGTCTAGATGACGGCTTCGCCCACACGTTCGACCACCTCGAACAGATCCCGGTTGCGGTCTTTCATTGCGGGGACCAGCGCGCGGGCCTCTTCGAGCAGCGAGTCCGCATCGAACGCGGTAATCCTGCCGCCTTCGACCAATACTTTCCCCGCGACGATCACGGTATCGACCCCGGCGCCCGTCTCGGACTGCACGAACTGGTGGATCGGGTCGTTCACCGGCGTCCACCAGGGCCGGGTCAGATCGTACAGCACCATATCGGCTGCCTGTCCGGCCTGCAGCGCGCCGAATTTACCTTTGGCGAACATGGCGGCAGCACCGCCGGCGGTTGCCATCGTCAGGGCCTGGCGGGTGCTGACCCATCGGGAGCGGTCAGGCTCGCCGTTGCGGTGAATCGCGGTGGCGAGTTTCATCGCCCGGTGTATGGCCTGATCCCCGCTGCTGCAGGAGCCGTCACTGCCGAGGGCGACGTTTACGCCGCGCGCCAGCATTGTGGGTATCGGGGCGAGGCCGCACGCGCTGAGCAGGTTGCTTTCAGGATTGTGAACCACGCTCGCCCCCCGGTCCGCCATCAACTCGATATCGTCGTCGTCGATCCAGATGGTGTGGGCGCAGCTCAGGTTCGATGTCAGCAGGCCCAGATCGTCCAGATGTTTCACGGTGGTCGTGCCGTAAAGCTCCTGGGCGATGCGGGTCTGGACCTCTGTCTCCAGAAGGTGACAGTGAACCCCGACACCGTAGCGGTCGACGAACCCGACGCACCATTCCAGCACTTTGTCGCTGCAGCGCATCGGATTCGTTGGTGCGGGGCGCATACCGATTTCGGATCGCAAACTCTTC
>JAYOMI010000035.1:0-28133 GCA_038120765.1 Rhodospirillaceae bacterium
CCGTTACAGAACGCGGCCGAAACGTCAAAATCAAGGAGGTCTGACATGCGATTTTCCATAGACGGTCTCGACGGCGCGGCAAGAACCGCCCTCGAAAACGACCTGTTCGCGATCGCCGACACGAAATTCGTGCTCGGCAACTGGTATACCCGGAGCATCCTGAACGGCCGCTCGCTCCCTGATTTTGCCGCCCTTACCGCGATGACAGGTGCTGCGTACGGTCACACCCGTTCGCTTTGGCAGTACCTCGTCAATTTCGGACATATCCATGGCTGGATCGAGAGAGGCCGCGGCGCTGCGGACATCCGGTCGATGAACATGCTCGATACCCCGCCGATAGGCTGGCCCGACTTTATCGCCACGACATGGCTCGCCGAACAGGCGACCTGGATGGCGATATCCGGCTACCTGAACTGCCCCGACCGGGCCCTTGCGGGTCTTGCCGAGAAAATCGGCGAGGAAACTTACTTCCATCTCAAATACGCCGAAGGCTGGATGGAAATACTGTCGGAATCCGCCACCGACACCCGCGCCTACGCGGCGGCGCTGGAAAAGCGCTACCCGCTCGCCCTTGCCTGGCTGGGTTCGGCGCCGGGCAGCGATGCGCTGAAAAAGGCCGGATTGAGGGATATTTCACCGGCAAAAATGCAAAAGGCCTTCGCGGCGGAGATCGCCAAAGGGACGGCCTGGACAGACAAGGCCCTCTCTCTGCCGGACGCCACGCCGGAGATACCCGGATGGAATGCCGCCATGCGCCGCGCGGGGCCCCTTCCGGATCGTCTGTTCGAAGCGATCCGCTTCCGCGACCCGGAAGCCGCCCACTAACCGGCGGCCTCCGGCCGGCATAGGAACGGATTCATTTGCGCGCGCCGGGTTTTTGTCCGGCGCTCTACCCGCGGACGCTCTTGCCGATGCGGAAAGACGTCGTTCCGTTCCGTTGCGCCGGACTGGCCCGCACTTTCACTGCCGTTTTCCCGACGGCATCAGATAGAAAAGGAGCCGGTGCCCGCAAAATCAAAAGGTGCGCGTTCGCAGACATCACGCTTCTCTCATAGAAAACAAATATGGGAGAAAACGAAAATGAGTATATCTGCGAATATATCTGCCTCGCTCTCGCGGCTTCCCCTGGCGGGCGTCCTCGCGGCCGGACTGCTCGGCAGCGCGATCGCCCTACCGGCCCTCACCTCGACGCCTGCGGTGTCGGCCGAAATCAAGCTCGCGCATTTCATGTCCCCGCGCCATCCGATGGACCGCTTCCTGATGCGCCCCTGGACCGAAGAAGTCGCCAAGGCGACGAATAACGCGCTGACGATCCGGATCTATCCGGGCGGCGCGCTCGGCAAGGGGCCGGTGGCCCAGTTCAAACGCGCAGTCGACGGCGTCGCCGACGTCACGTTCGGCCTGCCGGGCTTTACCTCGAATCTTTTCCCGCGCACCGGTGTGATCGAACTTCCCGGCATCGCCGCGGATGCGGTCGTCGCCGCCAACCAATTGTGGGATGCGTTCCCCCTGCTCGCCCCCGAATGGGCGCGTGTCGAAGTGCTGGCGCTGTGGACCAATGAGCGCCAGACAATTCTGACCAGAGAAAAAGCGGTCCGGACGCTCGCAGACCTCAAAGACATGAAAATCCGGGTGCCGTCCAAGACACAGGGAACGACGCTCGCCGCCCTCGGCGCGGTGCCGGTCTTCATGCCGATCAACCGGGTCTATAACGCAATGAACACCGGCGTTATCGACGGGGTCATGACCGGCCCGAGCACCATCGGCAGTTTCAAGTTCGACGAAGTCGCGAAGTACTTCACGACCGGCATGCCGCTCGGCCGCTCGCCTTTCTTCCTGGTGATGAACCGCGATACGTGGAAAAAACTGTCGGACGCCCACAAGGACATAATCCGCAAGACCACCGGCCGCGACATGTCCATCAAGGGATCGGCGTTCTACATCAGGGCAGGCAAGGCGGGACTCGACAAAGTCCGCAAATCCGACAAGCACGAAGTCATCGAGATGACCGGCAGCGCCCTTGCGGAAGCCACGGCAGCGCTGATGAAATCGCGGGCGGTTCAGGTTGCCGACCTTAAAAAACAGGATATCCCGGCGAAGGAGATTCTCGCCGCCATGGGCGTGAAATAGCCCGGGCACTGCCTGAAAACGGATCGTTCTGATGGAACGCTACGTCCTTAGACTGAGCGGGCTGGTGGAAGGCTGTGTGCGCGTTCTCGCCATCGTCAGCGGTGTCCTGCTGATGGGGCTGATGTTTCTCACCGTCGCCGCCGTCTCGCTCAGGAAAATGACCGAACCCATCTTTGGCGCGCAGGATATCTCCGAAGCCGGGCTGATCGCGGTGGTCTTTTTCGCGATGGCCTATTCCGGCTGGACCGGGGGACACATCGCCGTCGACCTGATCGGCAATTTAATCAAGGGCCGGACCCTGCAGATGCTCGATGTGGGGGTACGTCTCGTCTGCGGGCTGTTCTTCGTCATCGTCACCTGGATGAGCGTTGTCCACGGGCTCGATGCGCTGGAGTTCGGCGACGGATTCAACCTGCTGCCGATCCCGCACTGGCCTTTCTATTTCATCATCGCCTTCGGTTCGGGAGTATTCACGCTCGTCCTGTTCCTGCTTGCGGCCCGCTCCGCCCTGGGCCTGCCGGAGATACAGGTTAAATGAGTGAATCCACCATCGGCCTGATCGGCATTGCCGCGCTGTTCGTGCTGCTCGCCCTCCGGATGCCCGTCGGCATCGTGATGATGCTGATCGGCGGCGCCGGCGTGTGGGCGATCAACGGCTCCAAGGCGGCGCTCGCCACCCTCGGCAGCGAGCCCTTCGTCATCGCTTCGAATTTCGAACTGCTGATCATCCCGATGTTCGTGCTGATGGGGAACCTCGCCAGCATATCCGGCATGAGCCGCGATCTGTATGGCGCGGCCTATGCATGGTTCGGCCACTGGCGCGGCGGGCTTGCCTGCGCGACGATTGCCGCCTGTGCCGGGTTTGC
Source organism: Rhodospirillaceae bacterium (assembly GCA_038120765.1). Lineage (GTDB taxonomy): Bacteria > Pseudomonadota > Alphaproteobacteria > MPNO01 > UBA830 > CAXBCP01. The sequence continues at coordinate 2,997 of JAYOMI010000035.1, forward strand.
CGCCCTTTCGGGGTCCTCCGTCGCATCGGCGATCACCATGGGCCGCGTCGCCCTGCCGGAAATGCGGCGCTACAATTATCATCCGCGGCTCGCCACCGGCTGTATTGCGGCCGGCGGGACGCTGGGCATCCTGATCCCGCCCAGCACGGGTTTCGTCATCTATGCGATCCTGACCGAGGAATCCATTGGCCGGCTGTTCCTTGCGGGCGTTCTGCCCGGGCTTCTGCTCACCCTGCTGTTCATGGTCTCCATCGGCATCCAGTGCCGTCTCAAGCCGGAACTCGGCCCGTCCGGCCCGAAAATGCCGATGCGCGCGCGCGTAAAGGCCACAAGTCAGGCCGGCGCCATGACCGGCATCATCCTGGTCACGATCGGCGGGATCTATACCGGCTTCTTCACAGCGGGAGAGGCCGCCGGCGTCGGCGCCTTTCTGGCCTTCGTTCTCGCCATCGTCCGGCGCTCGGTCAACTGGACCTCGATGAGCGACACCCTGCTGCAGACGGTGCGGACCAGCGCCTTTGCCTTCCTGATCCTGATTGGCGCGCATGTGTTCAATCCGTTTCTCGCGCTGACGCAGATTCCGACCACCCTGTCCGAAACCCTGATCGGCACCAATTTCGCGCCGCTCGGCATCCTGATGATCCTGCTGGTCGCCTTCATCGTGCTTGGCATGTTCCTCGAAGGCTTCGCGATCCTGGTGCTGTCGCTGCCGATCGTCCACCCGCTGATTATCCAGCTTGGCTACGATCCGATCTGGTTCGGGGTCGTCATGGTGATCGTGCTGGAAATGGGGCTGATCAGCCCGCCTGTAGGGGTCAACGTGTTTGTCGTGAAATCCATCGCCGAAGACGTGCCGATGGGTGAGATATTCATCGGGATCATGCCGTTCTGGCTCGCCATGGTGGTCTGCCTCGGCCTGCTGATCGCCTTTCCCGAGATTGCCCTGTTCCTGCCCAATACGATGATAGGCTGACGGGATACTCTCCGGGCGCTGACTCGCATCATGTTTATGCGCTATTCTACAGTCAGACAGAAAAGCAGGATTCCGAACAATGCGCCTCGGCTATTTCACGATGCCCATGCATCCGCTCGACACGGACTACACGACGACGCTGAAACAGGACCGCGAAGCGATCATCCTGTGCGACAAGCTCGGCTATTACGATGCGTTCGTCGGCGAGCATCTGTCGGACGATGCCGAGAACATCACCAATTCGATGCTCTTCCTCGGCACGCTCATCCATTCGACCGACAACATCATGCTGGGCACCGGCACGACGAACCTGACCCATACCCACCCGGTGCTGGTCGCGAGCCATGCGGCCATGTTCGATCATCTGGCGGAGGGCCGTTTCATCCTCGGCATCAGCCCCGGCACGCTGCGGTCCGACCGCGAGGTACTGGGCATCGCCAACGAAGACATCAACAAGATGTTCGCCGAATCCATCGACGTCATCCTGGCGATCTGGGAAAGCGAAGCGCCTTACGCGATCAAATTCCCGGATAACCGCTGGCAGGTGACGACCGAGAACACGCTTGACGCTCCCTATGGCACGGGCATCCTGCAGAAACCCTACCAGGACCCGCGCCCCGAAATCATCGGCACCGTGGTCGCCCCGTTCTCAAAGGGTGTGACCGAAATGGGCAAAAAGGATTTTCACCCCATATCGGCCAATTTCCTGTTCGATAAATGGGCGGCCACCCACTGGGCCAATTATGAAGAAGGCTGCGTCGCGGCGGGCCGGAAGGCCGATCCCGCCGACTGGCGCATCGCGCGTACGGTCTTCGTCGCCGACGACGACAAGGTCGCGCAACGCTATGGCAAGACGGATGCCAACAGCCCCTATCGTTTCTATTACAACCAGCTTGTCTACAAACTGACCAAGGGCGGACGCCAGGCCGTTTTCAAGCGCCACAGGGATGAGCCCGACGATGCCGTCACGCTCGACCGGGTGATGGACGACCTGGTGATCTGCGGCGATGTCGACAGCGTCGTCGACCAGATACTCGCCTTCCGCGAGGTTACGGGCCCGTTCGGCGAGCTCGTCGTCGCGGGCATGGACTGGGTCGACGAGGACCTGACCAAGCGGTCGCTGCAGCTGATGGCCGAAGAAGTCATGCCGCGCGTCAACGCCGCGCTGGGTGAAACCGCGACCGGTCCCGGGGCACGAAAGGCAGCCTGAAGATGACGGAGAATTTTGGCCCGTTGGTGGATACCGGATGGCTCAAGGACAATCTTGCCCAAAGCGATGTCCGGATAATCGACGCCACCTGGTACGCACCCATAGACGACAAGGACGCCCGCGCCGAATTCGCGGCAGGCCATATTCCGGGCGCGATCTACGTCGATATCAGCGATGTACGCGATCCGGCGCACCCAGCCCCTCACATGCTGCCGCCGGCGGACCTGTTTGCCGACTATATGGGGAAAGCGGGGATCGGCCGCGATTGCCGCATCGTCGTCTACGACAACGGAGAATACGCAGCGTCCCGCCTGTGGTGGATGTTCCGCGCCCTGGGGCACGACGCCGTGGCCATGCTCGATGGCGGCCTTGCCGCATGGAAGCAGACAGGCGGCGCGCTCGAAACGGACACCCGATCCGCTACACAGGCTGAATTCCGGGCTGTGGCGCGGCCGGAACTGGTCCGCAGCATGTCGGAAATGCGCGCCAATATCGATGCCCAATCCGGCACGCGCGCGCAGGTTGTCGATGCTCGCCCGCCCGCGCGGTTTGCCGGCGAATTGCCCGAAATGCGCCCCGGCCTTGAATCGGGCCATATTCCGGGATCGGTCAATCTTCATTATATTCACCTGATCGACGCCGAGACGGGCAGGTTCCGCCCGCCCGCCGAGATAGAACGCGCGTTCCGGGACCGCGGAATCGACCCGGACCGCCCCATCGTGGCAACCTGCGGATCGGGCGTCAGCGCCTGTCACCTGGCGCTGGGGCTCTACCTGACGGGCCGCCGCGACGTGCCTGTCTATGACGGATCCTGGGCGGAGTGGGGCGCGCACAAGGACAACCCGCGGCTACTGGGCCGCGACGGGGAGACTGGAAAATGACCGAAACATTCATCCGCAATTGCTGGTATGTCGCCGCGACCACGCCGGAGCTTGGCCAGTCGCTCCTGGGGCGCACCCTGCTGGATCAGCCGGTGGTGATGTACAGGCGCGAAGACGGCACGCCGGTTGCGCTGGAAGACCGCTGCGCCCACCGCTTTCTGCCGCTGTCCCAGGGATACCGGGTCGGCGACCGCATCCAGTGCGGCTATCACGGCATGGAGTTCGACTGCACCGGCACCTGCGTCCACGTGCCGGGCCAGAAATCGATACCCAAAGGCTCCGATATCCGCAGCTTCCCGCTGGTGGAAAAATCGAAATTCGTCTGGATATGGCTCGGCGACCCCGCCCTTGCCCATGAAAGCCTCGTCCCCGACATCTGGCGCAACGACGATGCGGGCTGGGCCTGCGTTGTCGGCGATCCGATGTACATGAAAGGCGATTACCGGCTTGTCGCCGATAACCTGCTCGACCCCAGCCACGTCTCTTTCGTCCATCGCTCGACTTTGGGCACGGACGATGTCGCGGAAATCCCGCAGATCGCCGCCCAGGACGGTACCGTGGTGACCGTCACGCGCTGGATCCTGGACCGGCCGGCGGCGCCCGTCTACGCGAAGCTCGGCGGCTTCACGGAGAATGTCGATCGCTGGCAGATCATGACCTTCAACCCACCGTCGATGGTCGAAGTCGATATGGGAAGCTGCGTCGCCGGCACCGGCGCGACAGAAGGCGACCGCAGCCAGGGGATAGAACTGCGCGCCTATAACCTTGTCACTCCCGAAACCGCGCAGAGCAGCTGGTATTTCTGGACCCATGTCAGGAATTTCTCGGTCGACGACCAGGCCGTGACGGATATAGTGCGCAAGAACTTCGTCGAGACGTTCACCGAAGACGTCGCCGTCATCGAAGGCGTTCAGGCGGGGCTTAACCGCTATCCGAATATTCCCACCGTCAACCTGGCGGTCGACGGCGGGGCGATCCGCGCCCGCAGGGTAATCGACGAGATCATCGCCGAGGAAGAAGCCCGGCACGGTAACCGGACCCAGGCGGCTGAATAAAATCCACCGCCGGCATACGGGCAGCCTCTAGAAACGGAAGCGGAAACCGCCGCCTGCGGCGCTGACGATCCGCCCCGCCACAGGATCGGGGAAATGGCCGGTCAGCACCAGGGTGTCGGTATCCGCCGCCCCCTCGATCAGGCGGGTCCGGCTGTCGCGCGACAGCGCGGGGTCGTCGCAGAACGCGCTGGACCAGTCCGGACGGGCAAGCTGGAGCGGATGCTGGATCGTATCCCCTGTCAATACGGCGTTCCCCTGCGCCGATTTCAGCCGGACCATGGCGTTTCCGGGCGTGTGGCCGGGTGCATCCTCCACCCAGATGCCGTCGTCAAGCGTGTGCCCGTCATCGACCAGCACCGCCTGCCCGGCCTCGACCACCGGCAGCACGCTGTCCTGATAGGACCCGTGATTGACCGGTGCATCGGGGCCCGCCGCAGCGACGGATTGCCAGTGTTCAAGTTCGCGGCGCCCGAACAGATAGCGCGCGTTGGGAAAGGTCGGCACCCAGCGGCCATCGACCAGACGCGTATTCCAGCCGACATGGTCCACATGCAGATGGGTGCACATCACGAAATCGACGTCTTCGGGCGCGATGCCCATCGCGGCAAGGTCGGCGAGGTAGGGCCCGTCGCGCATATGCCAGAAATCCCGCTGCGGGCGGTGCTTGTGATTGCCGAGACAGGTATCCACGAGAATCGTATGTCGCGGCGTTCGCACGACATAGGAATGGAAACTCATGATCAGGTGGCCTGTCTCCGGGTCGATAAACGCGGGCTGCAGCCAGTCGGCATTGGCGCGCAGCGTCTCGTCGTCGGCATCGGGGAACAAAAAACCGGGCGGGAAAATGGGGCCTTCATATTCGACAATGCGCGACACGGTCATGTCGCCGATAGTCTGCGGAATCATGCGTGATGTCTTTCCTGTTCGACATCCCCGCCCGGACGGGAATGCCCGTTTCGTTCTGACAGGTGAGGAACAAGCGGATAGCGCCCTTTCCCGCAGCCGATCAGCTTGAAATCTGGAGAAACTTGACCGTCTTGGCAAGACCGGGAGGCATATCGGCCGGCGCGGAATCGCAAAACGAGAAATTCGTCGAAAAATTTTACTGGTACGGAAAATTCAGGGCAATCGGCAATGCTACCCCATTGAAATATATCAATTATCCTTTCTGGCACGGATTTTGCATCACTCGGAAGAACGAGAGATTTGTCAGTAAACGAGTAGTGATATGAAAAACACCGTACTTGCCGCCGCTTTCGGCGCAATCCTCCTCTTTCCCCTTCACACGACCGCACAGGCCGCAGAGACTGCCGCGGGCAATGCCGAGATCAGCGACTGCATTCGCGCCATCGCCCAGCAGGAACGCAACGCCGCCCGCCGGACGACGGGAGCCGAACGCATCGCCCTTATCAGGGCGCTGGGCAAGATCAAGATGGCCTGCGCAAACGGCGAGATCGAGCGGGCCTATAAGGATGCCGCCAGGCTCCAGCGCGCCCCTCAGCAGGCCAGCACCAACTAGGCTACCCGGCACCCCGCCGACATTACGCCGAGTCAGTGCCTGTGCTGGTGTCCGCCGCCGCCCCCATGTCTGTTGTCTCCCCGGCCGCTATATCCGCGCAGCCGGTCATACAGCGCGATCTGGGGCGGAGACAGGGCGTCTTTCATTGCCAGGTGATACTTCAGATGCGTCGCCCGCAGGCGTGCATCCAGCGACCCGATTTCAGTCGTCTTCTGCACCAGGAGGGCTTCCGTGACGCGGCCCGAGCGGAACAGGGATTCAAGATCGGTCTCCGCCTCGACAAGTGCCGTTCCCAGCGGGACGGCCTCGGCCCTCATTTCGTCAAAAAGCTTCTGCGCGGTCGTTTTCTGTTCCTCTGTCAGATCAAGCCTGTCGGCAAGATCGATGACGTGCCGGGGTCCGGGATAGCCGTTCAGTTCCGCCGCCAGCGCGTATCCCGCTCCCTTGCCGGTCCGTAATTCGTCAATGCGCTCTGCCGACAGGGCTTTTACACGCCGGTCGGTAAAAGCGGTATCGGGCGATGCGGCGATCGTGCCGATCGCGACACCGCCAAGGGCCAGCACCAGAAGTATCCGTTTCATGTCAAATTCCTTTTGCTTCGCTGGTTTGCACGAAGATTACCGCCCTATTCCGCCGCGATCGCCGGGGTGTCATACGCCGTGATGCGCGGCGCATTGCCGTTATAGCGCTCGATCTCGACCAGCGCCGATTGCGCGATGCAGCTTTGCGCGAGCCTGGACGAGCCCTTGTCCACGGTCAGCACGTTCGGGTTCCCGTGCTTTTCAAGACTGCCGATATCGCCGGCATCCAGCGGATCGAGCCAGGCGCCCGTCGACAGGCGCACCACGCCGGGACGTATCCGGTCGGTCACCACAGCACCCGCGAGGCAGGCGCCCCGGTCATTGAACAGGCGCACGATATCGCCGTCACCGATGCCCCGCGACGCCGCGTCTTCCGGGTGGAGCCAGACGGGTTCGCGGCCCGCCACCTTTGTTTCCCGGCTGGGGCCGCCGAAATCGAGCTGGCTGTGCATCCGGCGCAACGGCTGGTTCGAGATCAGGTGCAGCGGATGGCGTGCGGCCTTGTCCGAGCCCAGCCATTCCACAGGTTCCAGCCAGGCAGGATGGCCGGGGCAGTCGTCATAGCCGAACCCGTCGATGGTGTCGGAGAATATCTCGATCTTGCCGGACGGGGTTTTGAGGGCGGCTTTTTCGGGATCGTTGCGGAATGCCTCGAACAGGATCTGCGACTCCTCCGGCGTATCGAATTCGAAAATGCCCTGTTTCCAGAAATCGTCGAAGCCCGGCATTTCGATTTCAAGCCGCGCCGCGTTCTGGCGCGCCACATCGTACATGTGGCGCAGCCAGTCCATCTCGCCGCGGCCCTCGGTATAGGCTTCGGCCACGCCGAGCCGTTCCGCCAGCCCGGCGAAGATGTCGTAGTCGCTCCGCGCCTCGCCGACCGGCGGCACCGCCTGCTGCATGGCGATGAAAAACCGGTCGCGCAGGCCGCACCCGATATCGTTGCGTTCGAGTGTCGTCGTCACCGGCAGCACGATATCCGCGCGCCGTGCCGCGGGCGTCCACCACGGCTCGTGCACGATGATGGTTTCAGGCTTCTGCCAGGCGGCGAGAAAGCGGTTGAGATCCTGCTGCTTGTGGAACGGATTGCCGCCCGCCCAGTAGACCAGCCGGATATCGGGATAGGTCAGCCGGTTGCCGTTGAAATCGAAATCGGCGCCGGGGTTGAGCAGCATGTCGACTACACGGGCGACCGGCACGTACGCTTTGACGTTGTTGGTTCCCTTGGCGAGGCCGATGCCCGGCATTCTGGACGGCGGCGCGCCCGTCGTGCCGATGGAACCGTAGCCGATGCCGACCCCGCCGCCCGGCAGGCCGATCTGGCCCAGCATCGCGGCCAGCGTGATCGCCATCCAGCAGGGCTGTTCGCCATGGTCGCTGCGCTGGACGGACCAGCTCATCGCAATCATCGTCCGCGTCGCGGCCATCCGCCGGGCGAGGCTGCGGATCGTCTCCGCATCGATACCGGAAATCCCGGCGGCCCAGTCGGCATCCTTCGCAACCCCGTCGGTCTCTCCGATCAGATAGGCATGGAACCGGTTGAACCCCGTACAGCAGCGGCCGAGAAAATCCGGATCGTGCAGCCCTTCGGCAACCAGCGTATAGGCGAGGCCCAGCATCACCGCCGTGTCGGTGTTCGGCCGGGCCGGCAGCCATTCGGCATCCAGTTCGTCGAGGAAATCGTCCCGCACCGGGCTGATCTGGACGTATTCGATCCCGGCGGCGCGGGCCTCGCGCAGATAGTTCTGGGTTTCGTGCCGGGCGAAGCCGTCTTTCGATACCTGGCTGTTTTTCGGCGACACCCCGCCGAAGGACACCATCAGCTTCGTATGGGCGACAATACCGGGCCAGCTTGTCGGCCGCAGCACCGGTGCCATCGAGCCTGTCACCCGCGGCACGATCACCGACGCGGCGCCGAAGGAATAGTTGGTCACCTGATCGACGAATCCGCCGATGTCGTTGAGGAACCGCTTGAGCTGCGTCTCTGCGGAATGGAACGATCCGGCACTGCCCCAGCCGGACGAGCCGAAAATCGCCTCGTTGCCGTGGTCCGTCCGCACCCGGTCCAGCTCCGCCGCGACAAGATCCAGCGCCTTTTCCCACGACACCGCGACGAACGGTTCGGTCCCGCGGCCCGCACCACCACCCGCCGTCGGCCCGTTTTCCAGCCAGCCCTTGCGCACCATGGGCCGCTCGATCCGGCAATCGGCATGCACGATTCCCGGCATCGCCTTGATCATCGGCGACGGCTCCGGGTCGCCTTCGAACGCGGTAACCCCGGTCACCCGGCCGCCTTCGGTCTGCACCCGGTAGGCACCCCAATGGGAAACGGTGATCGGATCGGCGGGAGATCGGTCGGTCATGGTCGTGGCTCCGGAAAGATGCGGAATGGGTGCTCGGCTTCCCAGTCTAAAGCACTGTCCGCACTTCCCACAATTCGGGGAAGAACCGGATATCCAGCGCCTTCTGCAGATAGGCGACGCCCGCCGTGCCGCCGGTGCCGCGTTTCGAGCCGATGATGCGTTCCACCGTGGTGACATGGCGGAAGCGCCATTGCTGGAACCAGTCTTCGAGATCGACCAGTTCCTCGGCAAGCTCGTACTGGGTCCAGTACCTGTCGGTATCGCGATAGACCTGCAGCCAGACATCGGTCACGCCGGGATGCGTCGTGTAGCGCTCGGTCACGTCGCGGTTCAGCACGTCTTCGGGCACCGCGAGCCCGTGCCGCGCGAGCAGGCGGAGGACGACGTCATACAGCGTCGGGCTTTCGAGGGTTTCCTGCAGGATGCGGTGATGCTCCGGCCGGTCGCGATGCGGCACCAGCATGGCGCGATTCTTGTTGCCGAACAGGAATTCGATCTGGCGGTACTGGAATGACTGGAACCCGGACGAATGGCCGAGCGCATCGCGGAAGGTCAGATAATCCGCCGGAGTCAGGGTCGACAGCACGTCCCAGGACTGGATCAGTTGCGACTGGATGCGACCGATCCGCGCCAGCATCTTGAAGGCGGGACGCAGGTCGTCCGCGTCGATCGCGGCGATAGCGGCGCGCATTTCGTGGAGCACCAGCTTCATCCAGAGTTCGGTCGCCTGGTGAATGATGATGAACAGGTGTTCGTCGTGCTTGTCCGACATGGGGCGCTGGGCCGACAGGATGCCGTCGAGCTGCAGGTAGTCGCCATAGGTCATGTCCTCGGCGAAATCGGTATGCGCGCCTTCGGGCAGGCTGGCCGGCTTTTTGTCGTCGCTCATGGATCCGATCTCATGTTACCGCCGCCTTTATCCTGAATTCGGGACTGTCCCATTCGCGCTTGCGCATCACGGAGCGCAGATGGATGACCGCGTTCCACAGGTCCTGGTAGCGCAGGTAGAGCGGCGCGAAGCCGAAGCGCAGGATATCGGGTGTGCGGAAATCGCCGATCACGCCACGGGCGATCAGCGCCTGGATGATGGCATAGCCTTCTTCGTGCCGGAAACAGACCTGGCTGCCGCGCTTTCCGGGATCGCCGGGGCTGGCGAGGGTCAGGCCTTGATCGCCGCATTCCTGGGCGACCAGGGCCGCGAAGCATTCGGTCATCAGGACTGATTTGCGCCGCAGGTCTTCTGGGTCGGCTTCGAGATACAGATCGACGCCTTCTTCCAGCGCGACAAGGCCGAGGATCGCCGGCGTGCCCGCGAGATGGCGGGTAATCCCCTCCGCCGGACGGTAGCGCTGTTCGAAATCGAAGGGGGCGGCGTGGCCCATCCAGCCGGAAAGCGGCTGGCGCACGACTTCCTGATGCCGCGCCGCGACGAACAGGAAGGCCGGCGCTCCCGGCCCGCCGTTGAGATACTTGTAGCCGCAGCCGACGGCGAAATCGGCATGGGCGCCGTTCAGGTCGACCGGCACCGCCCCCGCCGAATGGGCGAGGTCCCACAGCATCAGCGCGCCCACCGCGTGGGCGGATGCGGTCACCGACGTCATGTCCAGCATGGCGCCGGTGCGGTAATCGACATGGGTCAGCATGACGACCGCGACGTCGTCGGTGATGGCGGCGGCGACGTCTTCCCGCTCGACGGTCCGCACCTCGTATCCGGCGCCGAGGACCGAGACCAGCCCTTCGGCCATGTAGATGTCGGTCGGGAAGTTGCCGGATTCGGTCAGGATCACTTTGCGGCCGGGGCGCAGCGCGCAGGCGGCGGCGAGAAGCTTGAACAGGTTGACCGATGTGGAATCCGCGGCGACGACTTCGCCCGGCGCGGCGCCGACGACGCGCGCGATCTTGTCGCCGACGCGCTGCGGCAGACCGATCCAGCCGTGTTTGTTCCAGCTCGTGATCAGCGACTGGCCCCACTCCTCCCGCGTCACATCGATCAGGCGCGCGAGGGTGCGGCACGGCAGCGGCCCGAGCGAATTTCCGTCGAGATAGATGATGCCTTCGGGCAGGTCGAACTGGCCGCGGAACGGCCCCAGCGGGTCCTCGCGGTCGAGCGCCGAAAGCGTCTCACTGGTGATCATGCTGTCTCAAATTTGAGACAGGGTTTTCTCACCGCACAGATGAAGATCGGAATGTTTGTGTTCATACGAGCGATTAGAGCGCACCTGCCCCGATAATTCCACAATTTCGCCGCAGCCCTGCCCCAATCGGATCGCTTACTGCACGGGTGATGCAACCAAACCCTTCTTTCCGACAGGTCCGAAGACGAAAGGAACACGCTATGACATTGATAAAGAATGCACTTCTTGCCGGCGGCATTGCCGGCCTTCTCTCCGCCTGCTCCGGCACGCCGAACGCGCCGCCCCGGCGAGCGATCCCTTCGCGGCCGCCCTGCAGAGCGGATATGCGACCCTTGCCCGCCAGGAGCTCGACGAAAACGATCTTGGCGATGCCGACACCTTCGCCGGCCGCGCCCTCGCCGCCGCCAACGGCAAACCGCCCGCGCCCGAAAACTTCGATGCGCGCAAGATTCCGGCGGAAACGCTGCCGGCGCTTGTCGATGCGCGGCGCCGGCTGCTTGCGGCGCTGGAGGGCGGCGCGCGGAGGTCGCTGCCCGGCGAGGCGGCATCGGCGCAGATTGCCTTCGATTGCTGGATGCAGGAGCAGGAAGAAAATTTCCAGCCGAAAGATATCGCCGCCTGCCGCGACCGCTTCACCGCGGCACTTACCCTGCTGGAAAGCAAACGGCTTGCCAGCATCGCCCCTGCGCCCCGGACCCGGATGCGCGCGACCCCGTCATCGCTGATGACGACGACACGCCCGTTGTCCCTGTCGACACGGTTCCTGGTCTATTTCGACCTGGACACCGCGAGCCTCGTTCCCGGCGCCGAAACGGAAATTACGCGGGCCGCCGAAGCGGCACGTCGTTCCGGCGCGGCGATGGTCCGCGTGACCGGCCATGCCGACCGCTCGGGCCCGGTCGGTCACAACCTGCAACTGAGCCGGGAGCGGGCAGAGGAAGTGGTACGTGCGCTCCGCCGTCTCGGCCTGCCGGAGATCGGCGTCGCCACCCAGGCCTATGGCGAAGAGAAGCCGCTGGTGCCGACAAAAGACGGCGCGGTGGAACCCCGCAACCGGCGCGTCGAGATCGAACTGACGCATTAGGCCGATCCCTGTCCCATTACAGAAAAGCGCGGGCCGACCGGTCCGCGCTTTTTTCCATTGAAACGGTATGCGCTCGGTCTACACGGGCGCCGGAAAAGCCGTCACAAGCTTCGCGATTTTTTCTTTGAGTTGATCGCCGACCTCACCGCCATCGCCGCGCAGGTTATGTTCCAGGATAAAATCGATCGCGGCAAAATGGGCCGCGATGACTTTCAACTGCTTGTCGCCGGCCGAGGCGGTCCCGACCCGGAGGTAATCGCACAGCGAACCGCCAACAGACGTCAGCAGATCGTAGCCGAAAGACCCGCCCTGCCCTTTCACGTTATGCACCACCTCGAAGATGGTGCGGATATGAGTCTGGTTGTCGCCGGGCCGGTCACTGGCGGCGGCCAGCGCCTGCTTTGCGCGCCCGATGTCCTCAGCGATCCATTCGAGAAAGCTGTCGGCGAGGGCGGCAACAGCCGCTTCCGCATCCCGCAAAGGATCCGGCGCAGCGTCTTCGCCGGAATCCGGCGGGGCCGTATGAGCGACATTGCTATCCACTCGTTCTCTCCCGACAAGGGTGGCCCGACGGCGCGGGAATCAGGCCTGCGGTGATTGCTATTTGCGAATCATTAAACGCCGGGGACGTTAACGCCCGGTTAAGGCCAAATGATCCGGTCGGGGCGGGCATGTCCGGATGGTCAAGTCGCCGACCGAGATATTCCCCGCAGGGTTCTGCGCCCGCCCTGTCTTGCAATACCTCAGGCGGAGTCGTAGTTTCGCAAGGAATATGAACTGGAGGTTCCGGTCGCAAATAAACCGGTGCCGTACTTTATCAGGGGAGCCAAAATGAATTCCAGACTTGGTGTTTTTTCGATCGCATTCGCGACCGCGATTCTGACGACGACCGCCGCAAGCGCGCACACGGGGACCGGCCTCGGCGCAGGCTTCCTGCATCCGCTTTCAGGCCTGGATCATCTGCTTGCGCTCCTTGCGGCCGGCGTCTGGGCCGGACGTGCGGGCGGCAGGAAACTGTGGACGCTTCCCGCCTCGTTCATCGTGCTGATGGCAACCGGCGCGGTTCTGGCGATCGGCGGGACGGTATTGCCCGGCGTCGAGACCGCCATCTTCGCATCGGTCACCATCCTGATCATGCTGGCCTCCATCGCCACGCGACTGAACGCGGTTCTGGCAGCGGCGGTCACCGGCGGGTTCGCCCTGTTTCATGGTGCCGCCCACGGAATGGAGTTGGCGGTTGCAACGCCGGTCAGCTTTATCGCCGGCTTCCTTGCCGCATCGGTCGTGGTAATGGCCGCAGGTGCTGCTGCTGGAGCGGCTATCGAACGGATTCGGCTGTCGCTGGTTGCGACCGACTGACCGTCAGGAAATATTCCGGAAACCGCGGGAAATTTTCCCGCGGTTTTTTTTGTCTGATTTCAGCCGAAGTCGCCGCGCTCCGCGATACGCGATACCGCATATCCGAACACGAGCCCCCAGAAGGCGGCGCCGATGCCGAGTATCGAGACGCCGGCCACGGTGATCAGGAAGGTGACAAGGGCCCCCAGCGTGAATTTCCCGCCGAACCCGCTGACGAACGCCGATTGCAGCACCGGGATCATGGCAAGCCCTGCGAGGGTCGCGATAAACGCCGACGGCAAGGCCATGCCCACCTGAACCGCGGTCGGCGCGAGGATGCCGAAGACCAGAATAAAAATTCCGAACCATATCCCGCCGACATAGCGCCAGGCGGGATCGCCCGACACATTCAGGATCGCGTTCGCCGGCGCGGTGACAACGGTCGGCACACAGCCGAGCAGGCCGTAGACGATCGTGCCGCTGCCGCAGAGCAGGGTCGCCATGTTTTCAGGCGGCCGGTAACCGGCATTGCGCGCGATGGCGAACCCCTGCGTATTGTGAATGCCGACCACGGTAACGGTCAGCGGAATGACCAGCTCGACAATCGCCGCCAGGGTAAATTCCGGTCGGAATACAATCGGCTCCGCGATCTCCAACGCCATATCGCCGGTGGAACCGAACGCGCCGGTCGCGACGATGGTAACCGATCCGGCAAGCAGTGCGGCCAGCACCGGCGGAAAGCGCCGGCGAACCGTCGGTATCGCCGTCACGGCCAGATAGCCCGCCACCATCGAACCGGCGATCCAGACGCTGCTCTCGAACGCGCCGATCATGCGCATCCCGTAAGGGAGGAATACCCCGGCGACCATCGCCATGATAATCGGCTCCGGCAATGCCGCGGTAACCCGCCGGATGAGCCCGGTGACCGCAAGCAGCAGGATAAGACCGCCGGTGACCAGGTAGGCGCCGACAAGCTCCGGCATGGAAAAATGCATCAGCGCCGGACCGACGATGACGACGCCCGGCATGCTGTAGCCGATGGTCAGTGGCTGGCGGTACAGGTAGCAGACCCCGATCGACAGAACGCCGCTCAGCGCATAGGCGGCAAACAGCCACGCGGCAATCACATCCCCCGGCAGCGATGCTGCCGCGCCCACCGCGAGAATCATGGCACCCGGCCCCGTGGCGGCAAAAAGAAAGGCGCTGAACCCGTTGACCAGATTATGCCCGAACGCATGACGCATCATGCCGGCAAATCCGGGCAATGGGCGTATTACAGGTTCGATCGCAGATTTACGTTCCACCATGTTACTGTCTGTCCCTCCGCCCCCGCTGATAGCAGATCGGACGTATTCGGCAAAGCCATGCCGCGGAGGTGGTCACGGCCCGGACCGCCGCGCGAAAGACAGGTCAGATGCTATCCATCCGTCAACGATCGGTTAACCAGGTAATTTCACTCTAAATAAATCCGGCGGCGTTAGAACAGATGACGGGAAATTCTCAGCCATGATGGCGCGAAGACATGCAGGAACGCAGACCCACACGACGCGCAAGACGCAGAGGCCGCAAGCGGATCGCTCTCAGCATTGTCATGCTTTGTATTGTCGTCACCGGCCATCACCTTCTCGCATCGCGGGAGACGTCATCTATCGCGGCGCTCGAAGAACCCGGCGCGGCCAGCAGGATCGGTGCGCGCGCGGCACAGGCAGCAGCGCGCGCGGCGCAGAGCAATGCGACGGGCTTCAGAGAAATCCGGCACAACGATCAAGATCATCTGCCGGGCCCGGCAGCGGCGGGGCTCGCCATGCGATACAGCGGCTCACCGGCCCTCCTCGCCCGTTTTCGGCAAATCGAGAAAGATACGGCGAGCGCGATGAACAAGGCATCAAGCGAGAACAGAAACCTCTCGACGCTGGCGACGCCGCTGCCGGCAGTCATGAATACGCGACAGACCGCAAGCGGCATCCTGCGCTGACCGGGCGGTCTGCGTGTGACGGTCTTGCCGGCGCATCATTGTCCAGGAAGGGAAGTGGCGCACCCGAAGAGATTCGAACTCCTAACCTCCTGATTCGTAGTCAGGTGCTCTATCCAGTTGAGCTACGGGTGCGCGACCGCAGGGGTATACCCAATGCGCGCCAGCGGTGCAATGCGTTCTTTCGGCCGATTCCGGTAAAAATTCGGGGCCCGGGCTTCAGGCCGGGTGCTCAAAGTGCCGCGTCTCTCACAAGCCCCGTTTATTATCGGCGCAGTCCTGAACTGATGCGACGGCCGGTTTCCGATTCAGGTCGGCGGCGGGAAACGGAAACCGGAAATGAACAGATTCGGGCAGTTTTCTGCCGGTAGCGCTGCCAAATCCGGTCTTTTACCCGCAAAACCGCCAGAAACAGGACCAAATCGGGGCGCGAAGCAGTCGATCCGGCCGGCCGGTAGTGCCGAATATGACACGGACAATCGGCTTGTAGAGGGCGAATCGTTAAAGTAATATGGCCGCCGGTTGGCACAGGTTAGTAAATTCTTACTATTTTCCAATTATTTGCTGAGACTCGTTGTCGAACTTTTGAAATGAAATATTGGGGGTAAGGCCAAACATGGCCCGAGTGATAACCCGAACACGAACTGCAAAAAACTGTGCAACTCTTGTTCTCGCAGCTGGTCTGCTTGGCGGGTGCTCGATGGCATCCGACGCATTGTGGCCGTCGCTGACGGGCGAGGATCCAGCCAGCAGCAGTTCTTCAAACAACATTCCTGCTTCGCAGGCAGAGGCAAACCAGCAGCCGACGCTGTCGCCGCCCCCGCCGCCGACACTTGGCCGCACGAATTTCGTGCCGCCGCAGATTTCGCAGGCACCGGCGACTGGCACCTATGTCGGACAGCGGGTCGTTCAGCTGCGCGGCGAACTTCAGCGCCTGCAGGGCCAGATCGGTCAGCAGAATGCCCAGCTTCAGGCAATCCGCAACATGACGGTGCAGCATTCGCAGAATTATCACGGCACGGTCGCCGCGGTAAATGCGCGGCTGCAGGTCGGCACCACCCCGGGCAATCCGACACTGGTCAATCAGTGGAACGTGGCCCAGGCGAGCCTGGCCCAGGTAGAGAACGACATTGCGCAGATGAATTCTCTGGCCAACGGCGTTGCCGGCACGTCGACGCTGTCGGCCTATCTGCTGGAAACGACCCGCGCGGCTTATGGTCTGTCCGGCGCGATCGATGCGGACCATCAGCAGCTCGCCATCCTTGAAGACGAGGTCAACCGCACGGTCGTGCTCATCGACCGCCTGCTCAACGAGCTGAGCGAGGATATCAGCCGCCAGAACAATTATCTGAGCAGCGAGCGCACAAACCTGACGACGCTGGCGCTTGCCATCAAGAACGGTGAGCTTCTGGGGTCCAGCCTCGGCAACCGCGCCTTCTCGTCATCGGCACCTGCGGCCAGCAATTTCGCGGCCGCGCCGGCGACAAGCCAGGGCGGCGTCCGCCGCCCGCTGGTGGTGATCCGGTTCGACCGGACAAACGTCCAGTACGAGCAGCCCCTGTACAATGCCGTCAGCCGTGCCCTCCAGCGCCGGCCGGACGCAATGTTCGATCTCGTCGCCGTCGCCCCGAACCGCGGCAATGCCGCGCGGGTCGCGCTTTCAGCGAGTTCCTCCAAGAAAAATGCCGAAACCGTGCTGCGGTCATTGTCCGATATGGGACTGCCGCTGGACCGGGTCCGCCTGTCCGCGCTGACCAGCAACACGGCGTCGACGAACGAGGTGCACGTCTACGTGCGCTGATCGCCCCGGTTACAAAATTAAAAAACGGGCGTCTTCTGGACGCCCGTTTTTTTTAGCGCAGCTTATACGGGAGCTATCCCAGCAATCCCGCCGCCCAGCTATTCCGCCGCATCGCTGCCCCGCGCGCGGCCCTCGAGGCCCCGGCGGATCTTTTCGATATTGGGTCCGCCGGGCGCCATTTCGAAAACGGATTCGACCGACGTGTAGTCGAAATACCCCATGCGGGCGAGCGGGCGGCACTTCAGAATATCTATCTTGCCGTCTTCGGTGATCACATCGTCATTGATATGCACGCCGAGCACTTCGCCGACGACGACATAAACGATGTTGTCGACCGAGTTTCCGGGCAATGTCAGCGTCGTATGGTACCTGCATTCGAGATGCACGGGCGATGCCTTGACCCGCGGCGGCGCGACCATGTTGGACGCCACCATTTCCAGACCCGCGAGTTCTGCCTCGTCTACGTCGGGTGCGACCATCCGGGCGGTCGTATTGATCTGGTCACGCAATTCCCATGTCGCCATATTGCAGACGAATTCACCGGTCAGCAGGGCGTTGCGCGCGCTGTCCTTCGGTCCGCCATCGCCGAATACCGACCCCGACGAGAACATCACGTAGGGCGGATCGTAGCCGAGATTATTGAACTGGCTATAGGGCGCCAGATTCACGCCGCCCTCGGTATCCAGTGTCGTGATCCAGCCGATCGGCCGCGGCACCACGATCGATTTGTACGGGTTATACGGCAGACCGTGATCGTTCTTCGCGGTTTCGTAGAACATGCGTTCCTCCGATGATATTTTTCTGGCGGACGGATTATCGGGCCGGCTTCAGCCTAACGCAAATATACCCGCGGGTCCTATTCGGAGGGGTCCACCGGGATATTGTCGATGAGCCGGGTTTTCCCCAGCCGCGCGGCGGCAAAAATACGGAGGTTCGGCGCATTGCCGGTCGCGGGCTCAAGCGTGTCTGCGTCGCGGATTTCGAAGTAATCGACGCTGTCGAATCCGGCATCGAGCAGCGCCTGGCGGCCCCAGGCGCATTGGGCCGCGATATCCACACCGTCGTGAAGGCGGCCTGCGAGCGCGAACATGGTGCCGTACAATGCGGGTGCGACACGGCGCTGGCCGGGGTCGAGATAGGCATTGCGCGATGACAGGGCGAGGCCGTCGCGTTCGCGCACCGTCGGAATCATGACGATGCGGATATTCAGCCCGAGCTGTTCGACCATACGCTGAACGACCCTGTACTGCTGGAAGTCCTTTTCGCCGAAATAGGCGACGTCCGGCGCGCAGTGTTCGAACAGGCGGGACACCACGGTGGTCACGCCATCGAAATGACCGGGGCGCGCCGCGCCGCACATGCCTTCGGTGATGCCCGAAACCGTCACGGTGATACCGAACCCGTCCGGATACATTTCCGCCGCGTCGGGCGCATAGACGAAATCCACACCCTCCGCACCGAACTTCGCGAAATCGGACGCCTCGTCTCTCGGGTAGGCATCGAAATCCTCGCCCGCGCCGAACTGCGTCGGGTTGACGAACAGACTGGCGATCACCAGCCCGCAATCGCGCCGCGCGCGCCGGACCAGTTCGAGGTGCCCTTCGTGCAAGGCGCCCATGGTCGGCACCAGCCCGACAACCTTTCCTTCGTCCCGATGGGGCTGCGTTGCCGCGCGCAGATCGGCTGCTGTCCGCAGGATAGTCAGGGAATGCGTAACGTCAGGTGCGGTCACAGTGCGATCACGGTACTTCAAAAAGAATAATTCAGTCGCGTCGGATGTCGGCGGATATCGGCGCGGATCAGGGCTTGATCTGGCGAACCTCTGCCCCGTCCGTCTTCAGTGCCCCGAAGCAGTACTCGGCGGACGGGAAGCGACGGGCCCGCACGTCTTCGGCATACGAGGCGACCGCCTTGCTGAGTTCCGCACCGAGTTCGGCATAGCGCTTGACGAATTTCGGGGTGAAGTCGCTGAACATGCCCACCAGATCTTCGGTCACCAGCACCTGTCCGTCGCATTCGACGGAAGCACCGATCCCGATCGTCGGCACGGTGACGATGTTCGTGATCTCACGCGCGACCGGCTCCATCACGCCTTCAACAACCATTGAAAACGCGCCGGCATCCGCGACAGCGCGTGCATCGTCGATCACCTTGCGTGCCACCGTGGTATCCTTGCCCTGCACCCGGAAACCGCCATAGGTGTTCACCGATTGCGGCATCAGTCCGACATGCCCCATTACCGGTATGCCGCGCTGTGTCAGGAATTCGATGGTCGATGCCATCGCAACGCCGGCTTCCAGCTTCACGCCGTCACAACCGGTTTCCCGCATGATGCGGGCGGCATTCCGATAGGCCTGCTCCGGCGATTCCTGATAGGAGCCGAACGGCATATCGACAATGACGCAGGCATGGTGCGAGCCGCGCACGACGGCGGCGCCGTGATTGATCATCATGTCGAGCGTCACCGCCAGCGTGGTGTCGAAGCCATAGACCACCATCCCAAGCGAGTCGCCGACCAGAAGACAGTCGACATGCTCGTCGAGAAACTGCGCCATCGGCGCGGTATAGGCCGTCAGAACCGCAATCGGTTCTCCGCCCTTGCGCGCCGCGAGTTCCGGCGCTGTAATCCGTTTAATCCGGCTAGGGGTGCTCATCGTCGCCCTCCGTGAGCTTGTCCGGCTGAAGTTGCGGCTGTTCTACCCCCTTTTTCGCACGTGCGAAAGGACTTCCATTCGAATGCGGCTGAGCCATTGAAACATAAAGGAAAACGCCTGCCCCGCGTCTGCCGGGCATGGGCCTTTGCCGGTCTTTTTGCCCTGATTTCGGGCTGTACCGGCACACAGCAACTGCCGCGACAGCACATGATATCGGCGGCAAACCCGCTTGCCTCGGCCGCGGGGCGCGATATTCTGCGCGCCGGCGGCAGCGCGGTCGATGCAGCGATCGCCGCCCAGGCGGTGCTCACGCTGGTCGAACCGCAAAGCTCCGGTATCGGCGGCGGGGCTTTCCTGATGCATTTCCGGAAATCGGATGGGCGCGTCGATGCCTTTGACGGGCGCGAAACCGCGCCGGCCGCGATCCGCCCCGACGTCTTCATGACACCGGACGGCAGGCGGCGCCCCTTTCGCGACGTCAGCACCGGCGGGGCCGCCGTGGGCGTGCCGGGGATACTCAGGATGCTGGCGCTCGCCCATCAGGAACACGGCAAACTACCCTGGGCGCAGCTTTTCGAACGCGCGATTTTCCTGTCTGAAAACGGTTTTCCCATATCGCCCCGCCTGCACGCGATGATTCGGCGCGCGACCGACCTGCGCGCTTTTCCCGAAGCAGCAGAATATTTTCTGTCACCGGACGGCACAGCCAGACCCGTCGGCAGTATTCTGCGCAACCCGGCCCTCGCGGACACCTACCGCCGGCTTGCCGCCGGGGGCGCGGAGGTTTTTTACCGCGGCGCGATCGCCCGGGACATTTCGGCAGCCGTCGCAAATGCGGCGCGCAATCCAGCGACGATGACACTTGCCGATATCGCAGGCTACCGCGCCGTGAAACGCGCACCGATATGCCGCCCTTACAGGATATGGCGGCTCTGCGGCATGCCGCCGCCGACATCGGGCGGGCTGACGACGCTGCAGATTCTCGGCCTGCTCGAAGGGTTCGACATGGCGCGTATTCCGCCGTCGTCGGTTCAGGCGGTGCACCTGATCTCGGAGGCGAGCCGTCTCGCCTATGCCGACCGGCGGCGCTACATCGGCGATCCGGACTTTGTCGCCGTGCCGGTGGAAGGGATGCTGGACCCCGGGTACCTGCGGCGACGCGCAGAGAATATCTCCAGCGGCGAAAGCATGGGACGGGCATCCCCGGGCCGGCCGCGCGGCGCAGAGAATGCAAACCTTGCGGATGACGACCGCGAAGGTTTCCCGTCAACGTCTCACCTGTCGGTGATTGACGGAGACGGCAATGCCGTCAGCATGACCACAACGATCGAACGCGCCTTCGGCAGCCGACTGTTGGTGCGGGGCTTTTTGCTGAACAACCAGCTCACGGATTTCGCCTTCATCCCACGCCGCGACGGGCGCACCGTCGCCAATGCCGTCGGACCCGGCAAGCGCCCGCGCAGTTCGATGTCGCCGACGCTGGTGTTCGATGCTGATGGCAAACTGTTCGCCACCGTCGGCTCGCCCGGCGGCTCGCGCATTATCGGCTACGTGACCAAGGCCCTGATCGGCCTGATGGACTGGAAACTCGACATGCAGGCGGCGATCGACCTGCCCAACCATATCAACCGCAACGGCGCCACGGAGCTGGAGAAAGACACCCCGCTCACCCGACACGCCGATGCGCTGAAGCGTTTGGGACATAACGTAAAGACCGGCGCGCTGGTCAGCGGCCTGCACGGCATCCGCGTCACGCCGTCCGGTTACGACGGGGGCGCCGACCGCCGGCGCGAAGGTGTAGCCATTGGGGATTAGAGAATGAGCAATGCGGCCAAAGGTGCACTCTGGATGATCGCGGCGGCGGCGGCGCTGACGGCAATGGCGGTGTGCATCCGTTTCCTGCCGGCCTATTCAGTGCTGCTGATGATATTCCTGCGGAACGTGATCAACCTTGTGCTGATGGCGCCGTCGATGGTCCGTCAGGGCCGGTCGATGATCGTCACGCAGCGACTCGGCACCCACGCGCTGCGCAACCTGTTTCTCTATAGCGGCAATTGCGCCTGGTTTTACGGGGTGACCCTGATTTCACTGGCAGACGTGGCGTCGCTGCAGTTCACGTCGCCGCTGTTCACCGCCATCATCGCGGCGGCATTCCTGGGCGAGAAAATCGGCGGGCACCGGATGGTCGCCATCCTCGTCGGCTTTGCCGGCGCCCTGATCATCATCCGCCCCGGCATGATCCCGATAAATCTCGGCACCGTGATGATCCTGATCGCGGCCTTCCTGTATTCCTGCGCCCACGTGGTCACGAAGCGCCTGTCGGACACGGAATCCGGCTCGACGGTGGTTTTTTACATGAGCGTCACCATCCTGGTGTATTCGGCGATCCCTGCGTTTTTCGTATGGCAGACCCCGACCTGGGCGGATATGCCGGCAATGATCGGCCTTGGCGTCACCGGCTATGCGACCCATTACTGCATCACCCGGTCCCTGGCGGTGGGCGATGCGAGCTTCGTGATCGCGTTCGATTTCATGCGCCTGCCGTTTTCGGCGATCCTCGGCTGGATGTTGTTCCGGGAGATGCTGGATGCCTGGACGGTCGCCGGCGCGCTGATCATCTTTGCCGCCGGGTATTACAGCACGGTGCGCGAAGCGAAAAAGTCGGGCTAGGGGGCGTCGCGGCCTGTTCCGCGCCCTCATGTTCCTCTATAGACTGCCGTCATGAACGCCATTCCAGAAGCGACCTCGCAGGATTCCGGCACCCGCCCGGTGATCTCCATTTTACCCGGCCGCCAGAAACGCGTCCGCGCCGGGCATCCCTGGGTGTTTTCGAACGAGATCAAGATGTCGCCCGAAGAAAAGGCGCTGACGCCGGGGACCGTGATCGATGTCGTCGATGCCGCGGGCAGCGCCGTGGGCAGCGCGATCTTCAATCCGCACACGCTGATCTGCGCGCGGCTGCTGACGTCGCATTCCTTCGCGGAGATCGATGCCGGCTGGCTCGCGGCAAGAATCACGGGCGCGGCGGCTCTGCGCGACCGGCTCTATGACGCGCCGTTCTACCGACTGATCCACGCAGAGGCGGACGGCCTGCCGGGACTGATTGTCGACCGCTACGAAAATACCTGCGTGGTGCAGATGAACACCGCGGGCATGGAACTGCTGGCCGCGGAAATCGTCGCCGCCCTGCAACAGACGATCGCACCCGCGGGAATCGTCCTGCAGCGGGACAGTGCCGCACGGCATCTCGAAGGCCTGCCCACCGTCGCGCCGGAGATCATTGGCAACGTGCCGTCTCCCGCGCCGTTGACCGAAAACGGCGTCGGCTTCCTCGCCGATCTGTCGGAAGGCCAGAAAACAGGCTGGTTCTACGATCACCGGGAAAACCGGGCCCGCGTGGCCGCGCTGTCAAAGGGACAGCGCGTTGCCGACGTGTACAGCTATCTCGGCGGGTTTGGCCTGCAGGCCGCCGCCGCAGGCGCTGCGGATGTGGTCTGCATAGACCGGTCGGAGCCCGCGCTCGATCTTGCCACCCGGGCCGCTGCGGCAGCTGGGCTAAGCGATATCTGCAGGTTCGAAAAATCCGAAGCCTTCGCGGCGCTCGAAGCCTTGTCGTCGGCGAAGGAGAAATTCGGCGTGGTCATCGCCGACCCGCCCGCCTTCGTGAAATCGAAGAAAGACCTTAAACCGGGCGCGCGGGGCTATCGCAAGCTGACCCGGCTGGCCGCCAAGCTGGTCGATCACGAAGGGATACTCTGCGTCGCATCCTGTTCCCATCACATGCCGATGGATATGTATGCGGAACAGGTCCGCCGCGGCGTCCACGATGCGGGCCGCACCGGCCGGATTCTCCATGTCGGCGGCGCGGGACCGGATCATCCGGCCCATCCGCACCTGCCGGAAAGCGCCTATCTGAAATGTCTGCTGCTGCAGCTGGACTGATCGGTCCAGAAAACCGGGGAGAAACAAGGACATGCTGAAAATTCTGGGACGCGCGACATCGTCCAACGTGCAGAAAGTGGTCTGGCTGTGCGACGAGCTGGGCATTCCGTACGACCGCACCGATATCGGCGGGCCGTTCGGCGGAAACGACAAGCCCGAATACCTGTCGCTGAACCCCAACGGAATCGTGCCGACCATCAACGATGACGGGTTCATTCTGTGGGAATCGAATGCGATCGTGCGCTACCTGGCCGAGAAACACGGCAAGGGCACGGATTTCTGGCCCGAAAACCTGCAGGCCCGCGCCAGCGCCGGCCGCTGGATGGACTGGGCGCTGTCGATCCTCGCCCCGCGGCACGTGCCGGTATTCCAGGGGCTGGTCCGCACGGCAGAAGCCGATCGCGACTTTGAGAAGATCGCTGCGGCGCGCGACCTTTGGTCCAAAGCCAACAAAGTGCTCGAATCCTGGCTCGCGGATCATGAATTCCTGTCGGGCGACACGTTCGGCATCGGCGACATTCCGGCATCGCCGTTCACCTATCGCTGGTTCACGCTGGATATCGAGCGCGAGGATTTTCCCAATCTGAAACGCTGGCACGACACCGTCGCCGCGCGCCCCGCGTTCAAGAAACACGTCATCGATATCGGTCTGAGCTGAGCCCCAACCCGAATTCGACAAGGAGATAATCGCATGCTGCAATTGAAGGGGCGGGTTAATTCGTCCAACGTCATGAAGGCGCTCTGGGTGCTGGACGAGATCGGGCTCGAATACGAGCGCGAGGACGTCGGCGGGGCATTCGGCAAGAACCACGAGGCGCCCTACCTCAACCTCAATCCCAATGGACGCATCCCGACGATTATCGACGGCGATCTGGTGCTGTGGGAATCAAACTCCATCGTGCGCTATCTCGCCGCCATGCACAGCGCCGGCACGCTGTGGCCGACCGACCCGGCGGCGCGGGCGCGCTGCGACATGTGGATGGACTGGCAGCTCACCGAGCTTGTGAACTGGATGGTACCGGTATTTCACGGGCTTATCCGCAAATCGCCGGAAGAGCGCGACATGGACGCCATTGCCGCCGCGCGTGACGAATGGGCCGGAAAATGGCGTATCCTGGATGACCACCTGTCGCGCAACACCTATATCGGTGGCGATACCTTCACCATGGCGGATATCCCGATCGGGCCGCTCGCCTATCGCTGGTACGAATTGCCGATCGACCGCGAGGATTTCGTCCATCTGCAACGCTGGTACGATCTGATTTGCGCCCGTCCGGCCTTTCAGAAGCACTGCATGACAGGGCTTAGCTGAACGCCGACGCGGCCGGCGCCCCGCACCCGCCGTGACAACACTGTGACAACACCGTGACAGCCCCGGCGAACAACACGCTCCGCGGTATCGGCTATATGCTGATCGCCGTCGCCGTGTGGTCGGCGATGATGATCCTCGTCAAGGCATTGTCTGCCGAGTACACGTCGTTTCAGATACTCTTCATCCGGACGCTGGTCGGGCTTGCGGTGCTGACGCCGATGCTCTGGCGTAACGGGTTTTCGACGCTGAAGACCCGGCGTCTGCCGCTGCATCTGGGGCGCGCGATGTTCGCCTATTTCGGCATGCTGGGACTGTTC
>JAYOMI010000035.1:28143-33126 GCA_038120765.1 Rhodospirillaceae bacterium
GCTTCACGCAGCCGATTTTCATCTTTCTGATGGCAGCGACCGTGCTTGGCGAGAAATTCAGCCGCACCCGGCTTGTCGCGATCCTGGGCGGGTTCGCGGGTGTGTTGATACTGCTGCGGCCGGGTTTCACCGAGGTCGGCTTCGGCGCCGCGGTCGTCCTCGGCGGCGCCCTTTCCTATGCGTGCTCGAATGTCTGCATCAAGAAACTGATGACGACGGAGAACGTGACCTCGACAACGGTCTGGGTGAATATCCTGATGTGTCCGCTGGCGGGCATTCCCGCCGCATTCTACTGGGTGCCCCCGACCCTGCCCGATCTGATACTGCTGGCAGGCGTCGGCCTGACGGGCACCGCCGGCATCTGGTTTATCTCCCGCGCCTATGCGGCCGCCGAAATGAGCGCGGTCGTCCCGTTCGATTTTCTGCGCCTGCCCATCGTCGCGACGGCGGGCTGGATCTGGTTCCGTGAGATAACGGACATCTGGACCATCGCCGGGGCAGTGGTCATCTTCACCAGCACCTATGCGCTGGCGCGGTCGGAGACGCGGAAACACACCTGACACCGGCCCGCTTCAGCCGAGCCAATGCGGAGACGCCCGGTACAGGCAATTGACGCCGGGAACCGCGTCATGCAAGCCTGTTCAGCCACAACAAACCAGATCCCGATGGACCTCTCAGATTTCCGGCAGTTCGACGAAGTGACCCGCCTCGCGTTTATCGCCGGCGCAGTCGCAATCGCACATCTTGCGGTGATCGCCATACGTGCGGCGAGCCGGCGCGTCCTCGCAACGAAGTTCAACCGGCGCTATTCCAAAGCCTGGACGATCACGACGCTTTCATCGAGCGTCGCGATTTTCCTGGTTTATTTCGGCGCACTGGGACTCGCCCTCAATGAACTTGGTGTCTCTGTCACAGCCTATGTCGCGAGCGCTTCCATCATCGGACTTGCCGTCGCGTTCGGCTCGCAGGGGATCGTGCAGGACGTGGTGATGGGCGTCACCATTCTCCTGTCTGACCTCTTCGATGTGGGGGACATGGTCGAGATCGGCGGGCAGACCGGCCTGGTGCGGCGTCTAGGAATGCGGTTCACGGTGCTTGTCAATGCACACGGATCCGACGTCTTTATTCCGAACCGGTCCATCGTCAATGTGTTGAGTTACGCGCGGGGATACATCCGCTGCATCGCCGACGTATCGCTGTCGGACGATGACGATGTTGCCGCGGCGATGGAAGCGCGAATTCGTGAGATCGTTAACGGTTTCGCCGAACAGTATCCCGGCACCCTGATGACCGAACCGGATTATGAAGGCCGCAAAACCGCCGGATCCCGTCGCCGGTTCCTGAGGGTCAAGTTCCGCATCTGGCCGGGACGCGGCGCCGCTATCGAGAACGAATTCCGCAAGGAAACACTGGATGCGCTGAAGAAACTCGATGAGAATTATGCAGACTGGATGGTCTCTATCCACTACGAGGTAGAGAACCGGCCGCTTCGCTGACGAAGTGCAAGAACGAGAAAGTATTGCGGAATGTCACTGCTGCGGATAGCCGGCGTCGCCCTGATCCTCGTTTTTCTCGCCGTGCCCGGCATTCGCGCTGACGGATTGCCGGTTTTCGGCTATCTCGAAAAAGTCCGCGTCGGCCCGACAGACCTGGTGATGCGGGCGAAACTGGATACAGGCGCCGACACCTCTTCGCTGGGCTATAGCAGGATCGACTTTTTCAATAAGGACGGGGCCAGATGGGTCCGCCTGGAGGTCACGAACATCGACGGCCAGTCGGTGGAAATAGAACGCCGCATTGTTCGTATGTCGTCGATCAAGCGTCACAACGCCCCGAATATCGAGCGGCCCGTCGTGCGGGTCAGGCTGTGTCTCGGGGGAATTTCCAGCCTGACTGAAGTCACCCTTGCCGACCGGTCGGGCTTTTCCGTTCCGATCCTGATCGGGCGCAGCTTTCTCGCCGGCGCCGCAATCGTTGATTCGTCTCGGGAATACACCACAACCCCGGACTGCAAAGACAAAGCAAAAGACCCATGAGCCGGAAACATCTCTATATCCTCTGTGGCCTGCTGGTTCTGCTCGGCGTTGCGGGGACGGTTTACCGGGCGCTGGTCCTCGAATTCCCGCTTACCCCGGATGAAACCACATCCACCTGGCGGATCGAGACACGTCTGGAATTCGAAACAAACGGGGCGCCGGTAAAAATAACCATGATGGTCCCCCAATCGCACCCCGGCCTGACATTGTACAATGAGAGCTTCGTGTCCCCCGGTTACGGGCTGGCGACATCTTCACCGGCCGACAACCGGCAGGCGATCTTTTCCAGGCGGTCGTCATCCGGCACCCAGGTCATCTACTACAGCGCAGTGCTTCAGCGGTCGCTGACGCGTGAAGGGACGCCGAAGGCGCCGCCGCCCCGGATCCCTGCGACAGGCTTCAACGAAATCCAGACGGCCGCCGCCCGGCAGATCATCGGCAGGATCGAACTGGAATCCGCCGATACGGAGTCCTTCGTGCGCCTGCTGAATGCCCAGCTCAAAGAACCGCGTCCCGGCGGCTCCGAACAGCTGCTTCTCCCGGCAGCGCGCACACGCGCCGAACTCGGCGTCAGGATCATGGCGGTCGCCGCGATGCCGGCGCGGGTCGTCAACGGAATCGCCCTCAGCCCCGACCGGCGGAATGCCAAACTGGTGCGCTGGGTCGAGATCTACGACAACGACGCCTGGCGGGCATTCGATACCGATGCCATCGAGTTCCGGGAACCGCCGGCGCATCTTCCCTGGTGGCGCGGTACGGGTCCTCTGACATCGATCCAGGGCGGTGAGATTACACACACCGAAATTGCCGTGCGACGGGTCTTCGTAAACTCGCTGCAATCGACCGTCAGCAAACAGAAACATGCGCAGAACAGGTTCGTGGAATTTTCGGTATTCGGGCTGCCGCTTCAAACGCAGGAAGTTTACCGCTTACTCCTCACCGTCCCCGTCGGCATTTTCCTGCTGGTCATCCTGCGGAATGTTGTCGGCATGCGGACCTTCGGCACCTTTATGCCGGTCCTGATCGCCCTCGCGTTCCGCGAAACCCAGCTTCTGTGGGGCGCGATATTGTTCAGTTCCATGGTCGCCATCGGCCTGTTGGTAAGGTTCTATCTGGAGCAGCTGAAACTTCTGCTGGTGCCGCGTCTTGCCAGTGTCGTCATTGTCGTGATCCTGGTGATGACGGTGATCAGCATCGTCAGTCACAAGCTCGGCTTCGACCGCGGACTGTCAGTCGCCCTGTTCCCCATCGTCATCCTCGCGATGACCATCGAGCGTATGACGGTCATCTGGGACGAAAAGGGCCCGAAGGAAGCCTTGATTCAGGCTGCGGGAAGCTTTTTTGTTGCCGTGCTCTGCTACCTGTTGATGAATCTCGCCATCGTCCGGCATTGGGTATTCGTCTTTCCGGAAAGCCTTCTGGTGGTGCTTGCCGCCACGCTCGCCCTCGGCCGGTATTCCGGTTACCGGCTGGTAGAGCTACCACGCTTCCGCGTGCTGGCCGGAAAAGACTGATGTTCGGTCTTGCCGCTAGGCTGAAACGCAACGGCGTGCTCGGGATCAATGCCCGGAACGCAAACTACATTCTGGAATATAACGAGCGGCGCAACTACCCGCTGGTCGACGACAAAGCGCTGACCAAGCAGCTCGCCCTGAAACACCATGTCGCCGTGCCGGATCTGTACGGGATGATCGAAATCCAGCGGCAGGTCGCGACGCTGCCGGATATCCTGTCGGCCCATGACGATTTCGTCATCAAGCCCGCGAATGGCAGCCAGGGCGAGGGGATTCTCGTCATCACAGGCAGGACCGAAGGTCTGTACCGAAAGGTGGATGGCACGCTGGTGACCGACGACGACCTCAAGTTCCTGGTCACCAATATCCTGAGCGGCATCTATAGCCTCGGCGGACAGCCCGACAAGGCGCTCATCGAATACCGGGTGAACTTCGACCCGGTATTCGAGGACATTGCCTATCGCGGTGTGCCGGATGTCCGCATCATTATCTTCATGGGCGTTCCGGTGATGGCCATGGTGCGGCTCCCGACACGGATGTCGGACGGCAAGGCAAACCTGCATCGCGGCTGTATCGGCGCGGGCATCGATATATCTACGGGCAGGACCCTGACGGCGGTCTGGCGAAACAGCATCGTCACCGTTCACCCCGACACGGGTAACCCGGTGTCAGGCGTCGAGATCCCGCAATGGGCGCGCCGGCTGGAAATTGCCGCGGGCGCTTATGAGATGACCAACCTGGGCTATCAGGGCATCGATCTGGTCCTCGACCGGGAACGCGGGCCGCTGCTGCTCGAACTGAACGCCCGCCCGGGCCTCAATATCCAGATCGCAAACCGCGAGGGACTGCAGACGCGGCTCTCAAAGATCGAAGCCCATACCGGCCCGCTGGACACCGTCGCCGAGCGCGTCGCCTTTGCCCGCGAAACTTTCGCAAGCCAGGTAATCTTATGAAATCACAGGATTGACCGTGCTCGGCCTGTTGCGCCGTCTCAACCGTTTTGGCGCCGGGAATGGCTCAGCTCGCCGCCAGCACCAGGTTCTTGATCGCCGGATATATCTGTCCATTCCAGCTTTTGCCGCTGAAGGTCCCGTAGTGACCGACGCCTGCCTGAAGATGATGGCGTTTGAGGTGGGGACGAAGCCCGGTACATAATTCATGCGCGGCCGCCGTCTGACCGACGGCACAGATATCGTCCCGTTCGCCTTCCACCGTCAGCAATGCAGTCCGTTTGATAGCGCCGGGATTGACCTTGCGGCCGCGATAGGTCAGCTCACCCTTGGCCAGCAGTGCCTGCTGGAAAACGATATCGACGGTCTCGATATAGAACTCGGCCGGCAGGTCGAGTACCGCGCAATATTCGTCATAGAATTTCTTGATTGCTTCGGCTTCTTCCTCGGTGCCGTCGGCAAGATAATCGAACAGTTCGCGAT
>JAYOMI010000036.1:0-28446 GCA_038120765.1 Rhodospirillaceae bacterium
GAGGTTCGAATCCTCTCGCCCCGACCATTTTCATTCAGGCATTTGAGACACTATCGTACCGACGCCCCGCACCGCGGGCTGTTGGCCGCGATACGGGGCGTCTTGATATCCCGGAATTTCGCGCTTATTCGGCGGCCTGGCTCGCGGCCTTTTTCTCTGCGCGGCGTTCCAGCTTTTCACGCTCCGCCGCGTCCGCGGGCACGACGTCCTTGATCGAGCCGCCCCAGCCGAGATGGGTGCAGTCGACGATAATGCCGTGGGGATCGCGGAATTTCATTTCGTAGAATGTGGACGGCGCCTTTTCGGTCGGGCGGCCCTGGAAGTATTTCCCGCCGGCGGCCTCGATCTTCTTTTCGGTCTCTTCAAGGTCGTCGACCCAGAAGCCGATATGGTGGATGCCTTCCCAGTCCTTGCCGCGCTCGTCCTCGCCCTCGACATAGCCGGCCCATTCGTCCGTCTTGTAGTCAAGCAGGGCGACGGTGATGACGCCGTCCGTGACGTAGCAGCCACGGGCGAGCGGTGAATCGGTTTTGCCGCAGCGTTCCATGTCGAACGCTTCGCAATAGAAGTCGGCAGCTTTTTCCGGGTCGGCGACGGAAAGGGCGATATGACGAAGTTTGGCCATTTGAATTCTCCTGT
The DNA here is from genome assembly GCA_038120765.1 of Rhodospirillaceae bacterium. Lineage (GTDB taxonomy): Bacteria > Pseudomonadota > Alphaproteobacteria > MPNO01 > UBA830 > CAXBCP01. The sequence goes on from JAYOMI010000036.1 coordinate 640, forward strand.
GTGTGCGGCTCAGACCGCCATCTGCGACGGATCCGGGCCCTTAAGATGAAACATTTCGAGGCAACGATCAAACACTACCCGGCGGCGGATGGCGGGATCGACGCCGGCGAATGTTTTATCCATCACCTCGTCCGCATCCGGCCAGACGCCCTGACCGTGAGGATAGTCGGCTCCCCACATGAGGATATCGGCCATGCCGGATTCCGGATGCTGCAGCATCATGCCGGCGACGTAGTCTTCTTCGTAGGTGATGGTCACCTGGCGTTTGACGTATTCGCTCGGCATTTCCTTCAGGCCTGTATCGGCGAAAAGGCCCGGGCGTTCGACGGCCTGCCGGTCCATCCACTGGAGCAGCATCGGCCCCCAGCCGGCACGGCATTCGCCGTAATTGTAGCGGAGTTTCGGGTGACGCATCAGCGTGCCGGAATAGGCAAGCTGGGAAATCGGCTTGGCCGCGCTGAACGGCACGCATGAAAAATAGGCCATCCGCACGCCACGTTCCGTGATCGGGTAGGGCGCGCCGGCCTTGTCGCCGATATGACTGCACACGGTAACGTCGCCGTCCTCGCAGGCGGACCAGAACGGATCCCAGCATTCTTCCCAGATTTCCTTCGCCATATCGGCGACAGGGAATTCGACCGCCTTGCAGCCGAGTTTCTTGACGCGTTCGAGTTCTTTCAGCGCCGCTTCGGGGTCGAAGACGGGCATGATCGGCAGCATCAGCAGCCGGTCAGGCTGAACCGTGTTGAGTTCGGTCATCCAGTCGTTATAGACGCGGTGCACCTCATGGCGCAGCGCGAGGTCGTGGATTTCCCATTTGCGCACCGATGCATAGCCGACATAGGCCCAGATGCCGGCCATATCCATATGCTTCAGGATGATCTCGGGATCGGCAGGCGGCAGGGCGCCGTCGGGGATTTCCTTTGCGTAGTCGCCGTAATACATCTCAAGCGATTTGCGGTTGTCCGGGCTGTCGGCGGCGCCGCCGTCACGGCCGCTGAAAATGCGACCTTCCCATTCCCAGACCCACATCCCGTCGTCCTGAACGACCTTCGGGGCTGCCTGTTTGAATTTCTCGGCGACGCGGTCCTGCCAGAGATTGGCCGGGATCCAGCGCTGGTCGATATGGTTGTCGGCGGAGTTGTATTTGTAGAGTGTCATCTGATTCCCGAACTGTCTGGATTAAACTGTATTCGTCAGTATACGAAAAAGACCTTACCCGATAAAGCGCGACGGGGCGGCCTGGATCATGGCATGGGCCGTTTCGCGCGATTTGTTTTCCATAGATCATTTTGCTGACGCGGCTCACCTTTTCGGGCGTCGCTTTGGCGAAACAATGACCGGGAGAGAAAACGGCCTTTCCCGTCAGGGAAAGGCCGTTGTTGTCGTGCTGTTGGCCGACAGTTTTATTTCTTGCCGTAAACCAGTTCGCTGGCGCGGGCGACGAGCTCGGGCTTGGCGCTGTCGATCGCGTTATTGACAGCTGCCTGCACCTCTTCGCCGGTTGCCGGGATGACGCGAAGATTGCGTTTCTTCGCATCCGCGATGAACTTCGGATCGACGATCATCTTGGCCCAGGCAGCGCGCATGATCTTGATTGCCGATTCCGGCGTGCCGGGAGGGGCTGCGAGACCGCGGCCGATCAGGCCGAGAGCGCCGATGAATTCGACGATGGGTTTGTCGGCATCGGCGACGAGGTCTTTAAGCATCGGCACATTCGGCAACTCGGGATCGGGCGAGAGACCGACCTGCAGAATGGCATTGGCGAACGGCTTGTCTCCCTCGAACCAGCGGCCAAAGCCGGACTTCCAGAAAAGCCAGTTGAAGGCGGCGCCACGGACTTCTCCCTGTTCGACGGCAAGTCCTGTCTTGTTGGAGCCCTTGTAGCCCGAGACGATCTTCATCTTCGTGCCGAGCAGCCCGTTCACGAGGCTCGGAATGATATAGGCCGTCGAGCCGAGACCGGTCGATCCCATCGGGATTTCCTTGGTCTTGAGGTCTTCCCATTTCGTCACGCCGCTATCCGCGCGTGCGACGACGATCACGTTGGTCTGGTTGGCGGTGCCGATAGACGTGAACTTGCGCATGTCGTACTTGGCTTTTTTCGGCGCCATCAGCTGAACGACGACTGAACTGTCCGGCGGGACCAGATAGTTCAGGCCATTGGCCGGCATCGCCTGTGCGGCGTAATTTGCCGCCAGCATGCCGCCCGCACCGGGACGCGATTCGACGATGATCGTCGGATTTCCCGGGATATAGGGTTTGAGGTGGTCGGCGAACATCTGGGCGTATTTGCCGTATGTACCGCCGACACCGAAGCCGATCACGATCTTGATCTGCTTGCCGGCGAAATCGAAATCCTGTGCCTTGGCGGGGGCGGCGAGCATCGCCGTTGCGCCAAGCGCTGCGCCTATCAGCGCTATTCTGGTCTTGCCAATCATTTTATGCCTCTCTGTCATAGAGTTATCAGTTCGTGGAGAACTTGTTCCGCCCTGTAAAAGGTTACGGACTCAGTTAAAGGTTATTGCTTTTAGTTCTATGCATTTCTTAGCATTTGGTGCCCTATATTGCAACTTGACGTATTCGCCGGTTAACGGCTAATTCGTTGATAATTCACATGATGGAACGCCAACCGATGACCGCTGTCCGCATCTACCAGCCCCGTAAGAACGCCATGCAATCAGGCCGTGGCAAGACGAAATACTGGCTGGTCGAGTTCGAGCCGGGGGCAAAGGCCCGCAACGATGCCCTCATGGGGTGGGTCGGCAAGGGCGATACGCAGAACCAGGTGAAAATGCGCTTTGACACCAGAGAAGAAGCCGTCGCCTTCTGCGCGAAACGGGGCCTGACCTATCAGGTGATCGAACCCAAGACGCGTCGTGTCCACCCGAAGTCGTATTCAGACAATTTCAGCAGTACCCGCGAGAAAAACTGGACCCACTGAGGGACTCTCCGACCTCTGCTTCGGAGCCCGGGAAAAACGGTATTAGAAGGGCGCGGCATCGTTGCTCCGTCGTCCCGAACCGTGCAGTGAGCAGGCCATAGATACAATTCAAAACATATCGTGTGACGATTCTGCGTGACGGTCGACAGGTGCGGCGATAGAATTTTCTGCCTAAACATCAGCGCGACACCTCAAAAGTCGTGAAAAAATTCCAAGATATTGATAGGTGAGGAGAAATTCTGCCATGGTCGCTTTTACCGTTAACGGAAAAGCGTAGAACGTGAACGCCGGCGATGATACGCCGCTGCTCTGGGCTCTGCGCGAACATCTTAAAATGACAGGAACGAAATTCGGCTGCGGTGCAGGGCTTTGCGGCGCCTGCACGGTCCATGTCGATGGCGAGGCCGTGTTTTCGTGTCAGACGGCTTTGTCCGACGTCGCCGGCAAAAAGGTCACCACGATTGAAGGTCTGGCGCCGAACGGCGACCACGCGCTTCAGAAAGCCTGGATCGCCGAGCAGGTGCCGCAATGCGGCTACTGCCAGTCCGGCCAGATCATGAAGGCCGCGGAACTGCTGGCCACGAACAAGCAGCCGACGCGCGACGAAATCGTCCAGCATATGAACTCGAACATCTGTCGCTGCGGAACCTATCCGCGCATCGTGCGCGCCGTTCAGCGCGCGGCGAAGGAGGGCTAGGTCATGAACGAAGTCAGCAAGATCGACCTCCACGAACTCACCGTCAGCCGCCGGACATTTGTCGGCGGGGCCGCGGGGCTCACATTCGCCATGACCGTCAGCGGTCTCGTCAGCGAGGCCGTGGCTGCAACCGGCCGTGACGGCGACAACACCGTCAACGCCTATGTCACGATCCGCGCGGACAATACGATCACGATCATGTCGCCGGCGGCGGAAATGGGGCAGGGCATTATGACCTGCCTGCCATTGATCGTGGCCGAATACATGGATGCGGACTGGGACAAGGTCTCCGTCGAGACGGCGCCCGCAAATCACAAGCTGTACGGCAATCCGAAGTTCGGCGGTATCCAGTACACCGTCGCCTCGCTGTCCGTGATGGGGTACTGGGATCCGCTCAGAATGGTGGGTGCGCAGACCCGCCAGGTTCTCATCATCGCGGCGGCCGAAAAATGGGGCGTCGCCGCATCGGAATGTTCCACCGAGCCGAGCCGGGTGGTGCACAAGTCTGGCAAGAGCCTGACCTATGGCGAAATTGCCGCGTTCGCCAAACCGCCGGCGGAAATGCCGAAGGTCGATCCATCCGCGGTGAAGAACGAGAGCAATTATCGTCTTCTCGGCAAGGATACCGGGCGCGTCGACGTGCCGTCCAAGACCAACGGTTCCGCCCAGTACGGCATGGACTTCCAGATCGATGGCATGGTCTATGCCTCGATCCATCGGTCGCCAGTCTCGAAAGCGAAGCCGGTTTCGGTGAACGAGGCCGAGGTCATGAAGATCAAGGGGGTCAAACGGGTCATCAGTCTGCCCTATGGCGTCGCCATCATCGGCGACACCGTGGAATCGACCAAGACGGGGCGCGCAGCGCTTGATGTCAAATGGTCGGAGGCGCCCGGCGATACCTTCACCTCCCAGACGGCGATCGGGGATGACCTGAAAATCGCCGCCGATCCGGCAAGCAAGGGCGTTACCTGGAAAAGCGAGGGCGACGTGGCTGCCGGCATGGCGGGTGCGGCCACGGTCAAAACGTTCGAATATACCAGCGAACATAACTACCACGCCCAGATGGAGCCGATGAACGCCACCGCGCGCGTCAGCCCCGACGGGAAGTCGGCGGAAATCTGGGCATCGACCCAGGGCCCGACGATCGCGCAGCTGGTGTCGTCCAAGGTTCTGAAAACCAGCCCGGCGAACGTCAAGGTCTATCCGCAGTTGATCGCGGTGGCTTCGGTCGTCGCGCGCAGCCCGATTTCGTGGTCGATGCGGTGTTGCTGTCCAAGATGATGGGCGGCGGCACGCCGGTGAAGGTGATCTATAGCCGGGAAGACGATCTGGCGGCGGGCCGCATGCGGCCCATGACGGCGCACAGGATCGATGTCGGCATGGACAAGGACGGAAAGATCGTCGGCTGGAAACACCGTGTCGTCGGCGAATCCGCGATCGCCTACACCAACCCCGACCGGCTTAAAAAGTCCGGCGGCAAGGACGTGCTCGTGATGGCAGGGGCGGAGATACCGTATTACGGTATCCCGAACTGGATGGCGGATCATGTCCATCAGAAACGCGGTGCGCGGCTTGCCGCGTGGCGGGGGATCGGTGCGGGCTATACCAAGTTCGCCAGTGAGGCGACCGTCGACAAGCTGGCGCTCGAAGCTAAGACCGACCCGGTCGAATACCGGCTTGGTCTGCTGAGCGACGAGAAGGCGAAAAACGTGCTGAAAGCGGTCGCGGAAATGGCCGACTGGAAGCGCAAACGCAGCGGTACCGCCCTCGGTGTGGCGGTCTCGCAGTTGCACGGGGCCAATGTCGCCGGTATCGCGGAGGTCTCCGTCAACGAGGACGGCAAGATCGAGGTTCATAACTTCTGGATGGCCCTCGATCCGGGCATTGCCCTGCAGCCCGACAATATCGTTGCGCAGACCGAGTCCAACATCATCTATGGTCTGAGCCAGACCATCAAGGAGAAGGTCACGCTCGAAAACGGCGCTGTCCAGCAGAGCAACTTCCACGACTACGAAGTGTTCCGCCAGGAAGACATTCCGAATATCGAGGTCAGGGTGATGCCGCAGGGAGGCATCCCCCGGGGTATCGGCGAACTCGGCCTGCCGCCGACGGCGGGGGCGGTGGCGAACGCCGTTCGCGCCCTCACGGGAGCAGACCTCACACAGATGCCCTTCACGCCGGAACGCGTGAAGGCCGCAATGAAGGGCTAAAAAGCCCTCTCGCTTATGGGAGTAGGCGTCCAGGGAAACCCCGCGACGGAGCGATCCGTGGCGGGGTTTTTGCGTCAGAGTTCGCCGAGGCCCTTGATGCCGCGGCGCAGGATTTGCCGTCCGCGCACCCAGACGAGTTCTTTCCAGTCGTCTTCGTCCGGGTAGAGCGCCTTGCGGACCTGCGCCTTGATGGCGCGCCCCACATCGCTGTCGACCTCGCCCTTCGCGTGCAGCCAGTTATCGGCGATCAGCGCCATCAGCACTTCGCGCACGGAATAGGTCCCGAATTCGACCGTCAGGCTGGTGATCTCGGTTTCCGTATCCGCCAGCCGCCGGCGCAGGCCGGATCCGATCGTGCCGCTGAGCGGCGCCGAGAGCGCCTGTCCCTCGGCGGGGGCGGCGAGCCCGTTGATGAACCATTTGCTGACCCGGTCGCCGTGCGGACTGCCCGGGCGGGTCATGCCGAGAAGCTCTCCCGCCCCGTAGGAACCGAGCCCGGTATGCCAGTCGAGAAACAGGACGTGCCCGGCGCCGACGACATGTTCCTCGACGATCCGGCGAAAGCGCATCTGGGCGCCGGTCGGTTCCGTGCCGCCGAAGAATATGCCGTCCGGATGATCGTACTGTCCGCCGGTCAGGACCGATTGCAGCTTGTACAGCGAGTGTTTCGTCGCATAACGCTCCAGCTTTTCCCTGGAGGCGGCGACGGTTTTGTCATCCCAGTCATCCGGCAGGATCACCGGGTGAAGCTTCGTATATTCGGTGTTTTTCGGATGAGGCTGGTCGTGATCGACGAAATTGCGGTTCAGGTCGACATTCTCTTCGGTCACGCGGCGCACCCAGGCGAAACCATGGCAGTTCAGCGCGTGAATGAAAACGAGGCGGACATTGTCCGGCAGCGCCGCTGTGCCGCCGCTGTCCAGAAAACCCGTCAGGATGCCGGACCCGCAGAACCCTTCGACGCCGTGGGTCGCGGTGTTGCACAGAAACACATTCGGCGCATCTTCATGGCCAAGCAGGGCGACGTCGGTGAAGACAGGTTCGCCATCGGGCCCGGTCGATCCGGCGTCATAGGTGGCGATGCGCGCGCCGGCTTTTTCCGTGGCCGCGAGAAACGAAGCCCTTCCGGCCCGGTAATCCTGCGGAAAATATTCAAGATGAGACATCGGGCGAGGATGAAGAAAGGCGCGGTTTGAGTCCAGACGCGTCTCTCCGGCTGGGCAGGCGGTCAGGCAGCCAGCTTCACGCCTTTCAGTATCTTCCTGCCGGACCGCGCGAGCTGTTCCATCTTCTGCGGCAATCCCCGGTATTTCAGTTTCTTGTTCTGTTTCAGGATCTTGCCGGCGACCATGACGGTGTCGACATTGCCGCCATTCGCATGGAACACGACCGTTTCGATCGGATTGTTGACCGGGAATAGGTTCAGATCGTTGCCATTGATCATTGTGATGTCGGCCTGTTTTCCGGGTTTCAGCGAGCCGATCTTCTTGTCGAGACCCATCGCGCGGGCGGAATCGATTGTCGCCCATTGCAGCGCCTCGCGCGGCTTGATCGACAGCTCAAGGGCCGGCGCCTTTGTCTGCTTCAGGGTCGCCTGGTTATCGAGCATCCGCTGCGGCTGGAGCGCCATGCGCATCACCGTGAACATGTCGCCCGAAATGTTGGATTCGACATCGACCCCAAGGGACGGTCTGCCGCCAAGCGCCCGCACGCGGCCGATCAGCGGCGCGCCGTGGCCCATCTGGATTTCGACTTCCGGCGTGATCGTGACGGACGCGCCGGAGTCGACGACGATTTTCAGTTCATCGTCCGACAGGTAATTGCCGTGGACCATGTTGTGACGCTTGTCGAGCAGGCCGAGCTTGCTCAGCTTCGCGTACCCGTCGGGATTGAGACGGTTCGGTGCGCCCCATACATGGGTGCTGATCAGCAGGTCCAGTTCCTTGGCAAGACGGAAATCGTGCTCGGTGACTTCCCATGTCGAGAAATCAACGCCGAGCGCCGCCATGGCAAGCGTCACCAGTCCGTCGTCATTCGACAATTCGCCCTTGCGCAGTCTCTCAAGCTCGCTGCGGGGATGCGGAATATGGGTGAAGGGCAGGGCGCCGGGTTTCGGGTCTGGCTTTGGCGAGCCGTGTCCGAACAGGGCGCGGATACCTGCTTCTTTCAAACCGCGGATCGCCGCATCCGTATGACCGGGGGTGGCATTGTTATGGCACCAGTCGAAGATCGTCGTGGCGCCCATGTTGATCTGGTTCAGCGCGCCGACGAGATTGCCGAGATAGGTATCGTTCGCGGTGTAGCGGGGGGCGATGTGGGCATGCATTTCATGCAGGTATTCCGGGATCGACCAGTTGCCGGCGACGCCGCGAATGCCCGTCTGCCAGGTGTGAATATGGGCGTTGACGAAGCCGGGCATCACAATCATCCCGGCGGCATCGATGACCTTCGCGCCGGGGGCGCGGATGGACTTGCCGATTTTCTCAATCCTGTCGCGGTCGACAAGGATATCGCCCTTCGCGAAATCGCCGACCTTGCGGTCCATTGAAATAATCGTGCCGCCCTTGATCAGTGTTTTGGCCATTTTTCCCTCTCCCTGATTAGTCTTCGTCATTATTTTTCGCGTCGATGCCGGGACCCTACATAACCGGTTGGCTTGTTCGCGATATTCCGTGATAATAGCGCCAATTACAATGGATTGCGCAAACGATTGCGTAGTCAGAAAACTGAGGAGGAAACGTCATGAAATCGCTTGCGAGAACACTCGTCTTGACAGCGGCGGCCAGTGCGGTCGCGCTGTCGCTCGGCACCACGGCTGCATCTGCCAAAGTCTACAAGCTGACGGCAGGCTCCAGCCACCCGCCGATCGTGCCCTGGGTGGCAACGATCAAGAATCACTTCGTGCCGAATTCCGCGAAGCTGGTGGCTGCCGCCGGCAAGGGCGACACCATCCAGTGGACCGAGGCCTATGCCGGTGCGCTGTATAATTTCAAGAACACGCTCGAAGGCGTGGAGAACGGCCTCGCCGACGTCGGCTGGGTCGGCACCCTGTGGGAGCCGATCAAGATGCCGCTGATGAACGTGACGTTCTACGCGCCCTTCGCGACCGGCAATCTCGATATTCTGAACAAGGTCGGCGAAGACCTTCACAAGAATATCCCGGCGATGAACGAAGCCTGGAAAAAGCACAATCAGGTGTTCCTCGGCGTACAGGCGGCCGACACCTACAACCTGTTCACGAAGTTCCCGCTGAAATCCATGGCCGACCTGAAGGGCAAGAAAATCTACGGGCCGGACGCGCTTGCCGGCTGGCTGCGCGGCACGGGTGCGGTGGCCGTGAATGGCGGTCTGCCGGTGTACTATAACGGCGTGAAGACCGGTGTGGCCGAAGGCGGAATCGTGATCACCACGGGCATGCTGCCGTTCAAGCTTCACGAAGTTGCGCCCTACATCACCGAAGTCGATCTCGGCGGGCCGATCTCCGGCGCGCTCACCATAAACAAGGATACCTGGGACGGCATGCCCGCCTACATGCAGGACATCTTCCTGAAACTCGGCAAGGAATATTCGACCATCCAGTCCGGGATCATCAAGGAGAAGGCTGCGCTGTTCCTGAAACTGATGGCCAAACAGGGTGCGACGGTGACGAAGTTCCCGCAGGCGGAACGCCGCAAATGGGCTGAATCCATGCCGAACCTCGCCAAGGAATGGGTCGATGAGAACGAGGCGAAGGGCATTCCGGCCAAGGCCGTGATGAAGGCCTTCATGGACGGTGTCCGCGCTGCCGGCGAGACGCCACTGCGGGCATGGGACGAAGGTCTCTGACGGCGGCACAAACCTGAAAAGGCCTTTCGATGACGTCTCCCGTTAAATCGGGTGATGCGGTGGGCGGGGCGTCCTGGCTGGGACGCCCCGTTTCCCTGTTCAACGCCCTGACCAACCTGATGAACAGCATCGGCACCCTCTGGGTGTTCGGCATGATGTTCATGATCTGCGCGGATATTTTTTCGCGAAATCTTTTCAACCATCCGCTGAACGGCATCCCGGAGATAATCGGTTTTTCGATTGCCGGAACGATATACCTCCAGCTTGCCAATACGCTTCACTCCGGACGCTTCACGCGGGCGGAGATGCTGATCGAGTGGATGGAGGGCCGCCGGCCTTTCGCCGGCCGGGTGTTCAACGCGATCTTCAATTTTTTCGGCATTGTCGTCTTTGTCGTGATGGTGCGGGGGTTCTGGTTCGAATTCACCGACGCGTGGGCCGAAAACGAAATTGCCGGGGTGCCCGGCACAATCACCTTTATTGTCTGGCCGTTCTATCTGCTGCTGGTCGTCGGCGCGACCGCGACCGGCATTGAATTCTTCCTCCGGTTCCTGCGGGAATGCCGCGGCGGCATCCGCGCGCTCGGCGAGAAGGACGAAAGCGGCGCGCCGAAATCGAAGGGCTATGGCTGGCTGATCGCGCTCGCCGCGTTCGCGACCGTCATCTACCTGCTGACCTCGGCGGAACTGACGAATGCCCAGATCGGGGTGCTGTCGATCCTGTCGATGCTGGTGCTGATCTATGCCGGCATGCCGATCGGCATAGCGCTGATCGTTCTCGGCTTCTGCGGCATCTGGATGATGAAGGGCAACACGGCTATCGCCGAGCGCATGCTGCCGCAGGCCGGCGCCGAATACATGAAAAACTATTTCTTCGGCGTGGTGCCGCTGTTCGTCCTCATGGGACTGCTCGTCAGCGCGTCGGACGTGGGCAAGGAGACCTTCCAGGTGGCGCGCTGGGCCTTGCGGCGCGTGCGCGGCGGGCTGGGCATCGCGACCGTGGCGGCGAACGCCGTGTTCGCGGCGATCACGGGCTCGTCGATTGCGTCGGCCGCCGTGTTCACCCGTGTCGCTACGCCGGAAATGATGGCGCAGGGCTATACGGCGCGGTTTGCCGTCGGCGTGGTCGCGGGTTCGTCCGTGCTCGGCATGCTCATACCGCCGAGCCTGCTGCTGATCGTCTACGGCTTCCTTGCCGAGCAATCGGTCGGCATCCTGTTTATCGCGGCGATCGTACCGGGCCTGATCCTGGCCTTCGCCTTCGCGATGCTGATCCTCGCCATGGCCACCTGGCGGCCGCAATGGATCGGCAATGTGGCCGTGACGGACGAGCTCGATAAGAGCGAATCCGTGAGTTCGGCATTCGTGAAGCTGTTTCCGATTCTGTCTCTTGTCCTCCTGGTGATCGGCGGCATTTACGGCGGTATCTTCACCCCGACCGAGGCGGGGGCGGCGGGCTCTCTCGGTGCGCTGATTATCGGGTTCATGAAGCGCAAGCTGGACTGGCGGACCCTGTGGGGCGTGCTGGTCGAAACCGGACATATCACGGTGTCGATCCTGTTCCTGATCCTGGCCGCGAATATCTATGCGCGGATGCTCGCCCTGTCCGGATTGCCCCAGCAGATGGGCGATTTTATCGGCGAGACCAGCCTCGGGTTTACCGGGTTCATCGTCCTCTATGTGCTGTTGCTGATCCTGCTCGGCATGATCCTGGATTCGATTTCCATCATGCTGATCATCCTGCCGCTGGCGCTGCCTGTTCTGGCGCAGTTTGGCGGTGATCCGATCTGGTTCGGCATTGTGACGGTGGTCGCCGTCGAGATCGGCCTGTTAACGCCCCCGCTCGGGATCACGTGTTACGTGGTGAAATCGACGCTGAACGACGACCGGATAACGCTGAACCAGATATTCCTGGGCGCCGCCCCGTTCGCCTTCATCATGCTGCTGGTGACGATCCTGCTGATCGCCATCCCGGAAATCAGCCTGATCTTCGTCTGACCGTTGCCCGTGGCGCTACCAGGGGATTTCCGCACCGGTCCGGTCTAGAAACCGGCCGGAGCGGGATGAATCCAGCCCGTCGATGACCGCTTTGAGATCGCCCGCAACCTCGTCCGCCGGGCTGCCTTGCCCGCCGGTCATGCCGGTAGCGACGATGCCGGGATGAAGGGCGGCGACAAGTACTTCTTCCTTCGCGAGATCTATGGCGAGGTTCGCCGTCAGCATGTTCTGCGCGGCTTTCGCCATGCGATAGCCGTAATCGTCTCCCGACCCGTTATCGCCGATGGAGCCGAGGCCGCTTGAAATGTTGACGACCTTCGATCCCCGCCGCAGGCGCCTGCGGAAGGCGAGGGCGACGCCGAGCGGGCCGAGGGCGTTGACCTCGAACTGCAGGCGCACGGCGGCGATATCGATGCGGTCGATATCGTCCTCGATCATGATCCCCGCATTGTTGATCAGAACGTCGATGGCGGTATCGCCCATTTCCGCCGCGGCCCGGTAGACCGCGGCGGCGTTGGTCACGTCCACCCCGTCGTGAATGTCGGGCGCCAGGGCATCCAGTCCGGCGGAGCTTTCCCGGCACAGCACAGCGACGCTGTCCCCCGCATCGGTATAGGCGCGGGTGAGCGCGAGGCCGAGGCCGGTTTCGCCGCCGGTGATCAGGACGCGGGCCATCGCTCAGACCGCCGTGTAGCCGCCGTCGACGATCAGGTCCGATCCGGTCATGAAGGACGCATCGTCGCTGGCGGCGAACAGCACGGCGCCCGCGATATCGTCCGGCACGCCCAGGCGGCCGATCGGGTGCGCCGGGGTCAGCCGTTCGCGGACGGTCTCCATGTCCTTGAGCCGGTGGAGCAGCCGGTCGGTCTCGATCGCGCCGGGGGAGACGGTGACCGCGCGGATATTGTCCGCCGCGTTCTCCACGGCGATCGCCTTGGTCAGGTTGATCACGGCGGCCTTGGTGGCGTGATAGGCGGGCCGGCCCGGGGTGACGACGGAGCCGAGCTGCGACGCGATATTGACGATCACCCCGCCGCCCGCCGCCCGCAGATGGGGGATCGCGTATTTGCACAACAGGAAGATGCCGGTCAGGTTGACGCGCAGCGCTTCGTTCCAGTCGTCAAGCTCCGTGTGTTCGACGGTCGCGGTCGGCTCCCGCGTGGCGGCGGAATGCACCGTGATATGGAGCCTGCCGAGCCGCCCCGCAGCGTCTTCGACCGCCCGGAAGGTCGCGTCCGCATCGCCGATATCCGCGCCGAGTGCGAACACCGTGCCGCTGCCATTTGCGGTATCCAGCGCATCCACCGTGCGCTGCGCCGCGGCCGCGTCGCTGTCGATCACGCAGACGCTGGCGCCTTCGGCGTAAAAGCGCCGCACGATGGCCCCGCCGATACCGCCGCCGCCGCCGACAACGATGGCATTCCGTCCTTCAAGCCTGCCGCCCATGGATCCGTTCCCCGCAAAATTGTCCTGCCCCGACGATACACAGGGCAGGACCCGGCGTTAAGGGGTGGAAACGTGTCGGTGGGCCAGGGCAACAGGCCCGGCCCGGCGGCTGCACGCGCGGGTGCAAACCCGTCTCGCACGTGAATCGGAAGTGTGATAGGAAAACCCGCACAGCGCCCGTAGCTCAGCTGGATAGAGCAACGGACTTCTAATCCGTAGGTCGCAGGTTCGAATCCTGCCGGGCGCGCCATTTCCCCCGCCTAATCCTCGTCGCTGAACCGGAACCGCCACGCATCGCCCGCACTTACAACCCGCCCGGCCCCCGGGGTCGGGAAATGCGCGGGCATCACTAGTGTCGGCGTGTCGGCGTGGGTTTCGAGGAAGGCGCGGCGTGTCTTGGCGGAGGCCGCCGGGTCGACGCAGAAGCAGCTGCTCCAGTCCGGTTCGGCGCATTGCAGCGGGTGGTGCATCAGATCGCCGCTCATCACCGCGTGGGACGATCCGGATTCGACATGCACGCAGACATGGCCCGGCGTGTGCCCCGGCGTCGGGCTGAGGCGCACCCAGTCGTCGATGACGTGGTCGCCGTCCACCATCACCGCGCAGCCGGCCTCGATCACCGGCAGGATGGCGTCCTCGTAATAGGGATCGTCGGTATAGCGCTCGGTCTTGTATTCCTCTTCCCAGAACGCCCATTCGTCGCGGGCGAACAGGTATTTCGCATTTGGGAAGGTCGGCACCCAGCGGCCGTCGACGAGGCGGGTGTTCCAGCCGACGTGGTCCACATGCAGGTGGGTGCAGAGCACGTAATCGACCTCTTCGAGCTGCACGCCCGCGGCGGCCAGGTTTTCGAGATAGGGCCAGCTGTTCATGTGATAGCGGGGCTTCTGCGGGCGTTCGCGGTCGTTGCCGCCACAGGTATCGACCAGGATCACGTGGCGCGGGGTGCGGATCACGAAGGTATGGAAGGCGAGGATCAGCAGGCCGGTCTCCGGATCCTGCAGGCGCGGTTCCAGCCAGGGTTTGTGACGCGCCAGCGTTTCCGCGTCGGCATCGGGATAGATCGCGAACGGGTCGAGCAACGGGGCCTCAAACTCGATCACCCGCCGTATCTCCACCTCGCCGATTTGCCAGTTCTGCATGGTCCGTCCATTCTTGTGATCGTGTAGAATAGAGCGTGTCGGCGGCCAGTGAAACGGGGCAAACCATGCATATGAGCACAGACAGAATACTCACCACGCACGCGGGCAGCCTGCCGCGCGGGGCGGCGCTCGCGGAAATGCTGGTCGCCGCGGAACAGGGGGAGGCCGTCGACGCGGCGGCCCTGGCGGCGGAATCGGAACGCCGGGTCGCCCATGTGCTGCGGAAACAGGCGGAGGCCGGTATCGATATACCGGGCGACGGCGAGCAGCCCCGGGTCGGCTTCCAGACATATATCACCCAGCGCATGACCGGGTTCGGCGGGCGCTCCGCGCGCGAGCAACCGCAGGATTTCACGAGCTTTCCGACCCATGCGAAGCGCGTCAACCGAGGGGCGGAAGAGGGCGCCAAGATATCGAACGCGCCCCAGGCGCTGGGCGAGATACGCTATACGGACCTGTCGGAGGCGACGGCGGAATGCGAGATGGCGGCGCGGAACCTGCCTTCCGGTGATCCGTCGCGCTGTTTCATGACCGCCGCATCCCCCGGCATCATCGCGACGACCATGCTGAACGCGCATTACGACCGCTACGAGGATTACGTCTTCGCGCTGGCGGCGGAAATGCGCAAGGAATACGAACTCATTGTATCGCACGGCTTCCTGCTGCAGATCGACGCGCCGGACCTCGCGATGGAACGTACCGTGATGTTCAAGGACAAGCCGCTTTCGGCGTTTCTCGATGCCGTGCAGCTGCATATCGCTGCGCTCAACGAGGCGCTGTGCAACATATCGCCCGGCAACGTACGCCTGCATTGCTGCTGGGGCAACTGGGACGGGCCGCACGTGCATGACGTCGAACTGTCGGCGGTCGTGCCGCTGCTCTACGAGGCCAATGTCGGAGGCCTCAGCATTCCCTTCGCGAACCCGCGCCACCAGCACGAGTACAATGTTTTCCAACAGCATCCGCTACCGGACCGGTTCGTCCTGATCCCTGGCATCATCGATCCGACGACGAATTTCGTCGAACATCCCGAAGTCGTTGCCGAACGGCTGGAACGCGCGGTGGCGGCGGTGGGCGACCGGGAGCGTGTCATCGGCGGGTCCGATTGCGGCTTCAGCACCTTCGCCGGCACCGATTTCAGCGTGGAGGAAATCGTCTGGGCGAAACTGCAGGCGCTTGCCGACGGCGCGGCCATTGCGAGCAAACGGCTTTGGTGATTAATATCCGCGAAAATTTCAGCCAAATACCTGCCGGAGCTTGAGATGAATTTCCTTCGTTGGATTGTGGGACGCCTGGTCCTTGGATACGACCTGCTGACGCGGCCGAAACCGGCAACGCGCGATGCGGCGGCCCAGCGGGAACTCGATGAAAAGACGGCGAATTTTGCCCTGTACCAGTTCAATGCCTGTCCGTTCTGCGTGAAGGTCCGCCGCGAGATCCGCCGCCATGCGCTCAACATTGAACTGCGCGATGCGCGCAACGACGAGACCCACAAACAGGACCTGATCGCGGGCGGCGGGCGGCACCAGGTGCCGTGCTTGCGGGTGAAGAACCCGGCGGGCGAGGATACCTGGATGTATGAATCCGGCGACATCATTTCCTACCTGAAACAGGAACTGAAACTCGCCTGATCTTCACGACTATCCGGGCCCCGTTGTCGGTGCTTCATTCGGCTGCTAACGTTCGGAAAAAGCAGCGGAGGACCGGATGACGGATTTCGAAAAAACAGTCGATTACATCGTGGTGGGCGCCGGGTCCGCCGGCTGCGTGCTGACCAACCGGCTGAGCGACGGCGGCGCGAACACGGTGCTCACCCTCGAAGCGGGGGACCGCGACACCGACTTCATGATCCACATGCCGCTCGGCGTCGGCAAGGTCTGGCAGGACCCCAAATATAACTGGTCCTACGAATCCGAACCCGAACCCCATGTCGACAACCGCCGCCTGTTCCATCCCCGCGGCAAGGTGCTGGGCGGTTCGTCCTCGATCAACATGATGGCCTATGTGCGCTGCAACGCGGGCGATTTCGACCGCTGGCGCCAGAAGGGCCTTGGCGGCTGGTCCTATGACGACGTGCTGCCTTATTTCAAGCGCGCGGAATCCTTCCAGGA
This sequence comes from Rhodospirillaceae bacterium, assembly GCA_038120765.1. GTDB lineage: Bacteria > Pseudomonadota > Alphaproteobacteria > MPNO01 > UBA830 > CAXBCP01. The sequence goes on from JAYOMI010000036.1 coordinate 17,012, forward strand.
CCGCAAGGACGACTATCACGGCACGGACGGGCCGTGGAAAATCCGCACCACCGATGTGGAGGACCCGATCTTCGATGCCTTCTTCGCCGCGGTCGAAAGCGCGGGCTATGAAAAGGCCGACGATTACAACGGCGCAAGGCAGGACGGCTTCGCCCGGCTGCAGGTCAACGCCGTGAACGGGCGCCGGCAGAGCGCCGCGGTCGCCTATCTGCGCCCCGCGATGAAACGCCCGAATGTGGAGGTCCAGGTCCGCGCCCATGTCACCCGTGTGATCTTCGACGGGACGCGGGCGACCGGCATCGAATACGTGCAGGACGGCAGGATCCACCGGGTTGGCGCGGGCAAGGAGGTCATCCTGTCCGGCGGGGCGATCAACTCGCCGCAGGTATTGATGCTGTCGGGCATCGGTCCGGCGGATCACCTGAAGGACATGGGGATAGAGGTCCGCCACGACCTCGCGGGCGTCGGCGGCGACCTGCAGGATCATCCGGCCATTGGCCTCGAATACCACTATTCGAAAGGCTCGCAGTTTCACAAGCAGTTGCGGCTCGACCGGCTGGCGTTCCATGTGGCGCGCGTGAAGCTGTTCGGCACCGGCATGGCCGCATCGCCGCCGTCCTCGCTGACCGGTTTCGTCAAGAGCCGTCCCGATCTGGAAATCCCCGACATCCAGATGTTCTTCCGGCCCATGTCGATGACGGCGCGGCAATGGTTCCCCGGCATCATGCCGCCGTCGGAGCAGACCTTCGCGTTCCGGTCCTGCCATCTGCGGCCCGAAAGCCGGGGCAGGGTGAGCCTGCGCTCGGTCGACCCGATGGACTCGGTGCGCATCGTGAACAATTTCCTCTCGACCGACGAGGACCGCCGGGTGCTGCGGGAATCCTTCCGCATCATGCGCAGGCTGGCGCTCCAACCCGCGTTCGACGAATTGCGCGGCGAGGAATTCGCCCCCGGCACCCATGTCCGCGATGACGACGACGAGGCGATCGACGCCTATGTGCGCCAGGGGCTCGGCACCGTGTATCATCCGGTCAGCACCTGCCGCATGGGGATCGACGACCGCGCTGTGGTCGACGGCGCGTTGAAGGTACGCGGGGTTCAGGGCCTCCGCGTCGTCGACGCCTCCGTCTTTCCCGACCTCACCGGCGGGAACATAAACGCCGTGGTGATCATGACGGCGGAAAAGGCGTCGGATATAATCCTCGGCAAAACGGCGCTTGCCCGCGAAACCGCCTGACCGCCCCAGAAACGGAGACCTCATCATGCTGCCCATGCCGATAGCCGACCATGACGCGATCTGCGCAGAACTCGCCGAGACCGGGAAATACGTCAAAGTGCTCTGGCAGAGCGAGGACACATTGATGTTCATCGCCCGTGGCCGCGAATACCGCTCGGAATTTCACATCAACCCGTCGGACGAGCACATGACGATGCTCAAAGGCACTATGAACCTGCATTACCGCAAGCCCGACGGCAGCGAGGATATCGCGGTGCTGAAAGAGGGCGAGACGATCTATACGGCCGCCGGCATTCCCCATTCGCCGCGTTTCCCGGAGGATGCGTTCCTGCTGGTCGGCGAACGCATGCGCCGCCCAGGCGAGACGGATACCTTCCAGTGGTTCTGCCCGGAATGCGATGCGCTGATCCACGAGGAATTCTTCGTGGTCGACGATTACACCAAGGACCCGGTATCGCAGGCCTATTCGAATTTCTTCGATTCCGAAGACGCCCGCACCTGCGACGCCTGCGGTGCGGTGCATCCGGGACGGGATTAATCGGCTGCAATTGCTCGGTGTCACCCCAGGACAAGCCCGGGATGACAATTTAAGACAGACCAACCGTTGAAGGACCAAAAAATGCCCAAGCAAATCATCACCTCCGCCACCGCGCCGACGACCGGCTTCAGCGACAAGGCGACGCCTTCGCCGCTGGCCCAGGGCATCAAATGGGGGAACATGATGTTTGTCTCGGGGCAGGGGCCGCTAGACCCGGAAACCAAGGAAGTGGTATCCACAGACATCCAGGAACAGACGCGCCAGACCCTGACCAACCTGCAGGGCGTGCTCGCCGCCGCCGGGGCGGATTTCACAAACGTCGTCAACATGCGCGTCTGCCTGCGCGATGCCAGCGACTTTCAGCAGTTCAATGCGGCGTTTACCGAATTCATGCAGGGCGAAAAGGTTACCCGCACGTGCATCGGCGGCACCCCGCACCGCGCCGGCGTGAACGTGGAGATCGACTGCGTCGCGATGTTCGACTGAGGGTCGCTCAGGCCTAGCCGCAACTCAGTAAAAAATCAGCGTCCGGACCTCGATGCTTTCGCGGGCGGGCAGGGACGGGTCGGGGCCGTTCGGGTCTTCGAAGGCCGCATGCGCCGTCCAGCGGGCGCGGCCGTCCAGCTCTGAATCGAAGCATTTGAGCAGGATGATCTCGTCTCGCTCCATGTCCGGGAAATAGGTCCATTTCTGGGCAGGGTTGTAGGCGAGATTGAGGATGCCGCCGATGCGGTTGCCGTAGTTCCGCTCCGCCGGGATCATGTCGTTCTCGCCGATACTGTCCCAGGCGCAGATGGCGATGGGGTCGGTCTTGACCGGTCCGGTCAGCGGCCGCCAGACATTGACGGATGTAAAGCGCCGTTTCAGGCGTTCTTCGGCCTCCGCCGGCGGCAGCAAGTCGCGCACCCGGGCAGGCGCGGAGCGGTTCGTGAAATCGTTGTGGGCGCTGCGCACCGGATCGCGCACGCCGAGGGCTTCGCGCTTTTCCGGATCGCCGATACGGATGGTGTGGTCGAAGATCAGGACCTTTTCGGCGCCGGTTTCTGCGAGCAGCAGCTTTTCGAGCTCGGGATAATAGATTTCCCGCACCTGATCGTCGTCGGTGAAATCGGTGACGGCGGTATCGTATTTCAGGAACGCGTATCCCTGAACCTCCATGTCGAGCTGGTCGGCCGTCGGCCGCCCGTCATGAATGGTGATTTCCTTCATTTCGTAGCTGCCCGTCTTCGGGTCGGTACGCCCGCCGCCGGTCTCGCTGACCTGGGTAACGAGCTTTTCGCCGGTCGGGATGGTGAACTGGAGAAGACCTTTCACGGTCCGGTCCTGAAGCTGTGTGTCGGTCATGGTTTCGCACCTCCGCGGGGGGAATTCGATGCCTCGACTATAGCACCCTGCTACCACCGTGGGGAAACTTCAGGGGCCGTCCTGACGGCAGACGTACTTGCCTTCAGGGCAATTAAAGTCCGTACAGTTTCAGCGCGTTATCGCGCATGACCTTGCGTTTTGCACCCGGCTTCCAGTCCATCTCGGCCACGTCGCTCATGGCGCGTTCGGGGTCGACCACCGGCCAGTCGGTGCCGAACATCACCTTGTCCTGGCCGAACGAATTCATGTAGTGGCGGGTCGCCTCGGGCCAGTGCTTCGGCGCGTAGGCGTCGAGCCCGATATGGACGTTCGGATGTTTCCACGCGACGGAGATCATCTCCTCGTACCAGGGATAGCCGATATGGATGCCGATCAGTTTTAGATCCGGAAAATCCATGGCGATGCGGTCGAGACAGATGGGGTGGCCGACGCTCGGCAGGCGGCGGTGCGGGTTGTAGACGAGGCAGTGGCCGACCTGCATCTGGATCGGGATATCCAGTTCGCAGCACTTGGCATAGAACGGATAATACTTGGCGGCATCGGGCGCTTCGTCGAACCAGTGCGGATAAAGATGCGCGCCGACGAATCCGAGATCGCGAACGGCATGTTCGACTTCGGCCAGGCTCTCCATGATGCGCGACGGGTCGATGCCGATCAGCCCGGAATAGCGGTCGGGAAATTTCTCCACCAGGCCCGCAATATAGTCGGTCGGCATATGGGCAGACCCCTGGATACGGAGATCTCCCGAGCGTTGGGCGATCAGAAAAGACCGCTCGATGCCGCAGCGGTCCATCATGGCGATATAGTCTTCGGGGGAAACGCCGTCGCGGTATTCGGGTTTTACCCGGACTTTCTCGCGAAAGCTCTTGTCGGTCGACATCCAGCCATTGTCCACGGTTTCCGGGGTGAAGGCGTTGCAGACGATATCGATGGCGCCATAGTCTTCGCCGACAGCATGGGTCATTTTTGTTCCTCCCTGTTCCCCTCAAGGAATAAAGAGAATCCGGCCGGCTGCAAAGGGTCTGGCGATGGCGATGTCGGCAGGGCGGGGGAGAAAGTCGAGCCGGGGCCGCCCCTGACACCGTGTCCTGCCCGGATCGGCATCAGAGGCGGAACGAGAGGGCCGATGGGGCGACCGCTCGCGCTGTTCCTCGGTCTCGATGGGGTTAACACGCGGGTCGCCGGATTCATCCGTCGATGGCAAACTTTTTTATCAGGCGCCGGAATCCGCGCGTATCGCACCGATGTAGCGGTCCATCATGTCGCGCGGCGTTCTGCCGACAAAGACATATGCAATGCCCCCCTTGCGCCAGGCGGCGACGTTAACGCCGTGGGAGGTGGAGAATTTCGGACCGTGATCGGCCTTGTCCGTTTTCATCAGGCAGACCGAGAACGGTTCGCCGGACTTCGGCAGATAGGCGATCTGCGCCAGCGGCGCGCCGTCAATCGCAAAAACCTTGGCGTATTTGTAATCGGCACCGAGCTTTGCGAGATCGGGAGCGTTTATGGTGGTCCCGAGCAGCTTGCTGACGCGGAGCATTTGCCCGTTCTTGCGGGCGGCGGGTGTCGCAGCCGGCGAGACGGAATCGCGCGTATAGAGCGTCTGATAGCTCGCGATCCGGTCGACCCAGACCGCCCATTGCGTGGGCTTGGGCGCGCCCGGCGGGAAAAGATACTGGCCGGCGAGCAGACCGGCGACGAAAAACACCGCGATGGATGCGGCGAGTGGCGCAAACCGTCTGAACCGGGAAGGTGCTGCCACCGGTTGATAGGCTTTGATCTGGTCCGCGATATGCGAGAGATCCGGCACCTCGATCAGCGCTTCCGCCGCCTCGCGATAGGGCAAAGACGACTGTCTGAGCGCGGCGATGGTCTCGCGCGCTTCGGCATCGTCAGCGAGCAGCCGGTCGATATCGGCCATTTCGTCAGGCGTCAGCTTGCCGTCGGCATAGGCCAGCAGTTCTTCGTCAGAGATCGTCATGTCTGCTCGCTACTCCTTTCCCGCTCCGACGTGTCGCTTATCATCTCGGCAATCTTCGTGCGTCCCCGAACCAGTCGGCTGGTGAGCGTACCAGCAGGAATGTCGAGCGCGTTTGCCGCTTCCTCGTAACTCAGGCCCTGAACATAGACGAGATATACCGCGTCCTTCTGGGCTTCGGGTAACCTGTCTACTGCCTGTAACACCTGGGCGAGAAAAATCTTCCCTTCAGCGGATTCACGCGTATCGACCAGGCCGGCGTCTTCCGCATCCACGAATCCGGCACCGCGCCGGATGGACTCGCGGCGGAGATCGTTTTTCCAGATCGACTGCATGATCGTGATGGTCCAGGCGTCGAGGCGGGTGCCAGCCTGAAACTGGTGGCGCCGCGACAGGCCGCGTTCGCATGTCGCCTGAACCAGATCATTGGCCCGATCGGGATTACGGCACTTGACCATCGCATAGCGCCACAAGCGCGGCAGCAGGGCGGTCAGGTCGTCTCGGAATGTATCGGTGGTCATGTCCGCTACAGCCTATCACGGTTCACGTGAACTGTTACCGTGAGGTCCCGATTCAGTCGATAGGGGGAAACACATGCTTTCCATCCGCTCCGAGCGGCAAATCGGCGACAAATTCGACGTCGGCGGTATCCAGGACCCCATAAAGATGGGGAAACAGGTCGCCATTGCGGGACACTTCCCATTTCAGGGCGTCACCGAGGCTGTGGCCGTCAATTTTGACCAGTACCAGACCCTCAACGCCTGCAAAATGCTTCGATGCGGTCTCCATGCTTTGGCCGGCGGTCGAAAAATGGATGAACCCGTCTTTCATATCGACTTCGCTACCGCGATAGACACCGGCCTCGACCGCCGCGTTCCATTCCGCCATGGCGCATATTTTGTAGATGAATCTGTCTGTCATGGCGTCACCATAGGCAAGTCGTGGACCGATCTCCAGACCCTGTTTTCGGCCGCCGGGCCCGGCAGTCTGTTTAGGATTCCTTTACGCGCTGATCGTATAAAAGTAACCGGCTATTCAACAGGAAAGACGGATTTTGAATAAGGTTTTCAAAATCTTGATGCTCGTGACAATTCTCGGCGGTCTCGGCGTGGGGCTGGCTATTTATCTCGATCGCGCGGGAAAAAGCGGCCAGGCAGGGCGGGTCGCCCATGCCGTCATTGACGCTGCCGATAAAGCACTCGAATCCTCGAGGGCGGAAGAGCGCTTCGGGGAAAACGACGAGGAGAACTTCGTCAATCTGGGGGCGATTTTCACCTCCAAAGGCAATGTCGTCGCCACGCTGATCGTTCGCGGCACGAACGGCGCGGCGGCCGTGTGCAACAACATGGCCTTCGTGCGCGATTACCTTGTCGGAGTGATGTCCGATTATCCGCCTGACAGCCAGAATCTGTCGGCGGGCCCCGTTGGATACAGCGGATCCGTCGCGGACGGGATCAACAAGCTGATCCGGTACGACGCGATCACGCGGATCCGGTACGACGCCTACCATCTCGGCCAGACCGGCGGCTCGCCCAACTGCTGACAGGAAAGCCTTGCCGATAAAGGCTGTGTCGTCCTAAAACCGGTGGACAGTTCATAACCGGTTTATTGCAATGAAATTTCCGCCGCCGCCGCTGCCGGCCCCGACGAAACCGACCTACACGCCACCGCTGGGGGCCTGTGATGCCCATGTCCATGTGTTCGGGCCGAGCGACAAATTTCCCTATCATCCAAAAACAACCTACATGCCGGTCGATGCCCCGAAGGAAAAGCTTCGCGCCCTGCATGGACTGCTCGGGTTCGACAGATCCGTCATCGTCCAGGCGACCTGTCACGGGACCGACAATTCGGCGACGCTCGATGCCATCGCCACATCAAACGGTCGCTGGCGCGGTGTGGCGATCGTCGATGAGGACTATATCGAGAAGGATTTCGAAGCCCTGCACGAAGGCGGGATCCGGGGGGTCCGGTTCAGCTTTGCGCGGCATCTGAGCGGCCCGCCCAATTTCGACCGCGTTCACCGCATCGCGGAAAAGATCGAAGGCCTCGGGTGGCACCTCGTGATCTATATCGAGGCCGAGGATATCGTCGAATTCAACTCGGATCTTCGCAAATTCAAGCTGCCCGTGGTGTTCGACCATATGGTCCGGGTCAAGGTCGCGGACGGGCTCGATTCCGAGCCGTTCCGGCTGTTGCTCGACTTCATGCGGAACGAGGATGTCTGGGTGAAAATCTCCTGCGCGGAGCGGTTGTCCCGGACCGGCGCACCGTATGACGATGTCGTTCCGTTCGCGCAGGCGGTGATCGAGACGAATCCGGACCGCGCCCTTTGGGGCACTGACTGGCCCCATCCGAACCTGTGGGAAGGCATGCCGGATGAAGGCACGCTGGTGGACCTGATCCCGCGCTATGCGCCGGATGCGGATACGCAGCACAAACTGCTGGTCGCCAACCCGGCGGCCCTCTACGGGTTCGGCGATTGATCCCAGCGCTAACAGCGCTTCTCGGCTTCCAGCTTGCGGGTGAACTGATCGTCCGGTTGACGGGGGTTCCCGTCCGGGGGCCTGTCCTCGGGATGGTGCTGCTCGCGGCCTTCTTTGCGCTGCGGGGCGGTGTGCCGGACGAACTCCGCAAGGTCGCGTCGGTCATTCTCCGGCATCTGTCATTGCTGTTCGTGCCCGCGGGCGTCGGCCTGATGCTCCATGCCGCCCGGATCGAGGCCGAATGGCTGGCGATCGGCGCGGCGCTGTTCGGCAGCACGGTTCTGTCGCTGGTCGTGACCGTTCTTGTGTTCCGGGCCGTTGCGCGACCGGATGACGGCGCCGGGCAGGGAGACGTCTGATGCCCTCGGTCGTCACGGAGGTCTGGGTCTACCTGTCCGCCAATCCGCTGCTATGGCTGACGGCGACGATGGCCGCTTATATCGCCGGGCACTGGCTCTATCTGAAAAGCGGTGAAAACCCGCTGGTGAATTCTGTCGCGATTGCCGTCATCGTGCTGATCGTCCTGCTCTGGGCGACGGACACGGATTATGCGCGCTATTTCGACGGAGCGCAGTTTGTGCATTTCATGCTGGGGCCGGCGGTGGTGGCATTGGCGGTCCCGCTCTACGAACACAGACGGGAACTGCGGCGGACCGTTTTACCGATCGTTCTGGCATTGCTCGCGGGGGCGACGACCGCTGTGGTTTCCGCTGTGGGCATCGCCGCGGCCCTCGGCGCGAGCATGGAGACGGTCACCTCGCTTGCACCGAAATCGGTAACCTCGCCCATCGCGATGGGGATCGCGGAGCGGATCGGCGGGCTGCCGTCGCTGAAGGCCGGTCTGTTCATCATCGCAGGCATACGGGGCGCCATCATCGGCACGCCGCTGTTTAACGCGATGGGAATGAAAGACTGGCGGGCGCGCGGCTTTGCGATGGGGGTTACCGCGCACGGCATCGGCACGGCGCGCGCATTCCAGGTCAACGAGGTCGCCGGCACATTCGCGGCAATTGCGCTCGGGCTGAACGGGGTCATGACGGCGATCCTTGTGCCGTTGCTCTTTATCCTGTTTCAGTAGGATCAGGCGGGCTGGTTTTCCCGCGTCGGAACGCCGTTGTCGAAGGTCATATACCGCCAGCGCCAAGTATCGCCGCTGCTGTCGATGTAGCCCGCGGTCTGGCCGGGAAAATGGGCGGGCACCACGATTGTGTCGGTGTCGGCGACCTCTGCCAGAATTCGCCGGCGGCTGGCGGAGGCTTCTTCGGGGTTCGGGCAGAAACACGTGCTCCAGTCCGGTTGAACGCATTGCAATGCATGATGCATCATGTCGCCGGTAAAAATCGCGTGGTGGTCTTGCGAGCGGAAATTGACGCAGACCTGGCCCGGCGAATGGCCGAAGGCGGGGGAGAGCCATATCCCGTCTTCGAGTTCGAAATCCGCATCGACCAGCTGCGCCTGTCCCGCCTCGACAATCGGCAGGCAACTGTCTTCCCATACGGCCGCGCGGCGCTCGTCCCGTTCCGCGGCCGCGGCATCAGCTTCCCAGGCTTCGTATTCCTTCTTGCCGAAAATATAGGTCGCGTTGGGGAATGTCGGCACCCATTTGCCGTTGATCAGACGGGTGTTCCAGCCGCAATGGTCGACGTGCAGATGGGTGCAGAAGACGTAGTCGATATCTTCGAACCGCAGGCCGTGGGCGGCAAACCCGTCTAGCCAGGGCTGTTTCGGATAGTCGAGCGCCGGACCCCGCAGCGGCTTGTGTTCGCCGACGCAGGTATCGATGAGGATATTGTGCCTGGCCGTTCGGACCACGAAGGTCTGGTAGGTGATGACCAGCAGGTCCTGCGCGGCGTCGTAGACTTCGGGCGCCATCGTCTTGAGGTGGGCGAGGGCGGTCGCCCGGTCGGCGGTCGGAAACATGATTGTCGGCGCCCGCCAGGGGCCGTCCCGCTCGATAAAGCTTGAAACCAGAATGTCGCCGACGGTGAATGGCCGCATTTTCGCTCTCCCTTTCTCTTCCCCGCGACAATACCCGGGGATAATCGCTCTGGCGATATCGCGCCGCAGGAACTACCATCAATCTTCTGACACAGGAGGAAACCATGGATACAGGCGTCGAATCCCTTCGGGAAATACCCATCAAAGAGATCACCACCCAGACGGACACGCGCGATATTCTCGCACGTTGCAAGTTCCAGGGGGAGGTGAACAAGTTCGACGAGATCGTTATCGTCGATACCGACGCGCATCACATGGAAATCGAATCCTGGGCGGCGATCTGCGAATATATCGAAGACGAGGTCCAGCGGACCAATGCACTGGATCACCTGCAGAACCGGACCGGCAGCCCGCCTTACGGCATCAATGGCGATCTGGGACTGCGCTACCAGGATAACGGCGGGCGTGTACCGCATCAGGCGAAACTGGGAGAGGTCGTCGACGACACATCCGTACACCGCGACGTGACCCTGATCCGCCGCGCGATAGAATCCTTTCATCTGGATTACATGGTGGTCTTCCCGACCCCGATGCTGAACCTCGGCATGCATCCGCAATTCGACATGGAAGCTTTGCTCGGCCGCGCCTACGACAAGTGGTTCTGCGAGAATATCCTGCCGATGGACCCGAAGATGAAGACGATGCTCTTCATCCCGTTCAACGATCCGCATGCGGCGCTGAAGACGGTAGAGGAACTGGGCGGGCACCCCGATGTCGTCGGCTTTATGATCACATCGGTGCGCAACAAGCCGGTTCATCACAACGATTACATGAAGGTCTATCGCGCGATGGAGGAAACCGGCAAGCCGCTCGGGTTCCATGCGGGCTATAACTGGTCCGATCCGTCGATGCTCCAGATCAACCGCTTCGGCACCATGCATGCGCTGTCGTTTGTCTGGTGCAACGTGGTCCATATGAGCAACTGGGTCATGAACGGGATGCCGGAGCGTTTCCCCGACCTCAACGTTATCTGGATCGAATCCGGTCTCGCCTGGGTGACCTGGCTGATGCAGCGGCTCGATCACACGTATCTTATGCGCTCCTCCGAAGCGCCGATGCTGAAAAAGCTGCCCAGCGAGTACATGGCGGAGATGTTTTATACCTGCCAGCCGATGGAAACCGATCACCGCGAGGCGCTGGAAGTCACGCTGAAGATGATCAACGCGAAGGACCAGCTGCTGTATGCATCCGACTGGCCGCACTGGGATTTCGATGCGCCGAGCGTGATCTGGGACCTGCCGATGCTGGACGATCAGGCCAAGAAAAACATCCTGGGCGAGAACGCGCTGAAGCTGTTCGGTCTCGACCGGCCGGCGGGGAAGTAGGCTGGAAGACACGGGAATTACGGCGCGGGCTTTTGGCCAGTTCTAAGCCCGCTCGGGCGTGAGACCGGTTTGGACATTTCTCCGCGCGAACGTCTGACTCAGTCTTTCGCCGCTTCGGTCTTCTCTGCCGGCACTTCCCGGCGCAGCCGGTTTTCGCCCTGCGCGATCCAGAGGCCTGAGGCGAAGATCATCGCGCCGCCTATCCAGACGAAGATGTCCGGGATCTCGCCGAACAGGAAATAGCCGAAGATTGCGACCCAGATAAGGCGGGCGAAATCGATCGGCATGACCACGTTTGTCGGCGCCTGTTTCAGGGCGTAGTTCAGCAAAAGGTGTCCCACCGACCCGCATGTACCGACGACCATCAGCCAGCCGAGCTGCCCCCAGGTCGGCCATTCCCAGACATACAGCGCCGGCCCCAGTGAAATCGGGATCAGCAGCAGCACCATGTAGAACGTGATCGTCAGCGCGGAATCCGTTCTGCCGAGGCTTTTGATGACCATGATAGCGC
>JAYOMI010000036.1:28482-32574 GCA_038120765.1 Rhodospirillaceae bacterium
ACCTCGGCCAGCGGGGTGACCGACAGCGCATAGAAGAACATCACCATCGATGCGAAGTTGATCGTGACCCGTATTGCATGGGTGCCGATGCGGGTTGTCCGCAGCGGGCTCAACCCGTGGCGCAGGAACAGCGGCAGCAGGGCCACCAGTCCGAACAGGTTCCGGAAGAACACGATGATGAACGTATCGACGTCGCCGCTGATATGCTTGATCGTGGTGTGCATCCCCGAAAATGCTAGCGTCGAGCCGATCATCAGGGCGATCCCGCGCAACCGCCCGTAACGGGGTTCGTTCAGAAAGGCGGTCAGGGGCAAATGCGTCAGCCGTATTGATTGAAAACGTGCCGTTGCAGCGCGTGTTTGAGAATTTCCTCCGGCCCCTCGGTGATCATAAAGGACCGCGCGTCCCGCCACAGTTTTTCGATCGGCAGGTCGGTGGTCAGCCCCATGCCGCCGTATATCTGCATGCAGCGGTCGGCAGCCTCGAACGCCTTGCCGTCGCCGATATATTTGCACATGTAGGAATCCCAGCGGATGTCCTCGCCGGCATCGTATTTCGCCGCCGCCGCATACACCATCAGCCGCGTCATGTGCAGATCGGCATAGGTGTCGACCAGCATCCACTGGATCGATTGACGGTCCGCGAGGGGACTGCCGAATGTTACCCGGTCCTTTGCATAGGACGCGCCGAGCTCGAGGCAGCGTTCCATGGTGCCGAGCGCGATGGCCCCGTGCCGGAGACGGCCCATGGTGATCCAGGTCTGCGCCATGCGAAAGCCGTCGCCTTCGGCACCGACAAGGTTGGTGACGGGAACCCGCACATCGTCGAACGCCATCTCGCAGGGCGCGTCGTCCATCATGGTCTGCTGTTTGCGCAGGACCTTCACGCCGGGGGTATCCGCATCGACCAGGATGCAGGAAATGCCGCCGCGCGTGCCCTTGGCCGGATCGGTGACGCAGATGACCTGGAAGAAGTCGGCGGTATCGGCGCCGGTGATAAACCGCTTGTTGCCGTTGATGACGTAGTGGTCGCCATCGCGGACAGCGGTTGTTTTCAGGCCGGCGGGATCGCCGCCGGCATCGGGCTCTGTCTGCGCGAAGGCGGGTTTGAGCGTGCCGTCGATACAGGGCTTCAGGTATTTTTCGGTCTGTTCGGCATTGGCGTATTCGGCAAGCAGGGGGCTGACATCGGGCCCGAAGATCCATTTCTTGCGGCGCGGGAAAGCGATGGTCCGGCCGGTTTCCTCCCAGATGACCACGCGGGCAAGCAGCCCCATGCCGAGTCCGCCGAGATGTTCCGGCACGTCCACGCCCCAGATGCCGAGTTCCTGCGCGCGGGCCTCCAGCTTTTCGCGGATGTCGGGGACCATCTCGGCGCCGTCATAGGCGTCGCGCTCGATCGGGATGACCTCGTTATCGATAAACCGCCGAAGGGTCTCCTTCAGCATGCGCAGCTCTTCCGGAAGCTCCAGGTTCATTTTCCCCTCCATCTCGTTTTTCTGTGGGCGATGATGGCCGAAGCCGCAGGTTCTGTCCACGTATCCCCGACCGGGTCAGGCTTTGACCCCGCCCGGCAAAACCCTATTATCAGGACATATTCATAAAGGGCGGAGGAGCCGGAAAAATGGGCATGGTGATCGACGGAAAATGGATCGACGACGATGCAAAATACCGCAATCCCACCGGCGGGGCCTTCGTGCGCCCGCAATCGGTCTGGCGGGATAGCGTCACCGCGGACGGATCGTCCGGTTACAAGGCGGAGCCGGGACGGTATCACCTGTTCCTCGCGCCGTCCTGCCCGTGGGCGCACCGCACCCAGATCATCCGCCGCCTCAAGGGTCTCGAAGACGTGATCTCGGTGACGCTGTCGGACCTGCCGCGGGTCACCAGCTGGGCCTATACGCAGGGCATCGACGAATTGCAGCCCGGCGCCGACGGCAAGCTCGAACTGCACGAGGTCTATATCGCTGCCGATCCGAACTACACAGGCCGGGTCACCGTCCCGACCCTGTGGGACCGCCAGAAGAAGACCATCGTGAACAACGAGTCGTCCGAGATCATCCGGATGCTGAACACCGAATTCGACGAATGGGCGACCAACGATCTGCCGGACCTGTACCCTGAAGCGCACCGCGCCGAGATCGATACGCTGAACGAGCGCATTTACGAGACCATCAATAACGGCGTGTACCGCTGCGGCTTCGCCAAGACCCAGGAAGCCTACGAGGAATTCATCTATCCGATGTTCGAGACCCTGGATTTCCTCGAAGACCGCCTGTCGAAGCAGCGTTACCTCGTGGCGGAGTATCCGACGGAAGCCGACTGGCGCCTGTTCGTCACCATGATCCGCTTCGACTTCGTCTATTTCAGCCATTTCAAATGCAACATCCGGCGCATTCAGGATTATCCGAACCTGTGGAACTGGACGCTGGAACTGTACCAGACGCCCGGGATCGCCGAGGTGGTCGATATCCCCGGCATCAAGAAGGGCTATTACGGCGGACAATCCGACGTGAACCCGACCGGCATCGTGCCGGTGGGCCCGGACATCGATCTCACCGTGCCGCATAACCGCGGGCAGGTCGCCAAAGCCGCCTGAGGTCCGTACTGCCCGCCACCGGACCCGCCGGCCGGTCGGTCGGCAGGGACGGGGACCGGCGGACCCGGAAAAGTCGGAAAACAACCCCATGCACCCGAAAGGGTGTGTGGGCTTTTTTTTGTAATCCGTAATTCAACCCCCCGACTCAAAAAATGGGCACCCGAAGGGCGCGCGGCGCAGTGCGGGGAGGGTGAAGCGTCGGATATTTTTACATTTCATTCCCGAATTTGCCCTGATCGTGTCGGATTAATTTACAGCCACGCAGATCGGCGTAGAAAACGCGTGGTCCTAAAAAATTGATTTTCCATATTATTTTCTCCCGATTTGTAGTTGGCACGAATTTTGCGTGATCGATGTCAGGAGCGCGGTTCAGAGACGTCCACCGCGAAAAGCCGATAAGCTGCGCAAGTTAAAAATGGGTAGAATGAGATGGAAACAGGAATCAAAAAGCTAGTTCGTACAGCTGCCATAGTTGCTTTCTCGGCGACGATGGCGCTTGGCGCTGCAAACGTTCAGGCCGGTCCCGTACCGGCCGGCGCGACCTGCATCGGCAATTGCGGTACGCTGGGGGCGGACGGCGTCGTGACGCTCTCGCCGCTTGCCACTTCATCCTACCTGTATATCTCGACCGCTGGCGGCGTCGCCGGCGCCGGACAGATCTCGGGCATCGGCGGCGAGAATGGCTCCCAGCTGACAACCCCTACTTTTTCGGCGAACATCGGCGACGAGTTGAAATTCTACTTCAACTACGTCACGTCGGACGGATCCGGGTTTGCGGATTACGCCTTCGCCCAGTTGCTCGATTCCGGCAGCAACGTGGCGGCGAACCTTTTTTCGGCCCGCACCCAGCCCACCGGCGATACGTCCCCGGGTTTCGGCCTTCCGGCCAACGATTCGACCCTCGTGCCGGCGACAAGCGGCATTATCGGCGGCGGGCCCGCCTGGTCCCCTCTGGGATCCAGTTCCGGTGCCTGTTTCGACCCCGGCTGCGGCTATACCGGCTGGATCGAAGCCACATACACGATTGCCGCCTCTGGCACCTATTCGCTGCTGTTCGGCGTGACCAACTGGAGCGACACCGCCTACGATAGCGGCCTGGCGATCGATGGCGTGACCATCGCGGGTAACACGGTCATCTCTGCCGTTCCCGAGCCGGCGGCGATCGCCTTCCTCGGCCTCGGCCTTGCCGGTCTCGGCTTCGCAAGACGCAAGCGCGCAGCCTGACCCCAATTCGGAAAGTTAATAAAAATGGCGGTCCTTCGGGGCCGCCGTTTTCTTTTGGGCAATTTCTGCTGCGGGCGACGAACGGACGCATTGCCATTTACCGATATACGTTCGGTTCGCACCCGATAGCGGGTATTGGTCTCAGCGCTGCGAATTCGTGTCTGCTATGGGCTCAAAAGCTGCCGTTTCTCTCCCGCCCCAGGTTCGTCCGCATGTAGCCATGTGTGGACGGCTCCGTGTTGGCAAGGGTTTTTTGACGGAGATGCATCG
>JAYOMI010000037.1:0-12809 GCA_038120765.1 Rhodospirillaceae bacterium
CCCCTGCAATTCGTCGGCGCCCAGCAGGCGCTGGATTTCGGGGTTCTGGGTGGTCGCCGCAATCGTTTTGACATTGGCGGCGGTGATGCCGAATTCCTCGGCGGCGATCAGCGCGTTCAGTGTCCAGCGGACGATGTCGGCCCACTTGTCGTCGCCCTGACGCACGACGGGGCCGAGCGGCTCCTTGGAAATGATCTCCGGCAGAATCTCGTGCGCCTTCGGGTCTTTCGTTGCCGCCCGGGTCGCGGCGAGGCCGGACGCATCGGTCGTATAGACGTCGCAGCGGCCCGCGAGATAGATCGGCAGCGCTTCGGTCTGGGTCTCGATGGGGACGGCCTTGTATGTCATCCCGTTCACGCGGAAATAGTCTGCGAGGTTGAGCTCCGTCGTCGTGCCGGTCTGGATACAGACCGATGCGCCGTTCAGGTCCTTCGCGGATTTGACGCCGAGGCTTTTCGGTACCATGAAGCCCTGGCCGTCATAGTAGTTGACGCCCGCGAAGGTGAGCTGCAGGTCGGCATCGCGGCTGAACGTCCAGGTGGTGTTGCGCGACAGCAGGTCTATCTCGCGCGACCTCAGCGCGGTGAACCGCGTCTTGCCTGTCAGATTGGAATACTTGACCTTGTCCGGATCGCCGAACAGCGCGGCGGCGACCGCGCGGCACAGATCGACATCGAAGCCGCGCCAGACGCCTTTGTCATCGGGCGCCGCGAAACCGACGAGGCCGGTATTGATGCCGCAATTCAGATGCCCGCGTTCGCGCACGGTGTCCAGCGTATCCGCATGAGCGCCGCCGGCTGTCATGAAGGCGGCCACGGCCAAAGGCAAAAGACGTCTGATCATTGAATTCTCCCGGTTTCGGTTTCCGTGAGTCTACAGAACCGGCGCCGGTGCGCCTACCGCAAGGTGAGTGTTTTTCGGTGCGGCTTATACGGCGGCGGGAAACCGCGCGCGGTCATGGGGCTGCATCAGGAGGTTCTCCGGACCGCGCGGAATGATTCCGTCCCAGCCGATCGGGCCGGCCTTGCCGAACGTGCCGGCCTTCATGCCGTCGATATCGCTGACATCCGCGATGCCCGGCGTCTGATAAAGGTCGCGCAGGTAGTTCGACAGGTTCGGGTAGTCGACGATACGGCGGAGATTGCACCGGTAGCCGACGTAATAGATCGGATCGAAGCGGATGAGATTCGGATACAGACGCCAGTCGGCTTCGGTCGGTGTATTGCCGATCAGGTATCGCTGACGTCCGAGACGTTCTTCCAGCGCATCCAGCGCATCGAACAGCTTGTCGAACGCGTCGTCATAGGCGCTCTGGGATGTCGAGCGGCCGCAGCGGTTGACGCCGTTATTGATGTTCTCGAGGACGAAACTATTCATCGCGTCGATCTGGTCGCGCAAATTGTCGGGGCAGAGAACGGGCGTCGGCGACGCAACGTCGGCGAAGGCCGTATCGAACATCCGGATGATCTCGGACGACTCGTTGCTCACGACCGTCTTCGTCCGGGTATCCCAGAGGGTCGGCACCGTCACCCGTGTGGTGCAGTCCGGATCGGAGAGGGTGAATACCTCGTGTAGCCAGTGGGCCGTGTGGGTGGTGCCGGGAACCCGGTGGCCGTTATCGATGAATGCCCATCCTTCGCCGTTCACTTTCTGCTCGGTATTGACCAGCGCGATATGGTCTTCGAGTTTCTTCAGGACGCGGTACAGCACCGCGCGATGCGCCCAGGGACAGCCGATGGCGGCGTAGAGCACATAGCGGCCCGATTCCGCGGCATACCCGCCGGTGCCGGTCGGGCCGGGGTCGCCGCTCGGCGTTACCCAGTTGCGGAACTGAGACGGCCTTTTGACATAGGCGCCGTTCTCGTCGTGTTCGACGAGTTGTTCTTCGTGAGTCCAGACCCCATCCTGAAGGTGCCCCATGGTTCATATTTCCTGTTCTTGTTCTCCCGGCTTGCGCAGGAGATATTATTTTTCGCACCGGACGAGGACGCGTTAAGCCCTTCCTATTTCACATCCGCGAATAATGCATCGATATTCTCGACCGGCGGGGGGGTGCCCTTGCGGAGTTCCACCGCCCGATTCTGCAGCCATGATGATTTCACGGCCGCGTAAAAATCAACAGAGCTCTCTCTCAGCTGTTCGACCTGATCGAGCACGGCTTCTCGTTTCACGACGATTTCCGACGCTTTCAGGTATATGCGCGTTTCGAAATCGAGCAGGTAACCGATGGGATTGAGCAGCGAGTCGATCCCGGATCCGGCGGTATCGCGAATTGTCGACGGACCGAAAAACGGCAGCATGACGAACGGTCCGGACCCCACGCCATAGGTGTGCAAGGTTTGTCCGAAATCCGCCGGATGCTGTTTCAGGTCCAGCCGTTCCGCGACCTCGAAGAAGCCGAAAAGGCCGATTGTGGAATTGATCGCCAGCCGTCCCACCGAGACGCCCGCATTGCTGAAGTCCCCCTGAAGCAGGTCGTTGATGGCGACGACGGGTTCGTTCAGGTTTTCGAAAAAATTCCGCCCCATCTCGCGCAGGTGCTCCGGCATGATGAAACGATAGGCTTTGGCGATCGGCACCAGCACGATGCTGTCCAGAATATCGTTGAATCCGAACATGAAGCGATTGAACCCTTCCAAAGGGTCGTCATCGGTGGTTTCGCCGATTAATTCGGCGGCAACCCGGTCGGCTTCATTCTGATCCTGCGCGACGGGCGGTGCGCGGGGCGAGGCGGGCGTCGTCATCGGCGCCGGGCGGGGCGGCTGACCGGCGCCGGCAAACGTGTTCGCCATCGTCGGGAAGGCGATCGAGAGAGTCTGGAGAATTTCCGCCTTCAGGTCAGGTGTGGCAGCGATGGCGGCATTGGTCACGTCCATCGCGTCTGCCGGGTTTCGGGTGATCGCTTCCATCACCGCCTGCGCCATCATCGACGAATAGACCTGACGGTTCATATCGCCCGCCATGGCGGTCGACGGGGCGTTGTCCGTCAGCTGCTCCATCTGCCGCTGCTGCGCGACACTGGTCTGCCAAAGGCCGGCGGTCCGGCTCAGACGTTCTGCAATATCTGCCGGTACTGCCGCATTGACCGCGGGGAGGGTGCCCAGAAGCAGCGCGAAACATGCGACGCCGAGGAGGCTGGTAATCTTACTAATCGATGGCTTCATCAGCCCGGCATATCCCTCGGCAGCTTTTTTGTTCGGACGAACTGAGATTCCAAAACGGCACCGTAGCACAAATATGGAAGTTCGCCCAAAGCCGGGATTCTCAGGAGCTTTACCGGCTGCCGCGCCAAACCCTGACGCAAGCGTCGCGACGACGACAAACGCGGATGAATTCGTTCAGAAAGCCTTAACCTGCCGGGGGGATAATCCGGCCGTTGATACGCTATCGGTCGATCACACAGGTGGAACCGCGCAATGACGCATTTTCTTTCTACTGACGAGAATCCGGAAGGCGACAAGCTCGAAGATATCCTGTCGATCATCCAACAGGACATCATTACGCGGGCCGGAAAAATTTCGGGGGACAAACGCCCCGAGACGCAGCAGGTTCTGGCCAACAACATGCATATCCTGGTGAAAATTACCGAATGCATAGAGCTTGCCGAGAATTCCACCCAGATCCTCGACCGCTCCTTCGGCCAGAGAGGGGATGCGCCGCGCATCGGCGCCGTCTGAACCAAGCCGTCTGAACGCAATCAGCGGTCGTCCTGCTCGTTTTCCTCTTCGATCCGGTGGCCGTTCAGTATCGGAATCTGGGTCATGCTGAAGGCGAAGGTCAGCGCCATGATCCCGAATACCTTGAACGTCACCCAGAAATCGGTGGTCTGCGTACGCCAGACGATCTCGTTGGCGACCGCCATGGCGAGGAAAAACAGGCCGAAAGTCCGGGTCAGCTTGCGCCAGCCGGAATCGTCCATCGGCCAGGCGCTTCCCATCACGGGCTTGAGCAGCGATTTTCCGAATAATAATCCGACCAGCAGAACCCCGCCGATCAGCGTCTGAACGATCGTCGGTTTCAGCTTTATGAACGTGTCGTCGTTCAGCCAGAGCGTGAGGCCGCCGAATATCCCGACGACGGCGGCTGTCACCAGCGGCATCATCGGCACGCGTTTATTGACGGCAAGCGAAACTGCCAACGCAATCGCGGTCGCTCCCATCAGCGCCGCGGTGGCGATGAGAAGATCCCAGATCAGGTAGGCGGCGAAGAAGACCGCTATCGGACCATAATCCGAGAACGGCTTTACCCAGGCTTTTTCGGAACGAGTGGATTCTGTTGTCATAACCGACTTCTTACCATGACTGACGGCAATCGGCATACCTGTTGGCGTTTAACCAAAAGTTAAGGCTAATCGGTAACCATGATTCCCACGCCGCAATTGCTTGTTTACTGACGCGGCGGGGGGAACGGACACGCGATTCTATGTTTTGATCGCCGTCATCTTTTTCATGACGGCCGGTGCGTCTGAAGCTGACAGCGCCGACAGGACCCAGTCGGTAAGGGGTATCTATACCCTCGGATCAGGTGATCGCGTCAAGGTGACGGTCTATGGCGAGACCGATCTTTCCGGCGTTTTCGAGGTCAGCGGCGCGGGCACGCTCGCCTACCCGCTGATCGGCGATGTCGAGGCGGGCGGCAAGACAATCAGCGAACTCGAAAAGAAAATCGTCGCCAAGCTCGCGAACGGCTATCTCCGCAAGCCGCGCGTTTCCATCGAAGTGACCAATTACCGCCCGTTTTATATTCTCGGAGAGGTAAAACGACCCGGCAGCTATGCCTATGTCGAAGGCATGAAGATCGTCAACGCGGTCGCGATGAGCGGGGGATTTACCTATCGCGCCCGGAAACAGAATTTTCTCGTGCGTCGCGCCGGTGCGCCCTAAGACAGCGAGACAGAGGCAAAGCCGGATGATCTTCTGTATCCCGGTGACGTGATCCGGGTTCCCGAACGGTTCTTC
The DNA here is from genome assembly GCA_038120765.1 of Rhodospirillaceae bacterium. Taxonomy (GTDB): domain Bacteria; phylum Pseudomonadota; class Alphaproteobacteria; order MPNO01; family UBA830; genus CAXBCP01. The sequence goes on from JAYOMI010000037.1 coordinate 4,959, forward strand.
TGATAACGGGTGACACCGGAAAATCTACAGATGTCGACCGCGCCCACGGCTTCCATATGGACCCGGGGAATTGTCGCGCTCGTGGCGATGGCAATGCTGGCGATCGGCGCTGTGCGGTTGCCCGCGGATCTGGCCGACTTGCCGGGAAACCTGATTGCGAAAAAACTGACGGCCGCTGAACCGGCATCGCCGCGCTGGCTTTCCCGTGTGTTGAAGTCGCGCAATGAGAGCGTCCGGCGCCATTCAACGGCCGACCGCTGGTTTACCATCGGCCGCGCGCACTTCCTGGCGGGTGACGCGGAGAAGTCGGCCGAGGCGTTCGCAAATGGGCTGCGTCATGCGCCGGCAGGCGGGATCGCCTGGGCGGCATATGCGAGATCGCTGGAAGCAATGGGCGACGGTCCGGGCGCGGCGATACTCCCTCAAGCGGGCGCCGTATGATCCAAGGGCGGTCAGGCTGCGCCGCCCGTGATTTGTTCGCGGGACTATCGGGACCCGCGCGGTTCAAAACAGTCGCCGATTCGGCTCCGGCTCTCCTATCATTATCGGGCGCGGACATTAATCGGAGTATTCATTCCCGCTATCCAAATAAAGATTTCTGTGAATTTTTTGTGAATTTCCGTAATATTGAAGAGTTAAAGAAAAAAGGTGATAGGGTCCTGATTGTGAGTAAAACCAGTGGTGAATAGCCGTTAGATGTTGTTCCTTTCCATACCGCAAGACAGGACATGTGGCGGTACCGCAAGTCCGCCCGGCGATGCACTCGCAAATCGCCGTAACATTGCCGGCCTGAAATCAACACTGTGTTCGCGCCTTCCCTCGGGAAGGCGTTTGTCGTTCGGGCCCCCGGGGTCCGGCATCCTGCGTCACTTCAACCTGAAGGAACTTTTATGGGAAAGAGATCCGCCCGCGCTTCGCGCGGCGCCGCGTATGACAGCAATGTATGCACATTTTCGGGGAGCAGCTGGGACCTGCTCGAAGGAAACGGTGGAGAGGGAAAACGTTACGTAAGGAATATACAGCCGAAGAGTCCGAACCAGGCGCGGCTGATGACCGCGCTGCAGGAATACCAGATGGTGCTGGCGCTGGGGCCGGCGGGGACAGGCAAGACCTATCTCGCGGTTGCCGCGGCGGTGGAAGCGCTGGAGGCGAACCAGGTGGAACGGATCGTGCTGTCCCGTCCCGCGGTCGAAGCGGGCGAGAGCATCGGGTTCCTGCCCGGCGATGCGACCGATAAAGTCGCTCCCTACATGCAGCCGCTTTACGATGCGCTACTCGACAGGCTCGGCGGCAAACGTCTCAGGGCGTTGATGTCGAACGGCGGAATAGAGATCGCGCCCGTCGCCTTCATGCGGGGGCGGACACTCAGCCGCTCCTTTGTGGTGATCGATGAGGCCCAGAACTGCACCTATGCCCAGCTCAAAATGCTGCTGACGCGTCTGGGCTGGAACGCGACGATTGTCATCACCGGCGATCCCGACCAGACGGACCTTTTGCCGGGTATGTCCGGTCTTGCCGATATCGCCGACAAGCTGGATCCGCTGGAGAATATTTCGGTGGTCCGGCTGCAACAGACAGATATCGTGCGGCATCCGCTGGTCGGCGAGATGCTGACGGTGCTGTAACAGGAACGCGTTTCTGAATTGCGAACGGGCCGGGCGTCGGTTATGCCCGGCCCATGAATACGAACTCAGAAGATATCCGCGACGTCGCACCCGGGCCGGTGGTGGAGCGTTTTCTTGACGATTACCGCGAAGGCGATATTCAGCAGGCCGGACCGATATCGGTCACGGCAGACGAAATCATTCAATTCGCGAAACGTTACGATCCGCTGCCCATGCATCTCAGCGCGGAGGGTGGGCAGGATACCGTTCACGAAAGCCTTATCTCCTCCGGTGTTCTGACGATTGCGCTCAAACAGCGCCTGATTATGAGCATCGAGCGGAATACCGCGATCATCGGCGCGGTGCGCATCGACAACCAGCAGTTTCTCAAACCGGTGCGCCCCGGCGACGAGCTGTCGATGCATCAGGTCTGCACCGGCACACGGCGGTCCAGGTCCCGGCCCGACCGCGGGCTTTTGACCTGGGCCTTCACGCTGACCAATCAGAAGGGCGAGACCGTCTTTTCGTCGGACGATACGGTCATGGTCAGGTGTAGACCGGCAGATTGACGCGACTCGCCCGATCTCGGAATTTGTCTCCCATGGGAATACGCCGCCTGCTGTTTATTATCGTCGTGGGAATTGTGGTCGCCGTTATCGCGCGGGCGCAGGCCGCCGGGATCGTTCCCTTTATCGGGCTGTAAGGATTTCGGATGGCGGACTTTCTGTTCAACGGACCGGAGACCGCAGAGAAAACAATCGTGCTTGCCCATGGGGCAGGGGCCGGCATGGAGTCCGAGTTCATGGACGTCATCGCGGTAGGCCTTGCGGATCATGGCCTGCGGGTGGCGCGGTTCGAATTTCCCTACATGATCAAACGCCGCGACGACGGCAAACGCCGCCCGCCGGACCGGGCCCCCGTGCTCCTGCAAAGCTATCTGGATGTCGCGGCCGAACTGGGCCCGGAAAACCTGATTATCGGCGGCAAGTCGATGGGCGGGCGCATCGCGTCGATGATCGCCGATGAAGCCGGCGTGGCCGGACTGGTCTGCCTCGGCTATCCGTTTCACCCGCCGGGCAAACCGGACAAGCTGCGGACGGAACATCTTGCAGGGCTGAAAACCCCGGCGCTGATCCTGCAGGGCGAGCGCGATCCGTTTGGAAAGCGTGAAGAAGTGGCAGGATACACGTTGTCCAAATCGATCAGTGTGGCCTTTCTGCCGGACGGCGATCACGACCTGAAGCCGCGCAAGGCGTCGGGCCGGACACGCGCGGAAAACCGGGCGGAAGCGGTGGATCGGATCGCCGATTTCGTCAGCCGGCTTTGATGCTTTACAGCGCATTCTGGCACCGATACGCTTAGAAACCTAATCAAAAAAACAGGCAGGAAAATCGAATGCCCAACAGGGTTGAGGGCCGGGTGTGTATTGTCACCGGCGCGGCGCAGGGACTTGGCGCGACATATGCGAAAGCACTGGCGGCAGAGGGGGCGAAGGTCGTCGTCTCCGATATCGACGATGCCTCGGCGGTGGCGGCTGAAATCAACGCGTCCGGCGCGCAGGCGCTGGCCCTTCAGAACGACGTTTCAGACTGGGACTCCTGCCAGGACATGGTCGCCAGGACGGTCGCGAAATTCGGTCGCGTCGATGTGCTCATCAACAATGCGGCGATATTCGGAAACCTGGAACGCGCATCCATTGACGAAATCTCCCCGGAGCTGTTCGAGCGGGTGATGAAGGTCAATGTCACCGGTACCTTCCTGTGCACCAAGGCGGCAATCCCTGTCATGCGCGAACAGGGCTACGGCAAGATCGTCAATATCTCCACCAGCCGTATCTTCGCCGGCCTGCCGTTCTATGTGCATTACGATGCCTCCAAGGGCGCGGTGTTTGGCATGACGCGTGCGATGGCGAAGGAACTCGGCGATGACGGTATTCGCGTCAACGCCATCGCCCCCGGTTCCACTATGTCGGAGAACGTGAAGGCGCGGACGGACTGGCGCGACGGCGGGCCCGCGGCAAAGCTTGCCGGGCGTTCGCTGAAGCGGCTTCAGGACCCGGAAGACCTGATCGGTGCGTGTGTTTTCTTCGCGTCCGCAGAAAGCGATTTCGTCACCGGACAGACGCTGGTGATTGACGGCGGCGGGGCGATGTGGTGACGCTTGCCGCGCCGATGGCCGGTTGATACAAGAATTCAGGAACAGGGGACGATACGCATGGCGGAGACCGCCGAACATACCGAAGCGCATGTGCTTCTCGCCGGGGACTCGCTCCGGTCGGAACCGGATGGCGCCGTCCGGCTGGTCGGCGGCCGCTGCGGCGCATGCGGGACGACGTTTTTTCCGTCCGCGCATGTCTGCCCGGAATGCATGTCCGAGGATGTCGCACCGACGGATCTCGCACGCGACGGCACGCTGTATTCATGGTCGGTTGTTCATGTTGCCCCGCCCGGTTGGAACGTTCCCTACATCGCGGGATATGTGGACCTTGCCGACAATGTCCGGGTTTTCTCCCATATCACGGGCGTCGATCCGTCGGCGCTCGAGATGGATATGCCGGTATCGCTGACCAGCGCGGTACTGGGAGACGATAACGGCGTCCCGGTCGAGAGTTACGCTTTCACCCCGGTCAGGGGCTGAGGAGGATACGATGAGAGAAGTATCTGTTATCGGCGTCGGCATAACCCCTTTTGCGAAATACCGGGACAAGTCACTGGCGGAAATCGGCTGGCCGGCGGTCAAGGCGGCAATCGAGGACGCCGGCATCGAGAAGCAGGACATCGAGGCGGCCTATTGCGGCTCCGCGCTTGGCGGGATGATGTCCGGCCAGCGCGTCTTGAAGCAGCTCGGGATTACGGGCCTGCCGATCACCAATATCGAGAACGCCTGCTCGTCGTCGTCTTCCGCGTTCCGTCAGGCCTATATCGCGGTCGCGGCCGGGGTCTATGACGTCGTGCTGGTGATGGGCGTCGAGAAACTGACCAAGTTCGGCGGCGGCACGCTGCCGCTCGAAAAAGAGGATTTCGAGGTCACGCATGGCCTGGTCATGCCCGCGCTCTACGGCATGCGCGCCCGGCGCTACATGCACGATTACGGGCTGACGCAAGAACAGCTAGCAGGCGTGGCGGTTAAGGCGCACAAGCATGGCGCGCTGAACCCCGAGGCGCAGTTCCGCAACGAGGTGACGCTGGACGAGGTCATGAACGCGCGCCAGATCGCGGAGCCGTTCACGCTGCTGCATTGCTGCCCGTCGGGCGACGGCGCATCGGCGGTGATCATCGCGTCGGCGGAAAAGGCGCGGCAATACACGACGAAACCGGTTCGCGTGGCCTGTTCCGAGGTCAATTCGGGCAAGTACATGACCGGGTTCCGGGACATGACGACGCCGGAAATCACCGTGCGCGGCGCGAAACAGGCCTATGAGGAATCCGGCATCGGCCCCGACGACATAGATGTCGCCGAAGTCCACGATGCGTTCACCATCGCCGAGCTGCTCTATTACGAAGCGCTTGGGTTCTGCGACAAGGGCGATGCGGCCAAGCTGCTGGAAGACGGGGAAACCTCGCTCGGCGGGCGTATTCCCGTCAACGCGTCCGGCGGCCTGCTGTCGAAGGGGCATCCCATTGGCGCGACCGGCACGGCGCAGATCGCCGAAATAGTGCGCCAGCTTCGCGGCCAGTGCGGCGACCGTCAGGTCGACGGCGCGAAGGTCGGCCTCACACATTGTACCGGTGGGGGCATTTCAGGCTTCGACCATGGTGCGTGCTCCATCCACATTTTCTCGGTGTAGAAGAAATATGAAACCACCTCCGTTTACCTATCACGACCCAAGAAGCATCGAAGATGCCGTGGCGCTGCTGGCCGAGAAGGACAACGCCAAGCTGCTCGCCGGCGGACAGTCGCTCATGCCGATGCTCAACATGCGTTTTGTGCTGCCGGACGACGTTATCGATCTGAACCTGATCGACGGGCTTGCCGGCATTACCGAGGACGGCGATGCGCTGGTCTTCGGCGGGATGACGCGCCAGCGCGATATCGAATATTCCGATCTCGTTGCCCGCAGATGCCCGCTGATGAAAGAGGCAATCCTCAATGTCGGCCATCGCCAGACGCGGAACCGCGGCACCTATGGCGGATCGATGTCGCATCTCGATCCGAGCGCCGAACTGCCGAGTGTCTCGATGGCGCAGGACGCGATCGTCACGGTGCAGAAAAAGGGCGGCACGCGCGATATCGCTATGGCGGATTTCCCCATGGGGTACATGACGCCGTCCTTCGATCTGGACGAAATGGTGACCGGCATCCGCGTGCCGCTCTGGCCGGAAGGGCATGGCTATTCCTTCGTTGAATTCGCCCGGCGCCACGGCGATTTCGCGATTACGTCGGCGGCGGTGCTGCTGGATGTCGAACCGGGCGGGCGGATCAAGCGCGCCAGTATCACGGTCGGCGGCGTCGGCCCGGCGCCGCTGCGGGTGACCGCGGTCGAAGAGGGCCTGACCGGCGAGACCGGTTCGGTCGAACTGTTTACCGAGATCGCGGAGAAATGCCGCGAGATCGATGCGATGGAAGATGTCTATGCGCCGGCCTGGTACCGCCAGCACCTTGCATCTGTTCTTACACGGCGCGCGCTGGGCAAGGCTTTCTCCCGCGCGGCCAACGGCACGGAGATGACCCTCAGATGAGCGACCGCAGAACGATATCCGTCACCATCAATGGTGAAACCTATGAACGCGAGGTCGAGACGCGGCTGACGCTCGCCGATTTTATCCGCCACGAAGTCCTGCTGACCGGCACCCATGTGGGCTGCGAACACGGCGTCTGCGGCGCGTGCACGATCCTGCTGGACGGGCGGACGGCACGGTCCTGCCTGATGCTGGCGGTGCAGGCGAACGGCCACGAGATCACGACCGTCGAGGGCATCGCGCCGAACGATACCGAGTTGCACCCGCTGCAGCAGGCGTTCCAGGACAATCACGGACTGCAATGCGGTTTCTGCACGCCGGGCATGCTGACGACCCTGATCGAGTTTCTCGGTGACAACCCCGATCCGACGGAACAGGAGGTCCGCGAGGCGATCAGCGGCAATCTCTGCCGGTGCACGGGCTATCAGGGAATCGTCGCCGCCGCGCGGGATGCGGCAAAACGACTGCAGGGCCAGGAAACAGCCGGAGCCTGATCCCATGGGCGCGAAAATGTTCGGCGCGCGGGTCCCCCGGCTGGAAGATCCCCGCCTGCTGACCGGGCGCGGCAGCTATACCGACGATTTTCACCTGCCGGGGATGCTGGAGGCGGCGTTCGTCCGGTCCCCGCACAGCCATGCGAAAATCCGGAGCATCGACACCGCCGTGGCGAAAGCCCGGCCCGGCGTAGTGGCGATCTACACGGCCGCCGACCTGCCGGAATACCTGCGCGACATGACGGTCCCGTTCCAGGTGCCGAACCCGGCGATATCGCAACCATTCCAGCAGAGACTGCTCGAAGACCGCGAAGTCTGTTTTGCCGGCGAGCCGATCGCCCTTGTGGTCGCGGATACCCGCTACAATGCCGAAGACGCGGCGACGCTGGTGGAGGTCGATTACGATATCCTGCCGGGGGCGTCCGACTGCAAATCCGCGCTCGAGAGCGATGCGCCGCTGTGTCATTCGGAATCGCCCAATAACGAAGGGGCGAAATACACCGTCGGTTACGGCGATGTCGCCGCCGCATTCGCAAGCGCGCATGTGACCCATCGCGAGGAATACTGGGTTCACCGGGGCGGCGGGTTTGCCATCGAGAACCGGGGCGTGGTCGCCGAATACGACGAATTGCAGGACATGCTGACGATCTGGTCGGCGACGCAGTCGCCGTTCCTGGTGAAGCAGAACGTCGTCGACATGCTGGGCTGGGAATCCGACAAGGTGCGCGTGATCGCCCCCGATGTCGGCGGCGGGTTCGGTCCCAAGACGGTCTATTACGTCGAGGAAGCGTTGATCCCGGTTATCGCGAAAGATCTGGGCCGTCCCGTCAAATGGATCGAGGACCGGCGCGAAAACTTCCTCGCGACCAACATGGAACGCGACCAGTACTGGGATATGGAGATCGCCGTCGATGCCGACGGCAAGCTGCTCGGCGTGCGCGGGCGCATGATCCACGATGGCGGCGCTTACATGCCGTGGGGAATCATATCGCCCTATATTTCCGCCACCACGCTGCCCGGGCCGTATATTCTGCCGACGTATGAGTTGGAAACGCGCGTCGCGCTGACCAACAA
>JAYOMI010000037.1:12819-13166 GCA_038120765.1 Rhodospirillaceae bacterium
GTCGCGGTGACGCCGGTGCGCGGGGCGGGGCGGCCCCAGGCCGTGTTCGCCATGGAACGCCTGATGGACCGTGCGGCCGACAAGCTCGGCATCGACCGGGTCGAAATCCGCCGCCGCAACCTGATCCCGACCGAGCAGATGCCCTATGCGCTCGGGCTTATCTTCCGGGACGGCAAGCCGATGACATACGATTCCGGCGACTACCCGAAATGCCAGGCGGAAGCGCTGCGCATCGCCGATTACGACGGTTTCCGGGTGCGCCAGGAAGCGGCCCGTGCCGAAGGGCGTCATATCGGTATCGGCATCGCCAATTACGTGGAAGGCACCGGGCTCGGGCCCTTCGAAGG
>JAYOMI010000037.1:13176-14459 GCA_038120765.1 Rhodospirillaceae bacterium
GCCGTCCGGGCGGATCTGTATCTATACCGGCGGCGGCGATTCAGGGCAGGGCCACTGGACGACGCTTGCCCAGGTCTGCGCCGACAAGTTCGGCGTCGGCGTCGCCGATATCGACGTCCAGAAGGGCGATACCGGCAAGATCGCCTCCGGCGTCGGCACGTTTGCCAGCCGGATCGCCGTGAACGCCGGCTCGTCGGTGCATCTGGCGGCGACCGAGGTGCGGGAAAAGGCGCTGAAAGTCGCGGCCCATATGCTGGAAGCCGCCGAGGAAGACCTCGATATCGAGGACGGCCGCGTGGTCGTCAAAGGCTCGGACCTGTCCGTCGGCCTCGCGGAAATCGCCCGCGCCGTGCAGGGCATGCCGGGCTTTTCCCTGCCGGGCGGGGTCGAACCGGGACTGGAAGCGACCCATTATTTCTCGCCGTCGCAGTCCTGCTATTGCAACGGCACCGCAGTGGTCGAACTGGAAGTGGATCCCGCAACCGGCTGGGTGGAAATCCTGAAATATTCCATGGCCCACGATTCCGGCACCCTGATCAATCCCTTTGTGGTCGATGGCCAGGTGCAGGGCGCGGTGGCCCAGGGCGTCGGCAACGCGCTGCTCGAATGGATGATCTATGACGACAACGCGAACCCGGTTTCGGCGAATTTCGCGGAATACCTGCTGCCGACGGCGCCGGAAACGCCGAACGTGGGCGTCGTCCACGTTGAATCGCCAAGCCCCATCAATCCCCTCGGCGTGAAAGGGGCGGGCGAGGGCGGCACGATCCCGGCCCCCGCCGCGATCATGGCGGCGATCGAGGATGCGCTGTCGCCCTGGAACGTGGAAATATCGGGCGCGCCGATTACCCCGTCCATGATCGTCGAGAAGGTGCGGGCGGGCGCCTAGGACGGGCCTAGCCGACCTGTATGTCGAAATGGAGAACGTCTTCGCGAAGGCCGAGTTTCGTATATAACGCGATTGCCGGTTCATCACCCAGGTCTGCCTGGACAAAGAGGACATCGGCCCCGCGCGCCGAAGCGATATGTCGCAACCGATCTATCAGGGCCGTTGCTATTCCCCTGCGCCGGTACGGAGCCGCGACCGCTAGGTCGTAAATGTAGATTTCGCTTCGCTCTTGTTCGAATTTTTTCAGCTCGTAAGCGGCAAGCCCGCCGACGATCTGATTGTCTGCACGGGCAACCAGCGCGATGAACTCATCCGAGCCCAGACGCTCTTTCAGGTAACTCTCGGACGGTGGGGCGTGCCTATACGATTCCGGATCGTCAAATGCCTCTGAAAA
>JAYOMI010000037.1:14469-31543 GCA_038120765.1 Rhodospirillaceae bacterium
CATCGGCTGCACGTCGTTCGGCGACAGTCGATCTACGGTGAGCTCTTCAGACGTTGGCATCTTCAGAAGGCAGCGTCCGTTGCCGGAAAGCGCTTACGAATAATAGGGCGTCGCGCCGGCGGAATGGTCGGTGATGTCGACGACCTCGACGATGGACGGTACCAGTTTCTTGATCTCGACCTCGACACCCTGGCGCAGGGTGGCGGACGAGGCCGAGCAGCCCTGGCAGCCGCCTTCGAGACGGACGAAGGCTGTGTCCTTCTTCACGTCGATCAGCGAGATATGCCCGCCATGGGAGGCGACCTGCGGATTGATCTGCGAATCGAGCAATTCGAGGATCGCCTTGGCTTCGGGCGTGTTCAGGCCGGGGCGGTCTTCGAGGTCGATGGCGTCGCGGACGTCCTCGACCTCGGGCACATAGTGTTTCAGCATGTTCTGGATCGGCTGCATCAGGCCGTAGGCCGCGCCTTCGAAGCGCAGATAGGCAATCCCATCCTTGAACGCCCGGAAGGTTACGTCGCCGCCGCCATCCTTTGCGGCGGGGCGGATGCGGGTGTCGACGATTTCCTGGATTTCCTTCGCGGGGCCGGTCAGTTCCTCGGCGGCGGCGTCGTCCGCGTCGGCAGCGGGCGCTACCGGGGTGGCACTTTCATCAACGATGTCCGCGCCCGACATGTAATGATCCATGATGGCGGCCAAAACCCGGGGGCGGAGGATGTGCCACTCGGCATCGGCGGTTTTCGTCACCTTGATGTCATCGGCGCCGAGCGAAATGCGGGAAACCGACCCCAGATCGAAAATACGCTGCGCCAGCGGGGAGCGCGCCGCATCGGCCGCGGTGAGATCCGCGCCGGGGGCGTAAACGTCGCGTCCGGGCATGAAGCGGAGGATTTCCGGGCTGGCGGTTTCTTCGGTCTGGATGAACATGTTTCGGTCCCGTTCTGGTGTTTGGTAGCGAGTCGCTAATATAGGTCGTTTTCTGACAAAGCAAAGCGCTAAGACGGCGTCGGGACAGCCCTGTTTTCAGGCCATCGGGGCGGTATAGGTCGCAGCGACGTCGATGAGCAGCACCCGGGACGGGGTTTCGGACGCGGCGACCCGGATAAAGCCTTCGTCGCGGATTTCCGCCCCGCCACGCTGCGGAATACCGGAATCGTTGACGGCCAGCGGACCGTCCACCGCGAGCACGTAGGCCAGCCTGCCGGGGGCGAGGTCCCGCAGAATCGACTCGCCGCGCTGCAGGCTGGCGCCCATGACCGCGACGTCCTGGTGGATGCGGATCAGCCCGTCGATATGCGCGGCGCCTGAAGCATAGACGGTGAAGTCCCCGGGGGGCGCCGGAGGCGGGGCGACGAGATCGGTGTAATCAGGCGTCAGGCCGGCTTTTTCGGCATGAAACCACATCTGATAGACCCGGGTCGGATCGTCGCCCGGGTTGGATTCCGAATGCATCACGCCGCTGCCGGTCGTCATCGCCTGCACGTCGCCCATCCGGAGGACGCCCCTGGCGTCGGTCGTGTCCTTATGCGCGATCATGCCTTCGCAGACAAAGGTGACGATCTCGAAATCCCGATGCCCGTGCATGGGAAAGCCGGTCTGCGCGGCGATCTGGGTATCGGCAAGCACCCGCATGGGGCCGAGTCCGAAGACAGGCGTGTTTGCGTTCTCGGGCGAGCCGCGAAAGTGATCGCGGATACGAAGCCCGGGGGCATCGACGCCGCGCAGCTTTCCAAAGGGGGCGATTCTGATCATGGCGTGCGCAAAATGCGCTAAAACGGGGCCGCAGGAAATCAAAAAACACGGGGGGCGGCGTGAGAGAATTCACCAGCGGGATCAGGGTCGAATGGGCCCATTGCGACTATGCGGGGATCGTTTTCTATCCCAATTTCTATACATGGTTCGATCAGGGAACCGAGCGGCTTTTCCGCGCCAACGGCCTGTCCTACACGGATCTCGCAGAAAAATACGGCATCGACGGAATCCCGCTACTGGAAACCGGCACGACCTATCGCAATGCCTGCAAGCTCGGCGCCGAGCTGACGATCACGAGCCGGATCGATGCATGGGAGGGCAAGACGTTCCTGGTCAAGCACCGGATCGTCCATGCGGATGGCCGCGAGGCGCTGGAAGGTTTCGAACGGCGGATTTTCGTCGTCAAGGATCCGGCACTGGAGCGCGGCATCCGGGCGATTGCGCCGCCGGACGACATACGCGCGCGGTTCGGCGATTCGAATTAAAGGCGGGTGCAGCGATGACAGCTAATCAGGAACGTCTCGACCGGCGGCGTCATTACACCGGGCCCGAATTCCTGAAAGAAGGCTTTCGTCCGCTCTTCATGGCGGCGGGTATATGGGCGGCCCTTGCGGCACCGGTATGGGTTGCCGTGTGGTCGGGCCTGATTTCCTATGACGGGATATTCCCGGCGCAGGTCTGGCACATTCATGAAATGATGTTCGGCTTTGTCGCGGCGGCCGTTGGCGGCTTTATCCTGACGGCAGTCCCTAACTGGACAGGCCGGCTTCCCGTGCGGGGGATGCCGCTTGCCGGCCTCGCGCTGCTGTGGCTCGCCGGACGGGTGGCGGTCTGGTTTTCGGCCTCGATCGGACCGATTGCGGCGGCCGCAATCGATCTGCTTTACCTGACGGCGCTGGTGCTGTGTGTCGCGCGCGAGATTATTGCCGGGCGAAACTGGAAGAACGCGCCCGTCCTTGGGGCGCTTGCCCTGTTGGTAAGCGCGAACGGGTTGTTCCATCTGGACGCCGCAGACATCGCGGAGACGGGCGGGATCGCGGTCCGACTGTCAATTGCCGTCATGGCGTTTCTCGTCGCAATGATTGGCGGGCGGGTTGTCCCGAGCTTTACCCGGAACTGGTTTGCAAAGAATGACGGGCCCGAAATCGCCTCTCCGATGGCAGGCTTTGACCTGGCCGTATTGTTCGCAACCGTCATTGCCCTCGTCTTTTGGGTCGCATGGGGCGAAGGTTCGGGCGTCGGCACCGCGCTTGCGGTTGCCGGCCTGCTCAACCTGGCGCGCCTTGCACGCTGGCGCGGCTGGAAGACCACGGCCGAAGGTCTCGTGACCATCCTTCACGTCGGCTATTTGTGGCTGTCGGCAGGGCTCACGCTCCTCGGTGTGTCGATGTTGCACAATGCGATGACAACCGCGGCCGCGCTTCACATGCTGACGCTCGGCGCAATGGGAACGATGACCCTTGCTGTCATGACCAGGGCGATCCTGGGGCATACCGGGCGCGATCTGCATGCCGGTCCGCGCACGATGGCGATCTATGTTTTCGTGACCGTCGCAATGATCTTGCGGGTTGCCTACGGATTTGCGCCCGCCACCGGCCTGATCTGGGCATCGGCCGGTTTCTGGACGACGGCCTTTGCGCTTTTCGTCTCGATCTATGCGCCGATGACGTGGCGGAAACGCCCCGCCAAAGATACAGCTTAGGGGAGAAGGCTCAGAGCAGGTCCCGCTTCCAGACGGGCGGCCAGTCGCGTTCGATCTCGATGACGGAGCCGTCGCTGCCTTTCAGTTCCATCTTCAGCCAGGCGCCGGTCTCTGACTCGTACCAGAGGGTGCGCTCGGCATCGCCGGTCATGGTATAGCGCTTCGCATTGACGGTACGGCCGTCGATCGGCAGGGCCTCGGTTGCGGCCTCGACGGATTTGACGGTCATCAGAACGCCGTCGGAAGAATCGATCAATTGCGTCTGGTTTATGGTGGCGGGGGACCAGTAGGTTGACGGATAGAGGCCGAGAGGGGCGGTCAGGGTTCCCTTCGGGTGAACGATCGACAGGGCGTCGTCGCTGCGGCTGACGCGGACCTGCGATATCGTCCCGTTATCGTCGATGTCGGCTTCATAGGCGATCAGCCGTCCGTTCTCGTATGTCTCGACCATGCGCTTGTCATAGCGGTAGAGCACGATCGCCATCAGTTTGATCTTGAGGCTGTAATCGGATGTCGCCACCAGGCGGTCGCCGTCCCGCAGAAAATCTATCTTGAGCGTGCCGATCGGATCGCCGTTCCGCTTGATCACGTATTCTGCCTTGCCGGATTCGGCCGGAAGCGGCGCGGCGGCGCGAAGGGGGCTGCCGAATGCGAGCACCGCCGACAGCGCGAAAAACCAGCAGGTCTTCCGGATGCTCCCGCTCAGAACGGCGCGCCTATGCGGGCGATTTGAACTGCTTCGCAAGTTTCAGGCCCTGCCCCTGATAGTGTGAACCGATATCCGTGCCGTAAATTTTCTCGGGCCGTGCGATCAAGCGTTCATATCGCAGGCGGCCGATTACCTGTTCGTGTTCGAGCAGGAACGGAACGTCGTGCGAGCGGACTTCGAGCACGCCGCGGGACCCGACCGAGCGATCGTCCGGGTGCCAGCCGAAGCCGGGATCGAAAAAACCCGCGTAGTGGACGCGGAATTCGCCCACCAGGGTGTCGTAGGCCACCATCTCGGCCGCGTAGTCCGGCGGCACGGTGACGGCTTCCCGTGTGGCGAGAATATAGAAATCGTCCGGGTTCAGGATGATGCCGCCATGCCGGGCGGAAACGGGTTCCCAGAAATCGGCCGGGTCGTAGTTGTCGGGCCGGTCGATATCGACGATGCTCGAGTGGTGACGGGCCCGCCAGCCAACGATACCGCCCGGCGCATCGGGACCGAGGTCGAGACGCAGGCTGAGGCTCCGGTGCTCCAGCACCTCGGTGCGGTCGAAATGTGTATCGATCAGACCGACCTCGTCGTGGAGCTGCAGCAGGGCTTCAGGCGACACTTCGGCGCGGCCGCGGCGCAGGCGCAGCTGGGTCAGGCGGGAGCCGGTGCGGACGGCGATGGAGAACGTCTTCGGCGATACTTCGGCGTAAATCGGGCCGGCATAGCCGGGCCGGATCAGGTCGAAGCGGGTGCCGCGGTCGGATATGACACGGGTGAATATATCGAGCCGGCCGGTCGAACTTTTCGGGTTGGCGAAGGCGGAAATGTCGTCGGGCAGGTCGAGCGATTCCTGAAGCGGCACGATATAGACGCAGCCTTTTTCGAGCACAGCACCTTTGGTCAGGTCGATCCTGTGCATCTCGAACGCGCGCACCTTGTCCTCGACGGTGGCGTCGGGCCCGGGCAGGAAGCTTGCCTGGACGCGCCACGCGAAGTCGCCGAGCCGCAGGTCGATGCTGGCCGGCTGGATCAGGTCCCCGGTAATGGGCGATGTCGCGGTGACGGCGCCGCTCTCGACAAGGCCGCGCAGGGTCTGCGACGGAAAGATGCCGGTCGGGGCGGTATCGATGGATTCGACGGCTGCTGTCTGGTTCATCCGCGGAGTTTACGCGAATCCGCCGCGGTTTTGGATGCATTGCATGACGTCGGGTGTGGATAACTTTCGGGGCGCCCATAAACCGCTTGATCCAATTTATTTTAAGCTTAAAATAATTTCCAGAGACGTTTCCAAGCGCCCGGAGGGTAAGATGAAGATAGAGATAGTAGGCGGCGGACCGGCGGGGCTGTATTTCGCACTGCTGATGAAGAAGGCCGATCCTTCTCACCAGATAAAAATCTACGAGCAGAACCGGAACGACGACACGTTCGGGTTCGGCGTGGTGTTTTCCGCGGAAACGCTCGGCCATTTCCGGGATTACGACGCGGTTTCCTACGATCGCATCCGCGAAACTTTCGCCTACTGGGACGATATCGTCACCTATTACAAAGGCGAGAAGGTCGTCACCGGCGGCAATGGATTTTGCGGAATGTCCCGGAAAGACCTCCTTCTGCTGCTGCAGCAGTGCTGCATCGAAGCCGGCGTGGAGATGGAATTCGAACGCGAGATCACGTCGCTCGACCAGCTCGATCCGGACGCGGACCTGATTCTCGGCGCGAACGGCATCAATTCGTGGATCCGCGACCAGAACGCAGATCATTTCAAGCCCACCTTCGACTGGCGGCCCAACAAATTCGTCTGGCTCGGCTCGACCATGCCGCTGCCGGCCTTCACGTTCGATTTTCGGGAGAACGATGCGGGTATCTGGAACCTGCACGCCTATCAGTATAACAGCGAGATGAGCACGTGGATCGTCGAGACCACCGACGAGGCCTGGCGCAAGGCGGGGATGGAAAACGCGACGGAGGAAGAAACCGTCGCCTATGTAAAGGCGCTGTACAAAGACCTTCTCGGCGACTACCCGGTGATCACAAACCGCTCCATCTGGCGCAATTTCCCGATGATCCGCTGCGAGACCTGGATCAAGGACAACCTGGTGATCCTGGGCGACTGCGCGCATACGGCCCATTTTTCCATCGGCTCGGGCACGAAGCTCGCGATGGAGGATGCGATCGCGCTGTTCGAAAGCTGCCAGATCGAATCCGATCCGCTCGCCGCGCTCCGGCTCTATGACACGAACCGGCGCGACGACGTTGAACGCATCCAGCATGCGGCGGATGTGTCGCTGTCCTGGTTCGAACATGTGGACCGATACTGGAACATGGATCCGACGCAGTTCACGTTCAGCCTGATGTCGCGCTCCAAGGCGATCACCTATGACAACCTGCGTCTGCGCGACAGGGAGTTCGTCAAGGCCGTGGACCGCACGTTCTCGGCAGACGCCGCGGAGCGCTATGACGCGCCGCATCTGAAAGAAACGCCGGTGCCGCCCATGTTCGCGCCGATGCAGATGCGGGACATGCGGCTGTCGAACCGCGTCGTGGTGTCGCCGATGTGCCAGTACTGCGCGACGGACGGCAACCCGGATGACTGGCATTTCACCCATTACACCAGCCGGGCAATGGGCGGGGCGGGGCTCGTCTTTACCGAGATGACCTGTATTTCCCCCGACGCGCGCATCACGCCCGGCTGCGCCGGCATCTGGACCGACGAACAGGAGGCCCAGTGGAAACGGATCGTCGATTTCGCGCATGCCGGGCGAAAGGGGGCGACGAAACTGGCCTGGGAGGGCATAGACCAGCCGCTGGACGAGGGCGCCTGGGAGATCATCGCGGCATCGCCATTGCCGTACCTCAAGAATTCGCAGGTGCCGCGCGAAATGAACCGGGACGACATGGACCGGGTGAAAGCGGATTTCGTCGCAGCGTTTGAGCGCGCGGCGCGGGCCGGGTTCGACCTCGCGGAACTGCATTGCGCGCACGGCTATATTCTCGCGACCTTCCTCTCGCCGGTGACCAACAAACGGACGGACGAATACGGCGGGTCGGTCGAAAACCGGCTGCGCTTCCCGCTGGAGGTGTTCGATGCGTGCCGCGCGGCGTGGCCTGAAAACCGGCCGATGTCGGTGCGTATCTCGGCCAGCGACTGGATCGAAGGCGGCACCAGCCCCGAAGACGCGGTCGCCTATGCCCGGGCGTTCAAGGCCCATGGCTGCGATCTGATCAACGTCTCGACGGGTCAGACCGACCCCGCGGAAAAGCCGGTCTACGGGCGTATGTTCCAGACACCGTTTTCGGAACAGATTCGCCTGGAAGCCGATATTCCGACGATCGTGGCCGGTAATATTTTCGACTGGGATCAGGTGAACACCATTGTGGGCGCGGGCCGGTCGGACCTGGTCGCCCTGGCGCGGACACATCTGTACAATCCCTACTTTACCCAGCAGGCGGCGGCTTATTACGGCGTGCAGGATGTTGTCTGGCCCGATCAGTACATGTCGGCGAAATTTGCCGCGTTCCGCCAGTACGAGAAGGAGCGCGCCCAGATCGAGGAGTTGCGCGAGCAGGTCAAGCCGAACTCCGGCGAAGAACGCGCGGGCGCCTCCCTGCTGAACAAGTCGTCGGACTGGGAAAGCAAGGGCGCGGCGGTCGGCGCTGCGGCGGGGTCCCGCACTGCGGCGGAATAAGAGGCACGATTGATGACGATCAAACTATACGAACTTCTCGGCCACGAAGACCGCCGCTACAGCCAGTTTTCGTGGCGCGCGAAGATGGCGCTGAAACACAAGGGGCTCGACTTCGAGGAAATTCCCCTTCTGCTGACGGACAAGGAATCCATCGCCTTCGCGAATTCGACCAGCGTTCCCGTGATGGTCGACGGCGAGTGGATCGAGACGGATTCCTGGGATATCGCGACCTACCTTGAAGAGGCATATCCGGATGCGCCGACACTGTTCGGTGGACCGATCGGGACGGGCGTGACGCGGGTGATCAATTCGTGGTGCGACCGGGCCGTGAATGTCGCCCTGGGTCCCCTGATCGCCCGGGATGTGCTGGATGCCGCGCATCCGGACGACCGGGAATACTTCCGTGAATCGATGGAAAAGCTCTACAAGAAGACCCTGGAAGAAGTGCAGGAAGGCCGCGAAGACCGGGTGAAGGTGCTTTACCGGACGCTCGATCCGATCCGCACGACGTTTCGTAAAGGTCAGGATTTCATCGGCGGCGATGCGCCGGGCTATGCCGACTATGTGGTCTTTTCGCAGTTTCAGTGGGCACGGATCACGAGCCCCTTCAAGCTGCTGGACGCCGATGACCCGGTCTATGAGTGGCGCGAGCGGATGCTCGATCTGTATGACGGGTTCGCCCGGAACACGGTCGCCTATGACGTGGCGTCCTGAGGCCGACCTAGACCGAAAAAACGACTGAAGAGAATACCAGGCCCTGATGCTCCGGGGGCATGTCGCGGGTCATGGCGTCGTCGCCAAGGACGTTCTGGTATTGCCCGGGAAGAAGCCGCTGCTTTTTGTCGGCCTTCTTTTTCTGGTGCGCGATCAGATCGCCGCGCCGGTAGGTCGGCGGCAGGACCGGGACGAGATTGGCCGCGGCGTCCGTGTATCCATTCTTTCTGACCGGACCGGCGGCGGTCTGCCCGGGTGCCGGCTGCGGCAGGCTGAGCTTTCCCAATGGCGGCGGAACGACCGCATTCTGCAGGCCCGGCCCGATTTCGGCGGTCAGGTCCAGCGCGATCCGCGTCAGCGCCGGCATGTCCGACGTGGATGGCGCTTCCATCCCGCGGACAATCGTCGCGTTGCGCAACGCCCGGGGGGTCGAGATGCTGCAGCGTTTCTTCTAGGGCGCGGGCAATTGCCCCGGCCGATGACGCAGATGTCGGGAGGGGTTTTTTCGGTTACGGAACGTGGGGTGCCCTGACCGGCGGCATGTCGTCAATCTCCGGCGGCACGAAAGGGGTGCCGGCCGGCAGGTCCAGAACCTTGTCGGGATGCAGTCCCGACGGAATATCGAGAACCGGGAGGGTGGCGGCTTCAATTTCCGGCAGGGGCGGGATGGCGGAGATCGGCGACGCTGCAGACGTCACGACATAGGACGTGATGCGATTGCCGACCTGCACCGTCACGGCGCCATTGGCCGTATCGATGGCGACGGCGATCCTGCCGGCCGCCAGCAGGATGAGACGGCTGCCCGCACCTGTATTCGCGGCATCTTCAAGCGGAACGGGTTTCAACCGGGCCACAGCGGCCATGATTTCGGTCGCCGGAATGGCGGCGGCCGGGGATGAAATTTCGGCCGTCAGATTGATCGTCGTCGCGACCGCGCGGGACAGCAGGGCCGAGATTTTTCGGGCGCTGTCCCCGACGATTGCCGGCGGCGTCCCGTTTTCCTGCAGGGCCGCTGTCAGCGGCGGAACAAGCGCGTCGACAAAAGCCGTCGGCGCGATGAAGACGGCGGCGGGAGAGGTGCTTGCGATGGTTTTCGCTGACGGTCCGGCGGCGATATCGTCCGCATAGGCGTTCGCAGTGGCATGGACCGCGTCAAGCGCCCGCAGCACAGGCGCCGCTTTTTCAGCGCTGGAGTCGGTGACGTCAAGCAGGTGGGATGCCGGGGAGGCGGTATTCGCCGCCGGTGCGGTGGGCGTTACGCTGATTTGGGGGGGTGTGACGCGGATATCGCCGCTTTCATGGTCGATGACCACGGTAATGCCGTTGGCGACGATGTTGAGCAGGGCGTGGTTGGACTCCGGTGCACCGGACTGAAGCCGGTCGAGCAGCGCATGGACGATCTCCGCGGCGTACCGGCTGTCGCCGGCGAGTGCGGCGGCGAGTTGTGCCGCGGCGCTGTCGGCGGCTTTCAGGGCCAGCGTTTCCGGTACGCCGAGGTCGATCAGGGCGGCGGCCACGCGGCTGCGCAGCAGGTCGAGCAGGGCGGTCACGGTTTCCCGTGCCGAGCGGGCGAGTTTTTCCTGCGCCGGATTGATGGCGGGCGTGTTGTTGTCGGCTTTGTGCCGGGCGGTATCCTGCTCCGTGCGCGCTGTTGCCTCGTCGTGGCCGGAGGACGTTTCCGGCGCGGCGATGGCCGTTGCCTGCGCATATTTCGTCAGGGCCGCACTACCTGTGCTGACCGAGGGCAACATAACGGACCTCCTGTCCTCTGCCTCTCAAATGCCGGCTACGTGCCGGCGAAAATCGTATCGTCTATCTGCAGCCGCCTGGCTGCAGGTCGTTCCGGTCGTCGGCTAGGCGTAAATCTCGAACGTCTCGTTTTCCGTATGGTGAGCCATATTAATCTCGGGCGCCTTGTCGTCCTTGCCGACATGAACCCGGACAACCAGGTCGAACGTCATCCGCGTGATCGTTTCCTGGCGGTCGTTGGTGTATTCCTCCACCGCCCTGATCCGCATCGATTCGGGCGACGGGGTTTCGGTCAGCGCCGTGTCGAACGGCTTTGCCACCGCTTCGTCTTCCGCGGCATCCGGTTCCGGTTCGTCGGCCTTTTTGTCGTTTACGAGTACCGCGTCGTAGAGCGCCTCATCCGCGGCTGGCAGGGGCGGCGGCAATGTCGCCTCGTCGCCTTCCTCGCCGATAAAGCCGTTATTCACCAGGTATTGCTGCACGCGGTCGAAGATTGACGCAATCGACGGCGGCCCGTCGCTGTCGGTAAAATCGAAGAGGGCGGCGGCCGCGTTGGCCGGCAGGTTGTCGCCCTGGATGACCTTGACCGCGTCGATCTCGAGCTTCGACGTGTCCGCCGTAATCTCGCCGGTCGCGTGGTTGTATTCCAGGCTGAGGGCATTGGCGGTGAATTCCAGCGCATGCGAGACCGATGTCGCGGTCTGTGTGAGGGTTTCCTGATAGGCGACGGCGATCATGCCGAATGAAAAGCCGGTGCCGCTGCGGACCGCCTCGACAAAAGACTTGCCGACATCGCGGATGAGGTCGGCGGCCGCTTCGCCGCGGATGCCGACATGGTTCAGCGCTTCGCGCATTTCGTTGCGAAAGGCATTGAAGAGGTTTGCCGCGATATCCCTGGTCGCGTCGATCAGGCTCGGCTCTTCGCCGATGCTGAGGGTCGATCCCATGCGCTGGCGCGTTTCGCCCGCAGTTTCGGCGTTCTGCGTGACGCTGCGCTGTTCGGACATCTGGCTGAGGGACTGATAGCCGCGGACCGGGCGCTGTTCGGGTATCCGGGGCCCGGTATTGGCGAGGCTATCTATCATCGACATTGCGGTTTCCTGTCGCGGTATCGCGGGAGCATCGTCCGACGCCTTTTCCCGACCTTCACAGTAATTGTCTAAAATACCCTGTTAATGCTGAAGGATTTATTGGCGTATATGGTTACCTGAAATTAACCTTGGCGCTGCGTCAGGTGTCTTTGGCATGAAAAAACCCTCTCCCGTGGGGGGACGGGAGAGGGCTGATTGCAAACGACCGGACATATGATTGGGGGGAATCGTCTGGCCGCCGCTTGAGATTTACCGGCCGCCTGTTTCCAGCCGACCAATGCAAGGACAATAGAACCGATGTTTTAAAAACATTTTAGAATTACTGGTTAACGGCGGGATGCTGCAAAAATATCAAACGTGTTGATATTGCATATCTATTTCATCGAATGTGATTAATAGCGGCGGGATTTTAGGCGGCAACGCAAGATTCTTGTCCGGTATGGGGGGCGGCCTTCCCGATTTCGCGCAGCGATATTCCGGGTGCCTGAAAGACGACGTTTACGCGAGGCGCGCCGGTCTGGACGGGTCTTTATCCGACGCTGTCGGCACCTTTGCCCCGTCCCCCTATGTGGGTCCTCAGCCAGCGGTCGCGTTTTTTTCCTGATCCCGAAGGCGGAAACGCTGCAGCTTCCCGGTCTCGGTCTTCGGCAACGCGGCCACGAATTCTATTTCGCGGGGATATTTGTAGGGGGCGATCTCGTTTTTGACGAAATCCTGCAATGTCTTGGTCATGGCAGCATCGGCGTTAAATCCCTCGCGGAGAACGACAAAGGCTTTGACGATGCTGGTGCGTTTTTCGTCCGGTTTGCCGATAACCGCGCATTCTATGACGGCTTCGTGATCGAGCAGGGCGGCCTCGACCTCCGGGCCGGAGATGTTGTAGCCCGCAGAGATGATCATGTCGTCGGCCCGGGCGACATAGCGGAAGTAGCCTTCCTCGTTCTTCTCGTAGACATCGCCCGGGTAATTCCAGCCGTCCTTCACGTAGACTTTCTGGCGTTCGTCCGCGAGATAGCGGCATCCGGTGGGGCCCTTGACGGCAAGGAAGCCCGGCTGGTTCGGGCCCAGCTCGTTTCCGTCCTCGTCGACCACCCGGGCGCGGTAGCCGGGGATTGCCTTGCCGGTAAATCCGGGGCGCATGTCTTCGCGGCTGGCGGCGACGAATATGTGGATCATCTCGGTCGAGCCCAGCCCGTCGACGATGCGGATTCCGGTCGCCTTGTGAAAGGCTTCCCATGTTGCCTTTGGCAGGGTTTCTCCCGCCGAGACGCATTTCTCGAGGCTGGAAATATCGTACTTGCCGGCGAGTTCGGCGAGCAGACGGTACATCGTCGGCGCCGTATAAAGACTGGTGATCCGGTATTTCTCGATCGCGGCCATCAGGTCTTCGGGGCTGAGGGGGGCGGGGAAGAACCGTGTAGATGCACCGAACCGCATGGGAAAGCAGGTCAGTCCGCCGAGCCCGAACGTGAAGGCACGCGGCGGCGTGCCGGTGACGATATCGTGCGGCTCCGCCATGCGGAAGGAGCGTGGGAAGCAGTCGCACATGGCGATGACGTCCCGGTGAAAATGCATGGTGGCCTTCGGCGTGCCGGTTGTGCCCGACGTAAAGGCGATCAGGGCGGTATCGTCGGCGGCCGTATCGCAGTTCTCAAATCCGCCTGTCTTGGCGGCAATTGCCGTATCGAGGGAGGCATCGCCGTCGCCTGTGGCCGTGAAATACAGCGTTTCGGTGAGTTCGGGCTTGCGGCTGCAGGTCTCTTCCATCTCCTCTGCCAGCGAGCTATCGCAGAGCGCGTGGCGGATTTCCGCCTTCTCCACGATAAACACCAGCTCGCGGGCACGCAGCAGCTGCATCGTGGTCACACAGATGCCGCCCGCTTTGAGGACCGCGCACCAGCAGGCAACGAGCATGGGATTGTTCGCCGAACGGAGCAGCACCCGGTTTCCCGGCACCAGGCCGTGATCCTCGACAAGCACCTTGGCGATGCGGTCGGCGATATCTCGGAGCTGCGAATAGGTCCAGGTCGTGTCCTCGTAATGGAGGACATGGCTGTCGCCGTGCCCCGTGTCGCACATGTGATCCAGCAGCTCGACGCCGGCATTCATCCGGTCGGGATAGGTCTGGAGGATAGGCAGGGAGTCGAAATCGAATTCCGGCCACTGGTCCTCGGGCGGCAGGTTGTCCGCTGCGAAGGTGTCGATATGGGCGGTTGGACCGCCCGGCAGGTGCTTGCTCATGCGCGTTACTCCGCCGCTCTCGCGGCTTCTTCCGCCTCGACGGCGGCGATTGCCTGCCCGGCGATGATCAGTTTCTGGATTTCACTTGTGCCTTCGTAAATCCGCAGCGCCCGGATTTCGCGATAAAGCCGCTCGACCGTCGAGCCGACGACGACGCCCATGCCGCCCCAGATCTGGACGGCCTGGTCGATCACTTCCTGGGCGCTTTCGGTCGCGTAAAGCTTCGCCATTGCCGCTTCGCGCGTGACCCGTGTGCCCTGTGTATCCTTGGTCCAGGCAGAACGGTAGACCAGCAGCGCGGCCGCATCGATTTTCAACGCCATATCGGCGATTTTTTCCTGAATAAGCTGATAATCGGCAAGGGGTTTGCCGAAAGACAGCCGGTTCCGTGCCTGCGCGATGGCTTCGTCATGGGCGCGCCGGGCGAAACCGAGCGCCGCCGCGCCGACGGTGGACCGGAAGACGTCCAGCGACGACATGGCGATTTTGAACCCGTCGCCCGGGTTGCCGAGCAGGTGAGAGACCGGCACCCGGCAGTCCTCGAACCGGATCCGCCCCAGCGGGTGCGGCGCAATAACGTCGAACCGTTCCGTGCAGGCGAGGCCCGGGGTGTCTGCATCCACCACCAGCGCAGACAGGCCCTTGGCGCCCGGCGCGTCTTCCGTGCGGCAGAAAACGACATATTGATGGGCGAGGCCGCCGTTGGAGATGAGGGTTTTCTCGCCGTTGAGTATGTAGGCATCCCCGTCGAGCCGGGCATTCGTGGTCATTGCGGCGACGTCCGAGCCGGATTCCGGCTCCGACAGGGCGAAGGCCGCGATGCGTTTGCCGGCGGCGACGTCGGGCAGATACTTGCCGCGGATTTCCTCCGATCCGAAGAGCGAGATCGGACCGGTGCCGAGTCCCTGCATGACGAACGAGAAATCCGCCATGCCGGAATACTGGGCCAATGTTTCGCGCATCAGGCACAGCGCGCGGACATCGAGGGTCTCGGATATGCCGCCCCAGGGGGCGGGCACCGAATAGCGCAGCCATCCGCCATCGGCGAGGCGGCGGACCAGTTCGCGTGCCAGGGCGTCGAGCCCCGCTTCGTCGGATGGCTCTTCTTCCGCGAGAGGCGCGATTTCCCTGTCCGCCCAGCTGCGGAATTCGGCCGCCAGCGTGCGATGGGAATCTTCCAGGAACGGCCAGTTCAGATAGGTTTGTTCGGGCACGGATCAGTTTCCTTCGAACACGGGTTTCTGCTTGGCGACAAAGGCATCGAATGCGCGCTGAAAGTCCCGGGTCTGCATGCAGATCGCCTGCGCTTCCGCTTCGACCGTGATCGCATCCTCGACACTCATGTTCCATTCCATGTGAAGCTGGCGCTTGGTGATGCCATGCGCGAAGGTGGGGCCGTCCGCCAGCCGTTTTGCCTGTTCCTGAGCTTCCGGTAAAACTTTATCGGAATCGCATAACGCATTGAAAAAGCCCCAGTTATAGGCTTCTTCGCCAGACATGGAACGGCCCGTGTAAAGAAGTTCCGAGGCCCGGCCCTGGCCGATGATGCGCGGCAGGATCGAGCATGCGCCCATATCGCAGCCCGCAAGGCCGACCCGCGTGAACAAGAAGGCGGTCTTGGACTCCGCTGTGCCGTAGCGCAGGTCGGAGCCCATGGCGAGGATCGCACCGGCACCGGCGCAGATGCCGTCGATTGCGGCAATGATCGGCTGGGGGCAGGTGCGCATCGCTTTCACCACATCGCCGGTCATTTCGGTGAAGCGCAGCAATTCCTTCATGTCCATGTCGAGGAGCGGGCCGATAATCTCGTGAACGTCGCCGCCGGAGCAGAAATTGCCGCCCGCGCCGGTAATCACGACGGTCTTGATCTCGTCGACATGCTGAAGCGTGCGGAACGTGTCGCGGAGCTCGGCGTAGGAATCGAACGTCAGCGGGTTCTTGCGCTCCGGCCGGTTGATCGTGATCGTCGCGACCTTGCCGTCCACGCTCCAGGCGAAATGCTTCGGGTCGATCGATGCTGCGGGGATGACGGTCATTCTGCTGCCTCCAGGCTGTTATTGCGCTCCGCCTGATGGATGGATTCTTTCAGGCGGGCTAGCAGTCCATAAAGTGTGGTCATTTCTTCGGCGGTTAGTCCCGCCATCATGTCGCCGACCCACTGACGGTGGTCTTCGGCGATTTTCGCGAAGGATTTGCTCCCTTCCGGCGTCAGGCTGACCATCTGCACGCGGCGGTCGTCGGGCGACGGCGTCCGGCTGACCATGCCTTCGCCCGCCAGGCGGTCGACCAGCCCGGTCACATTGCCGTTCGACACCATGAGGCGCTTCGACAGTTCGCCCATCGACATGGGCCCGTCATGGCGCTCAAGCTGTGCGAGGATATCGAAACGGGGCAGGGTGGTATCCGCAGTAAGTTTGAGGCGGGTGCGGACTTCGTTGTCGAGCAGGTTGGTGCAGGTCAGGAGCCGCAGCCAGACCCGCAATTCCATGCCGTCTTTCAGCTGTACCCCGGATTCGTAGTCCGACCGGTCTTGCGGGGTTGTCATCGGCACATTCGCTTCCTCCGCCATCACATCACCTCGCCGCCGGCAATCGGCACGGCCTGTCCGGTGATGGATGCCGAGGCGGGCAGGGCGAGCCACGCGACGGTTTCCGCCACTTCCCAGGGGTGGACGAGACGCCCCTGCGGATTGGACGCCGCCAGTTCCGCCGTTGCGTCCTCGACCGTGCGCCCTGTCTTGGCGACGATGTTGTCGATGGTGTCGCGCACGAGGTCGGTTTCGGTATAGCCGGGGCAGACCGCGTTGACGGTGACGCCCTTTTTCGCCGTTTCCAGCGCCAGCGACCGGGTCAGCCCGATCACGGCATGCTTGGCCGCGCAATAGGCGGATACGTATCCGTATCCGATGAGGCCGGCGGTTGATGCGACATTGATGATGCGGCCATAGCCCGCCTCCAGCATGCCGGGCAGGGCGGTCTGGGTGCAGATGAAGGTGCCGGTCAGGTTGACGGAAATCATCGAATCCCAGAGTGCACGTTCCATCTTGTGGAACGGCGCGCTTTTGCCCGAACCCGCGTTGTTGACGAGGATCGTGACCGGACCGTTCGCCGCGACCGCCGAGGCGAAGGCCTTTTCGATCGATGCCGTCTCGGAAACGTCGGCTGTCTCGACATGCACCTTGACGCCATGGCTGCCGGCAAAGTGTCCGGCACGTTCGTCCAGCATTGGCCGGTCGCGGCCGATAAGCGTCAGATCCGCGCCAAGCCGGCCAAGCGTGTCCGCGATCGCGGCGCCGATCCCCCGCGTGGCGCCGGTGACAAGCGCGTGCTGGCCCGCAAGTGGCGTTCCCTGAAGACCGCCATGGTCGACGGTATCGGCGGAGAGGTCTGTTGCGTCGGTCATGATCTGCAAGATTGATTTCGTAATGTTTTAAGCTTAAAAC
>JAYOMI010000038.1:0-31156 GCA_038120765.1 Rhodospirillaceae bacterium
TCGCATCCTCCCTCAGCCTCTAAAAATAATGGCCCAGTCTTAGGGGGGGAGGACACATCCAGATAGAAAACCTCGCCCGTCTCCGGTTCGACGAGGAAGGTCTCCGCATCGATTTCCGTCGCGGCGACGGCCGGATTGCGGATATAGAGTTGCTCGTCCGTCATTTTTCCGCATCCGCGTTGTTATTCCGGAATTTCCCGGAGAGCAGCGCCGCGGCGTCCCGGCTGCTTGAAAAACGAAGGTGATAGGCATCGACCGCAGCCGCCAGGCGGGTCAACCCAGCCAGCAGATCGGTTGACGGAATATGCGGCGCGAAGGCCGTGCGCACCATCGCCTTGACCAGTTCGGGCGGCGACGCGGGACGCAACTCGGACGCGCCGGATTCCGTCCGGTCCAGGAAGACAAGTGCACGGACCTCCGCGGTTTCCCCGAAGGTACCGGCCTCCCCCTCCCATAGCTTGAGATAGGCCATATCTTCGCCCTGCATCGAGGAATACCCGTCAACGAATTCCCGGAAGCCGTCGCCGCAATCTTCCGGCAACGGCAATCGCACTTTTGGCATTAGCCCGAGGCACATTCCGCAGGAGGGATTCTCGAGCGTCACCGCAATCTGGTCGTCGCCGAAAAAGCGGTTGCCAAGAACCGCCAGCTGCAGCGCGACGCTCGACTTTCCGGCGAGCGAATCCCCGATCACGACGACCAGTCCGTCGCCGACACGGGCCGCACCTGCATGCAGGCACACCAGTGTCGGGTCCCGCGCCACGAAGACGCTTATGAGAGCTCCGGCAAGGCCGTTGGCCGCGTCATAGGGATTATCGAACGAGAAATCCGCGCCCCCCGGACCCGTGCTGATGACATGGAATGTGGAATCCGGATTTTCGACGACCCGGATATCGGGCGCGCGCGCTGCCTCGGCCCCCGCCCATTTGAGGGGCCAGCCGGCCATATAGTAAGGCAGATACGGCATCAAGGCCTCGGCATTTTCGACCAGTAATGGATCGTCTTCCCGGCCAACCCACCAGAATCCGGGGGCCATATCCTTTTCTTCGCCAACAGGATCAGGCATCGCCGGGGGGAGCCTCCCGCGGGGCGCGTTTGGACAAAATCCGCTGAAGGGTGCGCCGGTGCATATTCAACCGTCGCGCGGTTTCGGAGACGTTCCGGTCGCACTGTTCATAGACGCGCTGGATATGCTCCCACCGGACACGGTCTGCCGACATCGGGTTTTCCGGCGGCGGCGGCAAACCATCGCCTTTGGCGAGAAGCGCCGCTTCGATCGCATCCGCATCTGCGGGCTTCGCCAGATAATCAAGCGCGCCCGCTTTCACGGCCGCAACGGCGGTCGCAATGTTGCCATAGCCGGTCAGCATGACGATCCGCGATTCCGGACGGCCTTCCTGGATCGCCGAGACGATATCCAGACCACTGCCGTCAGCGAGACGCAGGTCAAGCACGGCAAAGGCAGGCGGTTTCGAACGGGCGGCAGAAACGCCGTCCCGCACACTTGCCGCCGTCATCACTTCAAAGCCCCGGTTCTCCATCGCACGCACCAGCCGGGTACGAAAAGGCTCGTCGTCATCGACGATGAGAAGCGTTCGGTCTTCGAATTGATCCAGTGTTTCTACGGTCATGCCGACAGTTCCAATTTTTTTGCCTCAAGCTGTCCCCTGCGCCACTCGATATCAACGATCGCGCCGCCTTTCCGTGCGTTCTCGAAAGCGACCGTTGCCCCTGATCTCTGCAGCAGCGTTTTCGCGATAAAAATGCCGAGGCCCATATGCCCGCCCGGGTTCGCCCGCGAAGATATATACGGTTCCCCGATATGCTCAAGAACGACCTGCCGAAAGCCGGGACCGTCGTCGCGGATAGAAACACGGATTGTCTCCGCGTCCCAACCGCTCGAGATGGATACGGTAGAACGCGCGAACTGGACGGCATTCTGAATGATATTGCCAATTCCATGGACGATTTCCGGGCTGCGGACAAGGATGGGCTCCGGGCTCGTATCGTCTTCCCGCGACGGCATCCGCTCGAAGGAAAAGGTCACGTGATCCTGATGGTGACGTTCGGCCGCCGCCTGAACCAATGCATGGAGAGGTAATAGCGCAAAAGGCGAGGTGCGGTCTTCTCCGTCATCGGACCGCACTGAAAGCTCCGCCAGAATGTCGCGGCAACGGGCCGTTTCACTTATCAGCAAGCGGACGTCTTCGGAAATGGGACTGTCTTCCGGCAGGTCGCGGGCGATCTCGCCGGACACGACGGCGATCGTGCCAAGCGGGCTGCCAAGTTCGTGCGCCGCCGCGGCAGCGAGACCGCCCAGCGCGGCAAGCTGCTGTTCACGCGCAAGCGCCAGTTGGCTGGCGGTCAGGGCGTTGGCCATCCTGCGCGCCTCTTCGGCGACCCGCCACGTATATATCGCGAAGAAAACAATCCCGACGGCAAGCGCCACCCATGTTCCCAGGACATACTCCCGCGGCATGGTAAAGCCGCCTGTCGCCCAGGGCAGAGGGTAGTGTCTGACAGCGAGCAAGGTAATGCTGGCCACCGACAGGATGCAGAGCGCAATCGTGCTCCGGATCGACAGGATCGTGGCGGACACGGCGACCGGCGCCAGCAACAGGAACGAAAAGGGATTTTCGAGCCCCCCCGTCAGATATAACAGCGCCGCAAGCTGCATGATATCGAACGCGAGGAACGCCGCCGCCGAGCGCTCCCCGAGGCGCACGGGTGTCGGGTGCCCCGACATCACGATCAGGTTCAAAAGAAGCGATGCTCCCACGACGGAAAATGCCGGGGCCAACGGCACCGGGAAACCGAAGCCGTAATGGACGACCAGCAGGGTCAGCACCTGGCCGCCAATCGCAACCCACCGGATGAGCGTCAGCGTGCGCAGACGAACGGGGTCGGTCGCTGGAGGTGCTATTGCGTATGCCGAGCTCACCGACGGGGTATCGTCGATCGCGCGGCTGCTGCTCGGGGCGTTCATCTGTCACCTCGGAATTGCGGGCGGACATACCGGAGAAAATATCGGGGTGACGTCTATCCCGATGTTCCGCCGGAGTGAAGTTTAATCCGCAAATTCGTTCACATCGACAATTAAGGCACTAGCACTTGCAGACGGTCCGGCCCATATTCCCGCAATGCCGGAGTTTGCAATCAAAGTAGAGAATCTCGCCAAGCGATTTGGCGATGTCGTGGCCGTCGAAAATCTGAGCTTCGAAGCCCGGGAAGGAGAGGTCGTCGGCCTGCTTGGCGGCAATGGCGCCGGAAAAACGACCACCATTTCGATGATTCTCGGCCTGTTGATTCCTACGTCGGGCAGTCTCGAAGTGCTTGGCACCGACATGCTCCGGCATCGCTACCGTGTCCTTTCACGGATCAATTTTTCATCGCCCTATGTCGACCTGCCCAAGCGCCTTACCTCCAGGGAAAACCTGATGGTATACGCGAGACTCTATGGCGTTCCCAACCCTGCCCGGCGGCTTGCGGCACTGGCCGAAGACCTCGCAATAGACGGGTTTCTCGACCGGCCGTTCGGTAATTTGTCGTCCGGCCAGAAGACCCGTGTATCGCTGGCGAAATCGCTTTTGAATGAACCCGATCTGTTGCTGCTCGATGAACCGACGGCTTCTCTGGACCCTGACACGGCGGACTGGGTGCGCACCTATCTCAAGAACTTCCAGCAGAAAAGGGGCGCCACAATCCTGCTCGCATCGCACAACATGGCCGAGGTAGAACGCCTGTGCGATCATGTCGTGATGATGAAACTGGGCAAAATCGTCGACCGCGACAGCCCCGCAGGGCTGCTGAGAAAATATGGTCGCGGCACGCTCGAAGAAGTGTTTCTGGATATCGCCCGGAACCGGAAAAGCGATCAGCCGGAACAAGCAGCGCAACAGCTTTGAGCGTCACAAGTATGAAAAATCAGGTCAACGGATACTACTTTTCGCCTCGGCGCGTCGGCGCGATGGTGCTCCGGTATTTCTACCTGCTGCGCGGTTCGCTGCCCCGGATCGTCGAGCTCGCTTACTGGCCGACAATGCAGATGCTGATCTGGGGTTTCATGTCCCAGTTCCTCTACGAGCATTCGGAATGGTTCGCCCGGGCCGGCGGCGTTCTGATTGCGGCGGTTCTGCTGTGGGACGTAATGTTCCGGTCGAATATCGGCGTTTCGATTTCCTTCCTGGAGGAAATGTGGTCGCGCAATCTGGGTCAGCTTTTTGCCAGCCCGCTGCGGCCCTATGAATGGGCCTGCGCCCTGCTCGCCATCAGCGGCGTCAGGACCCTTATCGGGGTCGTTCCCGCGGCGCTTCTTGCCATCCCGCTTTATCACTATTCGATTTTCGAGATGGGTCTGCCGCTGATCGCTTTTTTCGTAAACCTGCTGATTTTCGGCGCCGCCGTGGGACTGGCTGTTTCCGGGCTGGTCATGCGATGTGGATTAGGCGCGGAAAGCCTGGCCTGGGCGGTCATTTTCGCCGTCGCCCCGTTGAGCGGTATCTACTATCCCATCAGCACCCTGCCCGACTGGTTGCAGCCGATCGCGTTCAGCCTGCCATCCGCCCATGTGTTCGAGGGTATGCGCGCAGCCGTTATGGAGAGTGTCTTTCTGAGAGACAGGTTCATCTGGGCGGTATCTCTGAACGTTGTCTATCTCTGCCTCGGGATGGCGGCTTTTCTCTGGGCGTTTCGCGTGGCCCGGCATCGCGGCCAGTTGCTGCAGATGGGTGAATAGTCCCAACCTTCCGGCAAATGTCCCGGGCGTCAGAAACGATGCAGGAGAAGCGCCAGCAGTGCGAGCGGCGCAACACCGAGAAAGCCGGCGATCAGATAGAGCCACATGGCCCGCGCTATATCTGTCGAGTTCGCACGAGCCCGCCCGTTCCCGATCCATGCGCCCGGCGCGACAGCGCCACCATGCCGACGCGGGCCCGACAGCGACAGGCCGAGCGCCCCCGCAACGGCGCCCTGCGTCCACCCGGCCCTCGGCGAGTGGCTGGACGCCGCACCGCCGAAGACCCCGCGGATCGCCGCGAGCGGACGCGCGGTCGGCGAAAAAAGCGTGCCGGCCACGATCAGGATCGCCGTCACCGGCGCCGGGATAAGGTTCAGCAACCGGTCGAGTGCGCCTGCAACGCTGCCGAACGCCACGTGCTTTTCCGTCGGGTGCGCAAGCGCATCGGCGAGCGCCGTGGTCACGCGGCAGACAAAGACGCCCGGCAGTCCGGCAATCAGGTACCAGAAAACCGGGCCGACAAGTCCGTCACAGAGGCGCACGGCAAAAATCTCGACCGAGCCGCGGGCCAGTCCGTGCTCGTCGATATTTCCGGTTTCGTATTCAACCATGCGGCCCAGAATGCCGCGCGCGCGATCCATGCTTTTACGGGCAAGCGCACGGCGAAGCGCGCTCGCATTCATCAGCGGACGCTGCAGGCCGACACACATTGCGACAAGGACGACTTCGACGATCCATCCATCTGCGAGTGTCCGGCAAAAATCGGCCGCGTAGACTCCGAAGACGGCGGACAGGGGAACCATGATCAGAACAAGCAGGGCGCCGCGAAACCGGCGGCTGCGGTTCGATCGGTTCTGGCGATTCAGACGGCGGTCCGCCCGGTGGGCCAGAAACAGACTGATCGCGCGCGGGGATGAAAGGACCTGACTGAAACCGGGAAGGCCACCCGCCACGAATTCGAGCGCGAGCGCGGCACAAACGACCACGAACAGATAATCGCTCCCATAGAACCAGTCCGGTGAAACAGGCATTTTCCCCCAACGGATTGAAAACCCGACGGGCGAGGTTTACCGGTTTACGGTGAATAAAGTCCTAATTGCCGAGCCCGGCGGATTTCAGGTAACGGATGATGACCCGGCGATTGTTTCTGACGGCCCAGTCGTAAGCGGTCCGGCCAGTGAAATCGGTCACGCTGGTGTCCGCTTTCAGTCGGATAAGCGCCTGCACCGCAGCGAGGTGTCCTTCGGAGGCAGCAACCATCAGCGGCGTCAGCCCCTGACGGTTCGCCTCATCGAGGTCCGCCCCCTTCTCCGCAAGTATCTCCAGAATCCCGACATGGTTTGCCGCCGCGGCGTAGTAAACCGGCGAACTGCCGAATTTATCGATCGCACCGATTTTCGGATTAAACCGCAAAAGCAGCTGGGCAAAATCCTCGTTGCCGGTGATGGCCGCGAAAAACAGGGCCGTCCTTCCATTCTCGTCGCGGGCATCCACATCGTGTTTGCGAAAAAGCAGATCTTCTGCGGCCTTGAGGTCGTCGGCTTTTGCCGCTTCGATCAGGCTGTCATTGCTCAACAGGTTTATATCTGCCGATGCCCCGATCGGGGACATTGCGAGCATCAGAAAGGCCAGACAACAGGCTATGGATGTGCGGGACATGTGCATGTGCGGAACTTGTGCACCCGGACGCTCGCGGTCAAGTCTTTCTATGGCCTTCGGGCCGCCGCTTGCTTATATCTCTCGTCAGATCGGGTTTCAGGAGAAATAGATCCATGCGCATCTATCAGGTCGTGCTGCTCGCGGCGACCGGCATAGTTATCGCGGCCATTGCGGCTTTTATTCTCTATGGCGGCGGCACCGGTGGCAAGGGCGTTGCGTCCATCGGCGGGCCGTTTTCACTGGTAGATGACGAGGGCCAGACGAAGACCGACAAGGATTTCCGCGGGCGTTACATGCTGATTTATTTCGGATACACGTATTGTCCGGACGTGTGCCCCACGGCATTGCAGTCGATGACCCAGGCGATGGATCGACTTGCGCCTGAAACCCAGGCAAGGATCACGCCGATATTCATCACGATCGATCCGGAACGCGATACCGCGAAGCAGCTCAAAGCCTATGTCGAAAACTTCCACCCGCGCCTGGTCGGCCTGACGGGCACCCCGGAACAGATCGCGCAAACCGCCCGTCTTTACCGGGTGTATTACGGCCGCGCAAAGGATGAAAGAGAAGAATCGACGGAATACCTCATGGATCACAGCTCCATCATCTTCCTGATGAATCCGGAGGGGGAATATGTCACGCACTTCACCCATGCCACCACGCCGGAGAAGATGGCGGAAAGACTGTCGACGGTGGTAGGCGGCTGACCCGTGACCGATCCGGCACCTTTCTGGGAAACGAAATCCATCGACGAGATGGATCCGGCCGAGTGGGAATCCCTGTGCGACGGATGCGCCAAGTGCTGCCTGATCAAGCTCGAGGACGTCGACACCGGCGAGATCGCCTTTACCGAGGTCGTCTGCCGGTTGCTCGAACTCGGCACCTGCGCCTGCTCGGACTATACCCGCCGGACGACCCGGGTGCCGGACTGCCTCCAGGTGACCCCGGACCTCGCCCGGACGGCGAACTGGCTGCCATCGACATGCGCCTACCGACTGCTCGCGGAAGGCAAGGAACTCAGCTGGTGGCACCCGCTTGTATCCGGGAGCCGCGAGACCGTTCACACCGCCGGCATATCGGTGCGCGACAAGGTGATCCATGAATCCCAGCGGGTCGATCCCGAAGACCATATCGTGACCTGGCCGGAATGACGGCATTCGCCAACGGCCGAACTTGTTAAAACAGGCAAATCAACAGACAGACTGGAACAAGCGATGAGCACACTCTCCCCGATCGATGGCGGCGTCTTGGCCGCGGTCCTGACACCGCTGAAGGGCGACCTGTCGCCAAATCACGCCGCCTGGCTCGACCATGGCCGGAACCTGATCGCACAGGGCTGCACGGGCCTTGCGGTGCTCGGCACAACCAGCGAGGCAAATTCGTTCAGCGTGGCGGAACGGCTGGCGATGCTCGACGCACTCGGCGACAGCGACATAGATGCCGGACTGTCGGTACCGGGCGTCGGCTGTTGCGCCATTCCCGATACGGTTGAACTGTGCAACAAGGCGCTGGAAATCGGGGCAGCAGGCGTGCTCATGCTGCCGCCGTTCTATTACAAGCCGGCGAGCGATGACGGCCTGTTCGCCGCCTATTCGGAGATCATCCAGCGGGTGAGCGACCCAAAGCTTAAAATCCTGCTGTATCACATTCCCCAGAATACCGGCGTTCCCATTACGCTGCCGCTGATCGAAAAACTGGTCGCCGCCTATCCCGACACCGTGATCGGCATCAAGGATTCGGCAGGCGATTTTTCGAACATGCAGGCAATGGTCGAGAACTTTCCGGGCTTCCGGGTGTTTTCGGGCTCGGACGCCTACCTCCTCGATCTCCTGCGGATCGGCGGGGCGGGCTCCATCACCGCCTGCAACAATATCTCTGCCCGGGAATCGGCCGCAGTGCTTGCCAGCTGGGAAACCGACAACGCGGGCGCCTGTCAGGCAGCGCTGAGCGCGATCCGCCTGGCAACCCAGAAATTCCCGCTGGTCGAGTCTCTGAAGGAAGCGATGGCGCGCCAGACCGGCGATGCGGCATGGCGCACCCTGAGACCGCCGCTTCAGCCGCTGGATGCGAAAACTGCGGACGCCTTCTGGGCGGCGCTAGGGGCGGCCGGGTTCAGCGCGGCGGCCTGAATTCACCAGGCCGACACCGCCCAGCACCAGGGCGGCTGCAACCCATACAAGCAGTCCGGGCCGCTCGCCCAGCAGCGCCATTCCGTACAGAATGCCGGTAAGCGTGGTGACATAGGTTGACTGCGCGCCGAAGGTGGCATCCGTGCGACGGATCAGCTCGTAGAGGCCGAAAAAGCACATCGCCAGGATTGCCGCATGGGCGAACATTGCCAATTCCGGGAGCCCGGGCTCGATCTCCCAAAGGGCGTGAAACTGCCCGGTCGCCAGGGACATGATCAAGGCAATGACCGACGACAGCGTGAAGATGCCTGCCGTCAGGGCCATCGAATCGTCCCCCTCCGGCCGGCTGCGGTCGATGGTGATGTTCGAATAGGCATAGATCAGCGGTGTGACCAGTCCCAGCGCCAGCCAGCCCAGGGGAAGGGACGCCGACATGCCGGTCGCAGGGACAAAGACCAGCAGAATCCCGATCAGCCCGATCAGGGTCCCGACCCCCCGGCGCAGCGAAAATTTCTGATGGCGCAGCGTCACAGACGCCGCGAAAGTCATCAACGGGGCGGTCCCCAGCAGGATGGAGACTATTCCGGCAGGGATATTCTGCAAAACGGTATACATGACGAATCCGGCGAGGACGAAGCGCGAGCAGCCGGACAGGAGATAGTAGCGGATATGCGGTCCCGAAAACCGCGGCCGCGCGCCCCGCAGGGCGCACAATATCCAGCAGACGATACCGGCTCCCACGGCCACCCAGAAAACATACCCCATCGGGGCTATTCCGCTGGTCACCGCGAAGCGTGCCAGTGCCGGAACGGCGCCCCATGCGCCGCCGACGGCCAGCAGGATAAAAACGGGAACGAGCGAGCCGCGCAGGGCCGGGGAAATGATCATCGCTCCGCTATAGCAGCCGAAAGCCCAGGCGGGAAGTAGGCCCGGCCGACGAGCCCGACAAACACGCGAACGAAAACCCGGACGATGACCGGGCCGGAGTCCCTGTCCTCGCCGGAGCATTTCCGAAAAAATCGCAATTCGCCAATTGGAATGCGTCAGCGGCCATAGCATGATGGCTGATAATGTCCCGCGCCGTGCTGATCATTCTGGTTTCCGCCCTCGTCATGCTGGGACCGTTCACCAACAACATCATGGTGCCATCGCTGCCGGCGCTGGCAGTCGATCTGCGGATAAATTTCGGCGACGCGCAGGCGATCCTCAGCGGCTATATGGTCGGGTTTGCGGCAGGGCAGTTTTTTGTCGGTCCACTCTCCGACCGGTTGGGCCGAAAGCCGGTCCTGACGATGTCGCTGGTGCTGTTCATCGTTGCATCGGTCCTGTGTTCGATGGCACCTGATCTATACACCCTGTGCGCCGCCCGGCTGCTTCAGGCGCTGGGCGCGAGCGCCACTATGTCCGTGGGGCGGGCGATCGTCAGGGACAGTTTCGATTCCGACAGGATGGCCCAGGTATATGCCTATATCGGCGCCGCCCTTGCTCTCGGGCCGATCGTGGGGCCGATTTTCGGCGGGGTTATCGAGGTCGCCGCCGGCTGGCGCTCGGTGTTCTGGTTCCTGACCGCGTTCGGATGCGCGATGCTGATGACGATTGTGTTTTTTCTCCGGGAAACGAACACCAGCCTCGATCCGGGTGCGACCCGCCCCTCCCGGCTGGTCGGCAATTACGCGACCCTGCTATCCACCCGCCTGTACATGGGATACGTGTTGTGCAACGCGATCTGTTACGGCGGCATCTTCGCCTTTACCTCCTGCAGTGCCTATATCCTGATCGGCCTGCTGAAGGTTTCCCCCGACACATTCGGCGCGCTTTATGCCGTCACGGTCGGCGCGTACGGCGTCGGTACGTTGCTGGCGAGCCAGATTACCCGGCGGGTCGGCATCAAGCGGATGATTGTGTATGGCGGGCTCATCATGACGATATTCGGCGAGATCGGCGTGATCCTGCCGCTGCTCGGCTATTTCAATGTCTGGACGGTGATCCTGCCATTCGCCGGATTTTCCTTCGGCACGGGGTTCGTTTTCCCGAGCGGTCAGGCCGGCGGCATATCGCCCTATCCGAAAATGGCGGGCTCGGCATCGTCTATGCTGAGCTGCCTGCAGATGTCGACGGCCGCGGTTGTCGGCGCGGTAACGGCCCGAATGCTGGACGGTTCCATGATGCCGATGGCCTGGGTGGTATTCGGTATGGGCCCCGTCCTGCTGCTGACCTTCTACCTGCTGGTGCTTCGTCATCCGCGCGAAACTGCTCCCGCAAATGCCGGAACGGGGACCTGACGACGCCCCCCCGCGATAACGGTACCCGGGATAAAGCGACGAACTCAGTCGCCCGGATAGTATTCCGGTTGATCCGTCGTCCCGGCCGGGGCACGACGACGCCACCACGGCAGGGACGCATCGCGCTTTCGGGCGGTGGCCGCCTCTGATGTCGCCGGGGCCGTGACGATCGGGGCAAGCGGTGCGGCTGGAACCCCGTCGAGCGCTGGAACAGTGAAATCGTGCCACAGGCGGGCCGGCAGGCTGCCGCCGGTCACGCGTTTCATCGGCGAACTGTCGTCGTTGCCCATCCATACGCCCGTCACCAGATCGCCGGTATAGCCGACAAACCAGGCATCGCGAAAATCCTGGCTGGTGCCGGTTTTCCCCGCCGCCGGACGACCGGGATTTGCCGCCTTGCCGGATCCCCAGACGACGACGGACGTCAACAGATCGTTGACCCGCTGCACCGCCCCGGGCTCGACGACCTGTGCAGCGGCGCCATCGGTGCGGCGATAGAGGACGCGGCCACCGCGTTCCCGGATTTCGGAAATCCCGTGAGGCCAGACCGCAACCCCTCCGTTCGCGATCACCCCGTAGGCCGCCGTCATTTCAAGCAGGGATACCTCGCTGGCGCCGAGCGCAAGACTGGGGTGCGATTTGAGCGGCGACGTGATGCCCAAGCGCCGGGCCGCATCGATCACCTTGTCCCGGCCGACCCGTTCCGAGACCTGGACCGCCACGGTGTTGATGGATCGCGCGACGGACTCCCGAAGGGTAACGCTCCCGAGATAACCGCCATCGTAATTCCGCGGGCTCCATTTACCGATCCGGAGCGGACCGTCGATGAACTGGTCGTCCGGGGTCAATCCGTTTTCCATGGCAGACAGATAGACGAACAACTTGAAAGCCGATCCCGGCTGTCGTTGCGCCTGGAACGCCCTGTTGTACTGGCTGGCGCCATAATCGCGCCCGCCCACAAGCGCGCGCACCGCGCCGTCGGGCGACATCGACACCAGGGCAGCCTGGCTGATGTTCCGCGCCTTGCCGTTTTTCTGGAGACTCGCCCGCAGTTGCTCTTCCGCCAGGCGCTGGAGCCGGGCATCCATCGTGGTGCGGACGATCAGATCGGCGCCGCGCGCGCCGGCAAATCCCGCAACCCGCTCGAGCGCCCAATCGGTGAAATAGCGCGCCGCGTTGCTCTGGTTGGTCGTTGGAGCGATTCGCAGGGGCTGACGGGCGGCACTCTTTGCCGTCCCTTCATCGAGGAACCCCGCATCAACCATCGCGCCGAGCACGACACGGGCGCGGTCTCCTGCCGCTTTCGGACTGCGCAGGGGCGAATAGCGCGACGGCGCTTTCAGCAGTCCGGCGAGGACGGCTGCCTCTTGCAGTGCAACGTCTCGGGCCGATTTTCCGAAATACCGCCGGGCCGCGGCATCGACACCGAAGGTGCCGGATCCCAGATAAACCCGGTTGATATACAGGGTGAAAATCTGTTCCTTGGTGAAGTTCGCTTCCAGCCAGAAGGCCAGAAGCAGTTCCTGCACCTTGCGGCGCAGGGTCCTGTCCGGCTTCAGGAAAACGTTCTTGGCAAGCTGCTGGGTCAGCGTACTGCCGCCCTGGCGCACCCGCCCGGCGAGAACGTTCGCGACGACGGCACGGCCGAGGGCGACCGGATCGAATCCCAAATGTTCGAAGAAACGCCTGTCCTCGGTCGCGACGATTGCCTGCACGAGATACGGGGGCACATCGGCAAGCCGCAGCGGATCGCCATAAATATCGCCATAGGTCGTGATTTCGCGGCCGTCGGCATCCGTCAGGGTAATGCTTGCCTTCCGCGTCGGCGCTTCGATCTTGTTGATATCCGGCAGGTCATAGGCATACCACGCCACAAGGACCCCGAGAGCAATCGTTCCCCAGATACCGGCGATCATTGACCATTTCAGGGCGCCTAAAATCACGCGGGACCGACGCGACCGCTCGGACTTTTTGCCGCTCGCACCCGTCTTCCCGGACGCGCGCGATTTTGCGCCCGCTGCCTTGGTGGATTTCCGCGAACCGGTTTGTTTCGTCTCACCGCCCTTCCCGCCGCGGCCGCCGGAAGATACGGAACTGCGCAGACCGGTGCCGGGGGCTGCCTTCGCGGATTTTTTCGCAGGCTTTTTCGGCGACGATTTTGGTTTGGGCGGTTTTCGCTCGGCCATGACGCTATATGTTGTAGATTAGGGGTTGCATCAATCCACTGCATCAATGTGGCGACATAAAGGCGACGTCGAGGCGAAATGGCCGACAGAATTTCGGGCGAAAACTCCCCCATCGCGGTGCGGCCGGCGGTGCGGGAAGATGCGACAGCGATCGCCCGCATGGCTCGCGCCCTCAGTATATCGGATGGCGGACGCATCTCGCGCTTCTCGGCGGAGGCGTTTTTGCGGGATGGATTTGCCGACCCGCCGGCGTTCCATACCCTGGTCGCAGAATGCGGCGGCGTGCCCACCGGATACGCGGTGTATTACTGGGGATACGATACCGACAGTGCGACGCGCGGCGTCTATCTCGCCGATCTCTATGTGGACGAGACGCGCAGGCGAGGCGGCGTTGGAAAGGCGCTGATGACCGGCATTGCCCAGTACACACGCGACCAGGGCGGGCGCTGGATTTTCTGGTCCGTGCTGAAACGGAACAAAGCGGCGCGTAAATTTTACCGGCATCTCGCCCCCGAGCTCAAAGATGTTGCAATCTGCGCCGCCTTCGGTGCGAGCTTCGACCGTATCGCGGATATGGACCGACGCTCACCGGGCTGACATTTCCGCCAAAGACAATCAGACGTCCAGGTTGACGACCTTCAGCGCATTGTCCTGAATGAAATCGCGGCGCGGTTCGACCACGTCGCCCATCAGGGTTGAGAACACTTCCTCTGCACTGTCGGCGTGATTGATACTGACCTGGAGCAGTGTCCGCACTTCCGGGTCGAGCGTCGTTTCCCAGAGCTGTTCGGGGTTCATTTCGCCGAGCCCTTTGTAGCGCTGGACGCTGACGCCCTTGCGCCCGAGGGCCAGGACGGCGTCGAACATCTCGACCGGGCCGGTTATGCGCTTTTCAAAGTCCTTGGCGTTCAGCATGGCCGGGCGCGCGTAGAGGGTCTGGAGTTCAGGCGCAAGCTCATCGAGGCGGCGCGCTTCGGAAGAGCGCAGCAAGGCACCGTCGATCACCTGGCGCTCGGTAACGCCCCGCCGGGTGCGAACAAAGGCGATGCCGCCGCCGTCGATTATTTCCGCCCCCCAGCCGCGGTCGGCCGGCAGGGCGAGCCCGTCGAGCCGCCGTGCCAGGGCGTCGGCGACCAGTTGAGACTGTTCCTGGGAATCCAGGAGGATCTGGTTGAACGCCCCGAGCACCGCCGCCTGTTCGGCGACTTCCGCGTTGGTCAGCTTGTCCGACATCGGCTCCAGAAGGCGCTTCGCGCGCTGTGCCTGCTTCACCCGGTCGTAAAGATCTTCACCCGCGATCTGCGCGCCGTCGCTGATGGTCAGGACCGCATCGCGGAGCCCTGCCCGGATGAGATATTCCTCCATCTCGGGGTCGTCTTTGAGATACTGCTCGCTTTCGCCCTTCTTCGCACGATACAGCGGCGGCTGCGCGATATAGAGATACCCACGCTCGATAATTTCCGGCATCTGGCGATAGAAGAACGTCAACAGGAGCGTGCGGATATGACTGCCGTCGACATCGGCGTCGGTCATGATGATGATCTTGTGGTACCGCGCTTTTTCGATATTGAAATCCTCTGCGCCGATGCCGGCGCCGAGGGCTGTGATCAGCGTACCAAGCTCGGCCGAGGACAGGACCTTGTCGAACCGCGCGCGCTCGACATTCAGAATCTTGCCGCGCAGCGGCAGAACCGCCTGGTTCTTGCGATTTCGGGCCTGCTTCGCAGAGCCGCCGGCGGAATCGCCCTCGACGATGAACAATTCGGATTTCGACGGATCGCGCTCCTGGCAATCGGCGAGCTTGCCGGGCAGAGATGAAATGTCCAGCGCGCCTTTCCGGCGGGTCAGATCGCGTGCCTTGCGTGCGGCTTCGCGCGCCACGGCGGCTTCGACCACCTTGCCGATAACCTTCTTGGCTTCGTTCGGATGCTCCTCGAACCACTGGCCGAGTTTTGCGGTCGCAATACTCTCGACCACCGGCCGGACTTCGGATGACACCAGCTTGTCCTTGGTCTGGGACGAGAATTTCGGATCCGGCACCTTTACCGACAGCACGCAGGTCAGGCCTTCGCGCGCATCGTCGCCGGACAGGGTAATCTTCGCCTTCTTGGCGATACCGCTGTCATTGGCATAGCCGTTGACCGTGCGCGTCAGCGCCGCACGAAAGCCGGCAAGGTGCGTGCCGCCATCGGACTGCGGAATGGTATTGGTAAAGCACAGCATCGTCTCGTGGTAGCTGTCCGACCATTCGAGCGCCATATCGACGCTGAGGCCGTCCTGTTCGCCATTGATGACGATAGGATTTTCAATGATCGGGCTTTTGCTCCGGTCGAGATGCTTGACGAAGGCCTCGATCCCGCCTTCGTATTCGAGGATCGTGACAACCGGCTCGACCCCGCGCGCATCTGTCAGCACCAGCCGCACGCCGGAATTCAGAAACGCCAGTTCGCGCAGCCGGTGTTCCAGCGTCGCGATATTGAAGTCGATCATCGTGAAGGTTTCGGTCGACGGCAGGAACGTGACCGACGTTCCCTTTTTGCCGTTGGAATCGCCGACAACCTCGAGCGGACCGTCGGCCTCGCCATTGTGGAACCGGATAACGTGTTCCTTGCCCTCCCGCCAGATCCGCAGTTCCAGCCATTCGGACAGCGCGTTCACAACCGACACGCCCACACCGTGGAGTCCGCCCGAAACCTTGTAGGAATTCTGATCGAACTTACCGCCCGCGTGCAGCTGGGTCATGATGACTTCGGCGGCCGAAACACCCTCTGCCTCATGGATCTGGACCGGGATTCCGCGCCCGTCATCCGTGACGGTGACGGACCCGTCGCCATTCAGCGTGACGGTCACTTCGGTACAATGTCCCGCCAGCGCTTCGTCGATCCCGTTATCGACAACCTCATAGACCATATGATGAAGCCCGGAGCCGTCATCGGTATCGCCGATATACATGCCGGGCCGCTTGCGGACGGCTTCAAGGCCCTTGAGGACCTGGATGGAGCCCGCGCCGTAATCGGCTTCGTTTACTTCTGTCGGAGGCGTATCTGCTGGTGCCGTCATAATTTCCTCAAACCCCGCGCACGGTGGCGTTATCGACCCGGAAAAACTGTGCCCGGTCGCCGAATGCTTCAAATAGTTCCCGGTCGGTGCCCGTCATCCAGGCCTGCGCCCCGACGGCGCAAATTTCGTCGAACAATGCCGCCCGCCGGTCCCTATCCAGATGGGCGGCGATTTCGTCCATCAGCAGCAGCGGCGCCGCGCCGCGATCGAGCGACACCAGCCGCGCATGGGCCAGCACGATGCTGATCAGCAGCGCTTTCTGTTCGCCGGTCGAACACCCGGCCGCGGGGCGGCCTTTCTGAAGGTGCACGACCTCGATATCGGACCGGTGCGGGCCGGTAAGTGCCCGGCCGGCATCCCGGTCTGCGGCGCGGGATTTCGCCAGCGCCTCGCGGAAAATATCTTCGGCCTCGAGCGCAGACCGGCTGTCGAGCCAGCGCTCCGCATCGCCGACCAGAGAGACCCCGGCCGCCGGAAACGGTCCGATGCCCAGTTCGCAGGCGGCCGCAAGCCGATGCACAAATG
This sequence comes from Rhodospirillaceae bacterium, assembly GCA_038120765.1. Taxonomy (GTDB): domain Bacteria; phylum Pseudomonadota; class Alphaproteobacteria; order MPNO01; family UBA830; genus CAXBCP01. The sequence goes on from JAYOMI010000038.1 coordinate 16,580, forward strand.
CCCGCCGGGCTGCGGCAAGGGCGACACCGCTCTCCGCCATTCTTTTTTCGAGGGCGGACACCCAGCCGCTATCGGCGTTGCGAAACCCGGCCTTGTCGTCGCGCAGCAACCGTGTGCGCTCGCGCATGGCCTGTTCATATTCGTTCAGACGGGTGGTATGCGCCGCATCGAATGCTGCAACCAGGCGGTCGAGAAAGCGCCGCCGCGCAGACGCGCCCTCCATAAACAGCCGGTCCATTTCGGGCACCAGCCACACAGCGGCAAACACCTCGCCGAGCGCCGACTGGCTGCGCGCCGGCGCACCGTTCATCCGCGACACGCGGCGTCCGCCGTCTTCGCCTTCTCCGGTGGCTTCAAAGCCGGTCCCGATCTCGGTCGGCCCCGTCGCGGTATCCAGTGTGGCCGCGACCGCCCACCGCAACCCGCCGGGCGATATGTCGCCTGCATTGCCCCGGGTGATATCCGTCAACCTGGCGCGTCGCAGACCCCGGCCCGGCAGCAGAAAGGAGATGGCCTCCAGCAGATTTGTTTTGCCTGCGCCGTTCGGCCCCGTAAGCACGGCGGGCCGCATATCGCAATCCAGCCGGAGAGACGCGTAGCTCCGGAAATCCGTCAGCGAAAGCCTGACCACCGTGCTGCGTTCGGGCGAGACGGTGTATCCGGGAGAATTTGCCAGGGCGCTATGCAACAACCGGTCCGGCCGCGTCAGACGCGCATCGGCATAAGGACGTACAATGCGCTGGTATCGCCCATGTCCTGAACGAGGGTGGGTGAAGCACCGTCGGATAGCATGAACTTCGCGTCCTCGCCCTCGATCTGCTGGGTGATATCGAGGAGATACTTCGAATTGAAGCCAATCTCGAGCGAACCGTCATTGTAATCGACGTCGAGTTCCTCGCGGGCGCTGCCGGCTTCCGGGCTGGTCGCCGACAGAACCAGGCTGCCGTCTTCGAGGGACAGCTTGATGGCGCGGGATTTTTCGGTCGAGATGGTCGAGACCAGATCCACCGCCTTTACGAACTCGTTACGCTTCACTTCAAGCGTCTTGTCGTTTCCGAACGGGATCACCCGGTCGTAATCGGGGAAGGTGCCGTCGATCAGCTTGGAGGTCAGGACCGCATCGCCGAAAGCGAAGCGGATCTTGGTTTCCGACAGGGCGATTTCCACGTCTTCCTCGACCTCGTCGATCAGCTTGCGGATCTCGGCGACGGCCTTGCGCGGCACGATGACGCCGGGCATGCCCTTGGCCCCCTCCGGCAGCGCAACCTCGACCCGGGCGAGACGATGACCGTCCGTCGCGACGATTCTCAGAACCGGCGCGCCGTCGGTCTCGGCCGCGTGGAGGTATAACCCGTTCAGGTAGTAGCGGGTTTCTTCGGTCGACATGGCAAAGCGCGTCCGGTCGATCAGACGGCGCAGCATTTCGGCCGATATCGTGAACCGGTGCGGCAGATCGCCATCCGACATAACCGGAAAATCCTCGCTCGGCAGGGTCGTCAGGCTCAGCTTTGAGCGGCCCGACCGGATTTCGAGCTGCCCCTGTTCACCACCGGCGCGGATCTCGACCTGGGAGCCCTCAGGCAGCTTGCGGACGATGTCATACAGGGTATGCGCCGGCACCGTCGTCGACCCGTCCTGGGTGACGTCGGCCTGTGTGCCCTCGATGATGGCAAGGTCCATATCCGTGGCCGTCAAACCCAGCTTGCCGCCATTGGCCTGAAGCAGAACGTTCGACAGGATCGGTATGGTCGTGCGCCGTTCGACGACGCCCTGCACATGGGTGAGGGACCGGAGGAGAGTGCTGCGCTCGATGGTAAATTGCATGGCTTGGGATCGGCTTTCACGCTGTTAGGGCCATCGGAACGGCTTGTTGACGAATGCCGCGCCCAGCGGACGCACGCCTCACGACAACGAAGCCTTTGAGAGGTCGCAAATTATACCACAAGTCATTGAAATCCCAAGAGAAGTCACAGAATTGCCATGCCAATCCAGACCCTCAAAAGACCAGCGTTATCAGAGGTTTACAGCGCGCGCACTCGGGTTCTTGCGGCAGGGCGAATCAGAAGGGGGAATTTCAGCCCCGGATACGGGATTTTTGGCAGAATTCGAGGGCTGACAGGCCGCGCCGCAGACCGCTGCCGAAGCAGCGGCCCGGCGATTATCAGTCTTCGAGCATGCGGCGCAGCAGATCCACGTCCTCGGCGAAATTCATGTCCGACGTCCGCAGTTCCTCGACCTTCTTCACCGCGTGCATGACCGTCGTATGGTCTCGCCCGCCGAACTTCCGGCCGATTTCCGGCAGCGACCGCGAGGTCAACTGCTTGGACAGATACATCGCAACCTGACGCGGCCGCGCGACCGCCCGCGACCGGCGCGCGGAATGCATGTCGGCCATGCGGATATTGAAATGTTCGGCCACCCGCTTCTGGATTTCCTCGATGGTGATCCGCCGGTCACTGGCGCGCAGCAGGTCGTGCAGGACCTCCTGACAGCTCTCCAGCGTGATCTCCCGGCCGATCAGCGTCGAATGCGCGGAGACGCGGTTCAGGGCGCCTTCCAGTTCGCGTACGCTTGAGGTGATCTTGTGGGCGAGGAATTCCAGCACCTTGTCGGGCACGACCGCCTCAAGCTCGTCCTTCTTGGCGTGAAGGATGCCGAGACGCAACTCGTACGTGGTTGCATGGATGTCCGCCACCAGACCCCAGCCGAGGCGAGAGCGCAGGCGCTCTTCCATGCCCTCGAGGTCGGAGGGGGACTTGTCCGCCGATATGACGACCTGGCGGTTATTGTCGACGAGGTCGTTGAACGTATGGAAGAACTCTTCCTGGGTCGATTCCTTGCCGTTGATGAACTGGACGTCGTCGATCATCAGCACGTCGACGGAGCGGAAACGGTCCTTGAACGCCATCGTGTCCTGGAAACGCAGCGCCCGGATAAAGTGATACATGAACTTTTCGGCCGACAGATAGACGACCTTGCGATCCGGCTGATGCTCGCGAATATGCCAGGCAATCGCATGCATCAGATGGGTCTTGCCGAGCCCGACGCCGCCATAGAGAAACAGCGGGTTGTAGGTGACCGTCTGCGAGTCGGCGACGCGGCGCGCCGCCGCATAGGCGAGCTCGTTCGGTTTTCCGACAACGAAATTGCCGAACTTGAACCGGGGGTCCAGCGACGCACTGACATCCCCTTCGGCGCGCTCGGGCGAAAGCCGCGCACCTTCGGCGGCACGCACCGTCGTTTCCGAGGCGGGCTTCGCCGCCGCGGCGGCCCGGACGTCTTCCTTGTCGGCAAGCACGAAGATATCGACATGCGATACCGGCGATTCACCCTCGGTCCAGAGGGCGGAAATGCGTTCGCCATAATGATTTGCCACCCAGTCGCGCATAAAGCGCGTGGGAACCGACAACTGGACCACGCCATTGGCGTATTCGACGAGATTCAGCGGCTTAAGCCAGCTTTTATACGCGGAATCGCCGACCTCGGCGCGCAGAACGCCGCGGACACGGGTCCAGCGCGCATTAATATCCTGGGTCAATCCATTCTCTGCCATGCGCTTATCCCTGTACCCAGGGCAGACCGCTGGCCTTCCAGCCGGCTGTCGTTCCACGATGACGGTTCTGGTCGTGCGGGCCCTCGAAGCCCTCACTGATATTGAAACACGCCGAATAGCCAGCCTGCGTCAACGCCATGGCGGCGGATTTCGACCGGGCGCCGGAACGGCAGAGGAAGTAAATCGGCTGCGTCTTGTCCGGCGCGGCGACGATAACGGCATCGACGAAGGATGCATTGACATCCATCGTTGGAAAAACCTGCCACTCGATCAGAACCGGCTCCTTGCCGGCTTCCGAAAGGTCGGGAATCCCGACAAAATTCCATTCTGCTTTCGTGCGTACGTCTACCAGCACGGCACCGGGGTTGTTCTTGACCCCTTCCCATGCCTTCCCGACGTCAACATCCCCGGCGTAACCCACTCTGCTTGCCTGCCCGGCGGCGGTTACTCCGGATCCGGATGGTTGACTCATTTAACAATGCCCCCTTTTACGATCCACCCAATGCGCGCCGTCGTACACTTCACAAAAATTCCCGTAACTTAATTGCCAAGAATATCGGCAAGTAAGCGATTGTGTCAGACACAATTATTCGAGCAAAAAGATGTCGAATATGTCATTATTACTTAATCATTAGGGATCGCCCTGTCGATCCATGTGCCAACTGTAACCATCAGGCACGGCAGGCGCAACGCCTTCATACCGCCATCCGGGCAAAAAATTTACGATTCAGGGAAATTTATGGGGTTGACAGGGGGTAACGGTGCATAACCCTGTGGAAGAACCTGGGAACCTCTGTGAGCCAAGGTGAGCGCCATTTTTGACCAGATTACGGAAACACAAAAGGCCGGCTTGAAGCCGGCCTCGTCGAATAATCATGGAAGCGGTTGAGTCTAAACGACTATCCGCCGGTCAGGCGGAAATCAGATCGCCTTGATACGCCGGGACAGACGCGAAATCTTCCGCGATGCTGTATTCTTGTTTACGACGCCACGCGTAACGCCACGCATCAATTCGGGCTGCGCGGATTTAAGGGCCGCATTCGCGGCATCTTTATCGCCTGACTCAATTGCCAGCTCGACCTTCTTGATGAAGGTACGGATGCGGCTGCGCCGGCTGACATTCGTTGCGGTCTTGCGCTCGTCGCGCCGGACCCGCTTTTTCGCGGATGATGTATTCGCCATCGGTCTTCCTCTGAAACGGTCGCTGGTTTTACGAGGGAACGCGCCTGGCGTCAAGGGTTTCCGCAGCCGCGGGGGCGATTAATTGCCTCCCGAAAAGCGGCATCGGACCGCCTGCGCCAGACGTCTATGGCTGCACCGGAACGACCCGGATCATAAGCTTTGCAGTCTTTCCTTCGGAGTCCAGCCGCAAAGTCAGGACTTCCCCTTCCCGGCGATAGGTATCCCCCGGCGCGGGCATCCACCCCAAGGGCGGTAATGCCTTGCGATAGAACGCCCTGACGGCATCCGGACTGACATCCCCTGCTGCGACCGCCGTTACGATGCGGCCGGCGGGGCTTTCGAATTCCACCCCTTCCTCGACAATCTCGGTCAGACCGGGGGCGAGAGGCAGATCGTCGATCGAGCTGAAAAATCCGGCCGCCGAGAGACCGGCCGGCACGGACATCAGCGCAAGGGCAGCCAGGACGATCATTTTTCGCATCACATCAAACATCAAATACTACCGTTGGCGTTTGGCGCAGTAAAAGGTCGATCTGCCCGATTGTACAATCCGTTGCACGGACTGGCCACAATCACAGCCCGGGCAGGTCTCGCCGGTGCGGCCATAGACCTTGAAACTGTGCTGGAAATAGCCCAGTTCGCCGGTCGGCGCCACATGATCGCGCAGTGAAGAGCCCCCGGCCGCAATCGCTTCGCCAAGCACGTCCCGAACGGCTGCCGCCAGCCGGTCTGCCCGCCTGCCCTGGACCGTTGACGCCTGCCGCCGGGGCGAAAGGCCCGCAGCATAAAGCGCCTCGCACGCATATATGTTGCCCACCCCGGCGACCACCCGCTGATCCAGCAACGCGGCCTTGATGGGCGTATGCTTGCCCTTCAATCGCGCCGCCAGGACCGGCCCGGTGAAGTCCTCGCCCGTGGGCTCCGGTCCGAGATGCCGGATAAGCTTGTGACCGGCAAAGCTGTCGCGGTCGGTAAGGGTCATCAACCCGAAACGCCGCGGATCCGAAAACCGGATCACCGTGCCGTTGCCGACATGAAACACGATATGTTCGTGACGTGCATGTTTGCCCGGATCATGGACGAAATTACCTGGCCTGTTCTCCAGCGACGCCGGCGCCCCGTCATCGGGTGTCTCGATAATCATCCGCCCCGACATGCCGAGATGCGCCAGCAGGACAGTGCCGTCGTCGAATTCACCGACAAGATACTTTGCCCGCCGGCCCAGCTTTTCAAGCGTGCGGCCTTTGAGACGAAGGGCAAAATCATCCGGCACGGGAATTCGAAGATCGTGACGCCGCACCTCGACGCGCTCCACGCGGCGGCCTTCCATGACCTCGGCGAGTCCACGGCGAACGGTTTCAACTTCGGGGAGTTCGGGCATATCGGAAAGGTAGCGGGAAGCGCGTCCCCGCGCTATCCTCAAACGCATGAACTCTCCGACAAATCATCAATCAGTCTCCGTGGACGAACCCGCAGGCCGCCGGTCCGAAAACATACGGGACGACGACCCACGCGCCGAAATCGATTTCGGCTTCCGCCGGGTCGATGTGGCGGATCATACGGGCCTGGTCCGGGGCGTCTTCGATTCCGTTGCCCGTCGCTACGACCTGATGAACGATCTGATGTCGGGCGGTCTGCACCGGGTGTGGAAAGCTGCCCTGCAGGACCGCCTGAATCCCCGGCCGGACATGACACTGCTGGATGTCGCAGGCGGCACCGGCGATGTTGCGGAAGGTTTTCTGAAACGCGGCGGCGGCGGTGCCCTCATCTGCGATATCAACCGGGAAATGCTGGCCGCCGGCATCGACAGGGCCCTGGACCGCGGAAACGCCGGCGGGCCGGCGCGGATTTGCGGCGATGCGGCGTCCCTTCCGGTCAGAAGCGCAAGCGTCGAAGCCTGCACCATCGCGTTCGGTCTGCGCAATGTAACGCGCCGGACAGACGCCCTTGCCGAAATGCACCGGGTGCTGAAACCGGGCGGGCATTTTATCTGCCTGGAATTCAGCCCGGCGGTCCTGCCTGAAATAAAAGGCCTGTACGACACCTATTCTTTCAGGGTGTTGCCCTGGCTCGGCCAGCGCGTGGCGGGCGACGCGGATTCGTATGCCTATCTCGCGGAGAGCATCCGCAAATTCCCGGAACCCGATCAACTGACGGCCGAAATGATCGGGGCCGGATTCGGCAACGTGAAACAGACGCCGATGTCGGGTGGCATCGTCTGGATGCATTCGGGCTGGCGTATCTGACACATGTTCGCCGGTCTGCGCCATTTTCGCCGAATAATCACGGTCGCCCGCATACTCGCGCGCCACGATGCGCTGTTCCCGCTGGAACGGGCCGGGCTGCCGAGAGTGTTTACCGGCCTGTTGCGGCTGGTCCTGCTGGCGCCGCGCAAACCGGGGATTCGCCGGTTCCGGCCCGGCGAACGCCTCACGCTGGCACTGGCGGCGCTGGGGCCGGCCTTCGTCAAACTTGGGCAGGCGCTTTCGGTCCGCCCGGACCTTGTCGGCGATGCCCTCGCCAATGACCTTCGATCGCTGCAGGACAACCTGCCTGCCTTCAGCGGCGCCGATGCCCGCGCCATCATCAAAGCGGAACTCAGCGGCCCGGTCGAAGACCTGTTCGAATCCTTCGACGACACCGCCATCGCAGCCGCCTCGATCGCCCAGGTTCACAAGGCGACAACGCCGGATGGCCAGGCCGTCGCCGTCAAAATCCTGCGTCCCGGTATCGAGGCCGCTTTCGCGCGCGACCTCAACCTGGCGCTCTGGGCGGCCACCCGGCTTCAGAATTTACGGCCGGATCTCAGCCGCCTGCGTCCGGTCGAAGCGGTGCAGACCATTATTCGATCGGTCGAACTGGAGATGGATCTTCGTTTCGAAGCGGCGGCGGCGAACGAACTGCGGCAGAACTTCGAAGACGATCCCACGTTCTCCGTACCGGCGGTCGACTGGCTGCGCACGGGCCGGCGGGTCATGACGACCGCATGGATCGACGCGACCCCGATGAACGAAATCGACCCGGCGATGGATCGTTCGGACCGTGAGGCGATCGTCGCGAATTTCGCTAGGGCGTTCTTCCTGCAGGTCTTCCGCGACGGCTTTTTTCACGCAGACCTTCACCCCGGCAATATTTTCGTCGACGCCGAAGGCATCGTTCATGCGGTGGATTTCGGCATCATGGGGCGGCTGGACCGTCAGACCCGGCAGTATCTTGCCGAAATGCTGCACGGCTTCCTGACGGGCAATTACAGGCGCGTCGCAGAGATCCATATTCAGGCCGGGTACGTTCCGGCCACCCAGTCGGTCGATGAATTTGCCCAGGCGGCGCGGTCTATCGCCGAACCGATTTTCGGTCTGCCGCTCAGCGAGATATCGCTCGCCCGGCTTCTGGCGCAGTTATTCGGGGTCGCCGAGAAATTCGAGATGCGCGCGCAGCCGCAACTGTTGCTGCTGCAGAAAACGATGCTGGTCGCCGAGGGCAGCGGCCGGAAACTCTATCCCGACATCAATATGTGGGAACTCGCACGCCCGCTGATCGAAGAGTGGATGATCGAGAATATGGGTCCCGAAGCACGCATGCGCGAAGCGGCCGAGGACATGCTGGAACGGCTGGAACGCCTGCCGCAGCTTATCGCCGAAATGGAAGAAACCGTCGGCGCGGTCGCCCGCAACGGTATTCGCATCGACCCGGCATCGCTGGAAGCGCTGACCGGCGCGCGGGCCCGCCGCGGCGGCTGGCGGATATGGGTTGTCGCGGCGGCGGCGTTAGCGGTTTTCGTCACGGTACTGGACTGAACGCATTTGTTGCCGAAAAGCTTTAAAATCATTAGGTTACCGGCTTTCCGGTAAGGGGGTGTCCCCGAATGCTCCACGGCAAACGCATACTTCTGATTATTTCCGGGGGGATCGCGGCCTATAAATGCCTCGATCTGATCCGGCGGCTTCGCGAACGCGGCGCCGCCGTGCGCTGTGTGCTGACCGATGCGGCGACCCAGTTCGTCACGCCGCTTTCAGTATCGGCGCTGAGCGAAGACAGGGTCTACGGCGATCTTTTTTCCCTGACCGATGAAGCGGAGATGGGCCATATCCAACTCTCGCGCGATGCCGACCTGCTGGTGGTCGCACCGGCAACGGCGAGTATCCTGGCGAAGATGGCCCAGGGTATCGGTGACGATCTGGCAACCACGGTTCTCCTTGCCACCGACAAGGATGTTCTGGTCGCCCCGTCGATGAATGTCCGCATGTGGGAACATGCCGCCACGCAGGCGAATATCGCGACGCTCAAATCCCGGGGCATTCGCTTTGCCGGCCCGACCGATGGCAACATGGCCTGCGGCGAATTCGGCGAAGGCCGGATGGTGGAACCGCTGGAGATCGTCGCCGGGATCGAAACCTATTTCGCCGCCTCCGCCCCGCTTGCCGGACGCCGCGCCATCGTCACCAGCGGCCCGACATTCGAAGCGATCGACCCCGTACGCTATATCGCCAACCGGTCATCGGGCAAACAGGGCCATGCCATTGCCGCCGCGCTGGCAGGCATGGGCGCAGAAATCATTCTCGTGACGGGGCCGACCTCCGAAGCCGCGCCCCCGGGCGTCGAAATCCGGCGGATTGAATCCGCCCGCGAAATGTATGACGCGTGCATGGGCGCCCTACCCGCGGATATTGCCGTTTGTGCCGCCGCGGTCGCGGACTGGCGGCCGGCAGAACAGGGCAGCAGCAAGATCAAGAAAGACCCGGACGCCGACCCGCCCCGCCTCGAGATGGTCGAAAACCCGGATATCCTGAAATCCCTTTCCACCGCCGGCAAACAGCGCCCGGCCCTGGTCGTGGGGTTTGCCGCCGAAACCGACGATCTGGTCGAGAACGCGACCGCGAAACGCGCACGCAAGGAATGCGACTGGATCGTCGCCAACGACGTGTCGCCGGAGACAGGCACGTTCGGCGGCGAGACCAATACCGTCCACCTGATTACGGCAACCAGTGCCGAAGCCTGGCCCGCGATGCGCAAGACCGACGTCGCCGACCGGCTTGCAGAACGCATTGCCCGTCACTTTGACCAAACAACAGAGGCTGCCGAATGACGCAGGTCGAAATTGCCGTTACCCGTTTGCCGCATAATACGGACCTGCCCTTGCCCGCCTACGAGACAGCGCAGTCCGCGGGCATGGACCTCGCCGCCGCAATCGATACACCACTTTCCCTCGCGCCAGGTGAACGCGCGATGGTCCCGACCGGTCTCGCCATCGCGCTCCCTGCAGGTTTTGAGGCACAGGTCAGGCCCCGGTCCGGACTTGCCGCCAAAAACGGCGTGACGGTCTTGAATACGCCCGGCACGGTGGATGCCGACTATCGGGGCGAAGTGAAAGTTATCCTGATCAATCTCGGCCGGGAAACATTCGAGATCGAGCGCGGCATGCGGATTGCCCAGATGGTGATCGCACCGGTTACCCAGGCGCGTTTCGCCGAGGTCGATTCCCTGGACGAAACCGCGCGCGGCGCCGGCGGCTTCGGCTCGACCGGCACCTGACCAAACGTATCGCGGATGGATTTCTCCGATGACCAGATCCAGCGTTATGCGCGTCATATCGTGCTGCCGGAGGTCGGCGGTATCGGTCAGGAAAAACTTCTGAACGCCCGCGTCCTCGTGATCGGCGCCGGCGGGCTCGGCGCCCCGTTGCTGATGTATCTTGCCGCCGCGGGCGTCGGCACTCTGGGCGTGGTCGACGACGATGTTGTGGATCTGTCCAACCTCCAGCGCCAGGTTATTCACGGCACCGGCAATATCGGCATGGCGAAGGTTGAAAGCGCCGCCGCAAGCGTTGCGGATATCAATCCGGAGATTTCGTTTGCGCCGCACCCGGTCCGCCTCAACGCTTCGAATGTCGACAGCCTGATAGAGCCATACGACCTCGTTGCCGACGGCAGCGACAATTTCGAAACGCGGTTTCTCGTCAACGACGCCTGCCATCTGGCGGGCAAGACACTCGTCTCCGCCGCGATCCTGAGGTTCGAAGGCCAGATCGCGACGTTCCGGTCCGGGCTGGGGCAGGGCGCGCCCTGTTACCGGTGCCTGTACCGGGAACCGCCGCCGCCCGGCCTGGTGCCGAGCTGCTCCGAGGGCGGCGTTCTGGGCGGGCTGGCAGGGGCCGTCGGCTCCCTGCAGGCAATCGAGGTTCTCAAAGAAATCATGGGTATCGGCGACAGCCTCGCCGGCTGGCTGATGATCTACGATGCGCTCTCAAGCGAGGTGCAGAAAATGAAACTGCCCCGCGATCCCGCCTGCCCGCTCTGCGGCGACGCCCCGTCGATTACCGATCTGTCGGCCCACGTTGCGTGATGGCATCGCCCGACAAACTCTCCCTGATTATCCAGTCCGGCGATTACGACCGTGTCCATTATGCGCTGGTGATGGCGAGTGCCGCCCTCGCCGTGTGCAAGCCGGTCACCCTGTTTTTCACAATGGCGGCGACCCGTGCCCTGACGGCCGGCTGGGCGGACGATGCCCGAGAGGCGGCATTCGCCGCGAACGGTCTTGAGACATTCGAAGAGCTTCTCTCCGCCTGCAGCGAACTGGATGCGACATTCATGGTCTGTGAGCTGGGGCTGCGCGCCGAAATGCTGAGCCGGGAAGATTTACGGGGCGATATCCGGATCACCGACGGCAGCGCGGTGAGTTTTCTGACGGATGCTTCGGATAAGGGCGCGATGCTGTACGTCTGATTTACGGCAGCGCCCGATTCAGATCTTGTAGACGCGGTCCCGCGGATTGTGCTGGTCGACGAAACTGCGAATATTGACGATGACTTTCTCGCCCATCGCGATGCGTCCTTCATGGGTCGCGGAACCAAGATGCGGCGCGAGCACGACGTTGTCCAGCTTGAGCAAGGCCGGTTCGATCTCAGGTTCGCGCTCATACACATCGAGACCCGCGCCGGCAATCTTGTTTTCCGTCAGCAACCGGGCGAGCGCCGCCTCGTCGATGATTTCGCCGCGCGCCGTGTTGACCACGAACGCATGGGGCTTGAGCAGATTCAAACGCTCTTCGTTCAACAGATGATGGGTTTCGCTGGTATGGGGACAGTTAATAGAAATGAAGTCCATATGGGCCAGCATCTGATCCAGGCTTTCCCAGTATGTCGCCTCCAGCTCGGTTTCGATCTCCTCGTGAAGACGCCGCCGGTTATGGTAGTGCACGGTCATGCCGAAGCCTTTTACCCGTCGGGCGACGGCCTGACCGATGCGGCCCATACCGATAATGCCGAGCCGTTTGCCGGAAATCCGGTGGCCGATCATGAATGTGGGCGACCACCCTTCCCATTTGCCTGAACGGACCAGGCGGTCTCCCTCTGCCAGCCGGCGGGGAGCCGCAAGCAACAGGCAGGCCGTCATGTCGGCCGTATCGTCTGTCAGGACGCCCGGCGTGTTGGTCACCACGATCTTCCGGGCATTTGCGGCGTCGAGATCGATATGGTTCACGCCGACGCCGAAATTCGCGATCAGTTTGACGGAATCGGGCAGGCGCGCGATCAGGTCGGCATCGATCCTGTCTGTTACCGTGGGGACCAGCACGTTCGCGCCCTCGGCCGCCGCCACTATTTCATCAGCCGTCATCGGCGCATCACTGGCATTCAGACGCGCGTCGAACAGCTCCATCATGCGCGTCTCCACGTCTCCTGGCAGCGTCCGGGTAACGATGACGACCGGTTTCCGATTGGGCATATTCAGCCCGTCTCCCTGAACCTGTTAACTCTTGGCATTGATTGACTCTGGCGTATCAGGGCCAAGTGCCGTTGTCCAGACATGTTGCCGCACCATCGTCCGGCATGCAATCCACGCTCCGGGAGGGGTGAAGTAGCGGGGATATACCGAACGACAACCGAAGACATGGAGCGATTCACCGCACCGGTTTATACTGCCGCCATGTTCCGACCACTGATGATCCTGATCGCCGTTGTCGCGGCGACCGCCCTGCTTCTGGCGACCCCTCTGGTCGCCATCGCCGAGACCGGTCTGCCCCTGCCGCGCTTCGTGTCGCTGCGCGCCAACAAGGTGCATCTGAGGACGGGCCCCGGCGTCCGTTACCCCGTGGACTGGATATTCGTTCAGCGCAACCTGCCGGTCGAGATCGTGGCGGAATTCGAAAACTGGCGGAAAGTGCGGGACTGGCAGGGCACCGAAGGCTGGGTACATCGTACCATGCTGTCGGGCCGGCGAACAGCAATCGTGACGGGCGGTATTCAGCCGCTCCGGGAGGAGCCTTCCGCGAGTTCCAGACTCACCGCCCGCGTGATGGAGAAGGTCATCGCCAAGGTGCTTGAATGCGAGGGTGAGTGGTGCCGTATCGAGATCGGCAAACAACGCGGCTGGATGCGGCGCACCCATTTCTGGGGCGTCTACCAGAACGAACGGATCGATTGATTCGGGCGATGAAATCAGCGCGATCGTTGCTGAAGGCGCTGCGGTCGCGGCGTCCGCAGTAGCGGGCCGGTGAAGCCGGAAAGGGGTTTGCGGTCGTCGCGACCGAGATGAAATCCCTCGCCGACCAGACCGCGAAGGCGACAGAGGAAATCTCAGACCAGGCAAACGAGATCCAGACGGCGATCGGGGAGATCAGCGCCACGATCAACTAAGGTCGCGGGCAGCAGGCACAGTCCGCTGCCAAAGATTCACCCGGCGATGCCGAATACACAGAGACGCGGCCTGAGTGGTAGGCTTGGCTGAATCGGCACAGAACGCGCTTTAAACCGCATACCGGGGCCGGGCCCGAAATACATGGAAAGACTTGTTCAGGCGCTTTGATCGGATGCGCAGGCGCCCCGTATCGTGACCTGGTTGCCCACCCCGTCATAGACGAGATCGTCGAATCCCGCGGCCATGGCGAGCGACATACCCCGACCGTGCAAGATATGTCTGGGTGCCGTGGTCTCATCGAGATGCTTGCGCCAGTTAAAGCCGGGGCCCTGATCGGTGATGTGGATCTTGAACTGCTCACCATTACGCAGCAGCTCAACCGATGCAAACCGGTCACCGTATTCCGCGCTGGCAAGGCGCCTTTCGATTTCGGCCTGCCATGTTCCGCCGGCAAGCAATTCCGACTTATGATCGAAATCGATCTCCAGATTTCCGTGCTCGACGGCATTGATGGCTAATTCCCGCAAACCGAGCGTGACCTCGGGCGCGAGCGCCAGCGCGGTTGTAGCGATCTTTACGCACTGATCGATATCGTCAAAGGTCTGAACCTTAAGCGTGGCGTGAAAGTGCCTGAAGTGGCTGGCTAGCGGTTTCTCATCGCCTTCGACGCAGCGCAAGGTGCGGGATATCCACGCAACCGCGTCGATATGGAGCATGCCATGCATCACACAACCCGGTAGGGGCACCGCCTGATGTTTCTGCGCGCCGGCTGCCGGCATGTACGGGTCTGCAGCATCGTTCCGCTTCGAGAGATGCCTGCGCCGGCTCATCTTCAGGACTTTCCCGGCCGGGAGAGCATAATCATTGTGAGATCGTCGTTCAGCGGCTCTGTCATCGTATGGTCGAGGAAATCGGTGAGAACGACATCGAAAGGATGACGTTGCGCATCTATGCGTCCGGTCAGAGCCGCCTGCATGCGATCTTCGTCATAGACCGGGTTTATCATGTCCGGCGTCTCCGTCAGCGCGTCGCTATACAGGAACAGCGAACTGCCGGGCGGAAAAGCCTCTTCATACTCCTCATACGTAGAATCGGCCGTCATGCCGAGAGGGCGCCCCGCGGATTTCAGGAATGCGCCGTCCGGATAGTCCGGCGACACAATAAATGGCTTGGGACCGGCGGCCGCCGTATAGCGCATCACATCCC
>JAYOMI010000039.1:0-11357 GCA_038120765.1 Rhodospirillaceae bacterium
CGCCGAGGCGATCATTTCATCGCGCTTTGCAAGTCGGAATTCCGGGGTGTTTCGCTTCATCACGCCTTCGAGACCGGCGTCGATGATCATTTGGTCATGCCGCCCGTTGAGAAAGTCCTCTTTGGAAAGCTGGCGTCCCTGAATGGCGAGTGGCTTCTTCAATTGATTAACCGGTTCATAAGTTTAGTGCGTGAAAATGCCTCATTCGGGCCGCGGGGTCGAGAGAGTGCTGAGAATATTCCCCGGATCAGGCGGATTTTCGCGAATTGCTGCCCGGTGCGAGACCGAGATAGGGCGCGAGATACCGGCCGGTCACACTGCGCTCGATCGCGGCGACGTCCTCGGGGCGGCCCTCGGCGACGATCTCGCCGCCGCCGTCGCCCCCTTCGGGACCGAGATCGATGACCCAGTCGGCCGTTTTGATGACGTCGAGGTTATGCTCGATGACGATCACACTGTTCCCCTGATCGACCAAGGCCTGCAGTACTTCCAGCAGTTTCCGGATATCGTCGAAATGGAGGCCGGTCGTGGGTTCGTCAAGGATATAGACGGTTTTGCCGGTCGCCCGTTTGGACAGTTCCTTGGACAGCTTGACCCGCTGCGCTTCGCCACCGGACAGCGTATTGGCCTGCTGGCCGATCTGTACATAGCCAAGGCCGACGCGCAGCAACATTTCGAGCTTGTCGCGGATCGAGGGGACGGCGGTGAAGAACTCCACACCTTCCTCAACCGTCATATCAAGAATATCCGCTATTGATTTGTTTCTGAATAATACTTCCAGTGTTTCTCGATTGTAGCGTTTGCCCTTGCAGACATCGCACTGGACGTAGACGTCCGCGAGGAAGTGCATTTCGATCTTGATGACGCCGTCGCCCTGGCAGGCTTCGCAGCGGCCGCCTTTGACGTTGAACGAAAAGCGCCCCGGCTTGTAGCCCCGGGCCTTCGATTCCGGCAGACCGGCGAACCAGTCGCGTATCGGCGTAAACGTGCCGGTATAGGTCGCGGGGTTCGACCGGGGCGTGCGGCCGATGGGCGACTGGTCGATATCGACAACCTTGTCGACGAATTCGAGGCCGCTGATATCCCTGTGCTCGCCCGGGATAACGCGGGCGTTGTTGAGGCGCCGCGCCATGGCCTTGTAGAGCGTCTCGATAATCAGACTGGACTTGCCGCCGCCGGAAACGCCGCTGACGCAGGTCAGGACACCGAGAGGGACGTCGACGGATACGTCTTTCAGATTATTGGCATTTGCCCCGGTGATGCGAAGACGGCGTTTCTTGTCAAACTTCCGGCGTTTTGCCGGGACATCGATCTGAAGATCGCCGCGCAGGTACTTGGCGGTCAGGCTGCGCTTCGAGCGCAGGACCGCTGCCGGCGTACCGGATGCAACGACCTCACCACCATGCACACCGGCACCGACACCCATATCGATGAGATAATCGGCCGATCTGATGGCTTCCTCGTCATGTTCGACCACCAGCACCGTATTGCCGATATCCCGGAGATGACGCAGGGTTTCAAGAAGGCGGGCATTGTCGCGCTGATGGAGCCCGATTGACGGCTCGTCGAGCACGTAGAGCACGCCGGTGAGGCCCGAGCCGATTTGCGAGGCGAGCCGGATACGCTGGCTTTCGCCACCCGACAGGGTGCCGGACGTCCGCGACAGGGTCAGGTAATCGAGCCCGACATTGTGCAGAAAGCCCAGGCGTTCGTTGATTTCCTTCAGGATGCCTTTCGCGATCTCGTTCTGCTTGTCCGTCAGGCATTTCGATACGCCGGCGAACCATTTATGGGCGCCGCCAATGGAGTATTCGGTGATATCGCTGATGTGCTTTTCATCGATCTTGACCGCCAGCGCTTCGGGTTTGAGCCGCGCGCCTTCGCAGACCTCGCATTGGGAGACCGCCTGGTACTTGCCCAGTTCCTCCCGCGTCCAGCTTGAATCCGTCTCGCGGAAACGCCGTTCCATATTGGGCATCACGCCTTCGAAAGGCCGGTCTATGGTGTAGGACCGCTTTTCGTCGGCATAGATCATCTTCACGGCCTTGTTGCCGGAACCGTGCAGGATGACCTGCTGCGCCTTTTCCGGCAGGTCCCTGAAGGGCGTATTGATCGAAAATTTGAAGGCACGGGCCAGTGAATCGAGCGTCTGGTCGTAATAACTCGACGACGAGTTCGACCATGGCGCAATTGCGCCGTCTTTCAGAGACTTGTCCCGGTCGGGCACGACCAGGTCCGGGTCGAAA
Source organism: Rhodospirillaceae bacterium (assembly GCA_038120765.1). Lineage (GTDB taxonomy): Bacteria > Pseudomonadota > Alphaproteobacteria > MPNO01 > UBA830 > CAXBCP01. The sequence continues at coordinate 2,247 of JAYOMI010000039.1, forward strand.
TACATCTTGGTGCCCAGTCCGTCGCAGGCCGGGCAGGCACCGTGCGGATTGTTGAACGAGAACAGCCGGGGTTCGATTTCGTCAATCGTGAAACCGGAGACCGGACAGGCGAATTTCGCCGAAAACAGCGTGCGCTCACGGGTATCCGCGTTTTCGGCGATCGCAAGGCCATCGGTGAGGCCGAGCGCCGTCTCCAGCGAATCCGCGACGCGGTTGCCCATGTCTGGCCGCACGACGATACGATCCACGACGACCTCGATATCGTGCTTGAAGTTCTTGTCGAGGGCAGGGACATCCTGGATGTCATACATCTCTTCATCCACGCGCACGCGGGTGAAACCTTTTTTCTGCAATTCGGCGAATTCCTTGCGGTATTCGCCCTTGCGGCCGCGGACAATGGGTGCCAGCAGGAACAACCGCGTGCCTTCTTCCATCGCCTCGATGCGGTCGACCATTTGGGAAATGGTCTGGCTCTCGATAGGCAGGCCCGTTGCGGGCGAATAGGGGACGCCGACACGGGCGAACAGCAGGCGCATGTAGTCGTAGATTTCCGTGACCGTGCCGACAGTGGATCTGGGGTTTCTGGACGTGGTTTTCTGTTCGATGGAAATCGCCGGGGACAGCCCCTCGATAGAGTCGACGTCGGGTTTTTCCATAAGTTCGAGAAACTGGCGGGCATAGGCCGAAAGACTCTCTACATACCGGCGCTGGCCCTCGGCATAGATGGTGTCGAAGGCGAGCGTCGACTTGCCCGACCCGGACAGGCCGGTGACAACCACCAGCGAATCCCGGGGGATATCGACGTCGATATTTTTGAGGTTATGTTCACGGGCACCGCGAACGACGATCTTTGATTGCATCGGTGTAGGTTACGGCCAATAAAGCTGTGTGGATTTCGCGGATAATAAGGTGCGCCCGCGGTCAAAGCGACTCGTTAAGCCGCGCCGGGCAAAGGAATTGTGGATCAAATGAAAAAACTTGCCATTCTCGACGATTATCAGAATGTCGCCATGGAAATGGCCGACTGGTCACCGCTCGACGGAGACGTCGAAATAACGGTTTTTAACGATCATCTGTCGGATGAAGACGCCGTCGCCGAACGCCTGAAACCGTTCGAGATCGTAATGGTCATGCGGGAGCGCACCCCGTTTCCCCGGTCGCTGATCGAAAAGCTCCCGAATCTTGAACATCTCGTCAGCAGCGGTATGCGGAACCTGTCTGTGGACGTGGATGCTGCGAGCGATAACGGGGTAATCTGCTCCGGCACGCCGTCGCTCGGCTATCCCACGGCGGAACTGACCTGGGGGCTGATCCACTCTCTTGCGCGGCATGTGCCGTTCGAGGACCGCGAAACACGGGCCGGTGCCTGGCAGAAGACCGTCGGTATCGGCCTGCGGGACAAGGTGCTAGGCGTCATGGGGCTCGGCCGGATCGGCGTCGATGTGGCGCGGGTCGGCATTGCAACGGGCATGCAGGTAATCGCCTGGTCCGAGAACCTGACGCAGGACAAATGCGACGAAGTCGGTGCGCGCCTGGTGACAAAGGAAGAGCTGCTGGCGCAGTCTGATTTCCTGACGATCCATCTGTTGCTCAGCGACCGCACGCGCGGCCTGATTCAGGCAGACGATCTCGCCCGGATGAAACGGACCGCGTATATCATCAATACGTCACGTGGCCCGATTATCGACGAGCCTGCGCTGATTGACGCGCTGCAGAACCGTCGGATCGGCGGCGCAGGCATTGACGTGTTCGAGGTCGAACCCTTACCGCTGGATCATCCGCTGCGGGATATGCCCAACATGGTGATAATGCCGCATCTCGGTTACGTGACCGTCGAAAACTATCAGAACTGGTATGGCGGCACGGTGGAAAACATCCGTTCGTGGCTGGACGGAAAAACGATCAACCAGATGTCCGGGCGCAATCCAACGACGCCCGGATAATCGACCGCCCCAAACAGGCTGCCCTTACGAATCGCACGCGCGGATCGGGGCAGGGAACCGGCTGTTACAGGGTGTTTGCGCGCTGCCTAGGCGCTGGCGTCATGCGGCTAGTGCGCTATGATAGCGCAAATCAATTCAGGATCACGGGAGCAGGGCATGGCCGGCAGCGTCAACAAGGTAATTCTCATCGGCAATCTTGGCCGCGATCCGGAAGTGCGGCATACGAATGACGGTCGGCCGATCGTTAATCTGTCGGTCGCGACGTCCGAAACCTGGCGGGACCGGACCAGTGGCGAACGCCGCGAGAAGACCGAATGGCACCGCGTCGTGATCTTCGACGAGAAGATCTGCGAGGTCGCGCAGAAATATCTTACCAAGGGCTCGACCGTTTACCTGGAAGGCTCGCTGCAGACCCGCAAATGGACCGACCAGCAGGGTGTCGAGAAATACACCACCGAGGTGGTGTTGCAGCGCTTCAGCGGTAAACTCACGATGCTTGGCTCCCGGAGCGGCGGCAGCGGCGGCGGAGGAGATTATGGCGGCGGGGATTACGGCGGAGGCTCCGGTGGCGGCGACGATTTCGGCGGCGGCGGGCCTTCCGGTGGGGACCTCGACGACGAAATTCCCTTCTAGGACCGGAACCTGTCATGCCTCTCCTTCGGCGCGCCTTGTGGATGGCGGCGAAACGCGCCGCGGCCGATCCGCGGGTGCAGGCCAAGGCGCGGGAGGTTCTTGAGGACGAGGTCGTGCCGCGGGTCCGGGTGGCGGTCGACGCCGCCCGGCCGGAAATCCGCCGCGCTCGCGAAAATGTCGAACGCGCCGGTAACAGGATAAAAAAGTCGGTTTCGGAGAGTCCGGCGACACAGCGGGCGCGCGATTTTCTGAACGGAACGAAGCCGCCGTCCGAATAGTTCTGCGAGGGTATTCTGCGAATCATTTTTGGAGTGATTACAGCACTTTAGCGGCTCGTCTTCGATTCCGGATTCCTTGTCCGAATCGCCCGAAAAGGTTACAATTTCGCGGAATTTTGCGGTGATCCTTGCTTCGCTGCATCCCCCCATCGAAAGGCCTGTTTCTTGGCTGAAACACCGGCAGAACCACCGCCCCTCGACCGCGATATCGGACAGATTTCGATCGAGAACGAGATGCGGAAATCGTATCTCGATTACGCCATGAGCGTGATCGTGAGCCGGGCGCTGCCGGACGTGCGCGACGGACTGAAACCCGTTCATCGCCGCATCATGCATGTGATGAACGAAAGCAATTACGACTGGAACCGCCCCTACCGTAAATCGGCCCGCGTGGTCGGTGACGTCATGGGTAAATATCACCCCCATGGCGATCAGGCGATTTACGACGCGATGGTGCGGATGGCGCAGGAATTCTCCATGCGTCTGCCGCTGGTCGACGGTCAGGGCAATTTCGGCTCCATGGACGGCGATCCGCCGGCAGCCATGCGGTATACCGAGGTCCGGCTGGAGCGGGTCGGCCGCGAGTTACTGGACGATATCGACAAGGACACGGTCGATTTTCAGCCGAACTATGATGAGACAACCCGCGAACCGAAGGTTCTGCCGGCCAAGTTCCCGAACATCCTGGTCAACGGCGCCGGCGGCATCGCCGTCGGCATGGCGACCAATATTCCGCCGCATAACCTGGGCGATGTTATCGACGCCTGCTGTGCGGTGCTCGATAACCCGGATGTCACGATCGATGAACTGATGGAAGTTATCCCGGGTCCGGACTTTCCGACAGGCGGGATCATCATGGGGCGGCAGGGGCTGACATCCGCGTTCCACACGGGTCGGGGCTCTGTCGTCATGCGCGGACGGGCGGTTGTCGAGGAAATCCGCAAAGACCGTGAAGCGATCATCATCTCGGAAATTCCCTACCAGGTGAATAAGTCCAGGATGATCGAGCGCATTGCGGAGATGGTGCGCGACAAGAAAATCGAAGGCATTTCCGATCTGCGCGACGAATCCGACCGCGACGGCGTGCGGGTCGTGATCGAGATCAAGCGGGATTCGCTGGGCGAGGTGGTGCTCAACCAGCTCTACCGGTATTCGCCGCTGCAGACGAGCTTCGGCGTCAACACGCTGGCGCTGAACAACGGCAAACCGGAACTTCTCAATCTGAAACGCATCCTCGAAGCGTTTATCGAGTTCCGTGAAGACGTAATCCGGCGCCGGACCGAATTCGATCTGAACAAGGCGCGGGACCGGGCGCATGTCTTGGTAGGTCTCGCCATAGCGGTTGCGAATATCGATGACGTGATTGCGCTGATCCGGGCGGCCAAGGATCCTGTCGAAGCCCGGGAAGGGCTGATGGCGCGGGACTGGGCGGCAACGGAGGTTGAATCGCTGATCGAACTGATCGACGATCCGAACCATTCGGTGGTCGACGGCCGTTACCGGCTGTCCGAAGCGCAGGCCCGGGCGATCCTCGAACTGCGGCTACAGCGCCTGACCGGACTCGAACAGGCCAAGATCGCCGAAGAACTGAACGGGCTCGCCACGGAAATCGAGGATTTTCTTGATATTCTGAGGTCGCCGGCGCGTATCCGCAAGATCACGCGCGACGAGATGCAGGCGGTCAAGGAACAGTTCGCAACACCGCGACGGACAACGATCGAGGAATCCGAGCTGGATACCGACATCGAGGACCTTATCCAGCGCGAAGACATGGTCGTGACCGTCAGCCATGGCGGCTACATCAAACGCGTCGCGCTCTCCAGCTATCGTGCGCAGCGGCGCGGCGGCAAGGGCCGGGCAGGAATGTCGACCCGAGACGAGGATTTCGTCAGCAAGGTTTTCGTCTGCAACACCCACACACCGGTGCTCTTCTTTTCGTCCCGCGGCATTGTCTATCGGCTGAAGGTATACCGTCTGCCCGAGGGGAATCCCCAGGCGCGGGGCAAGGCGTTGATCAATCTGCTGCCGCTTGAAGCAGACGAGACGATCACGACTATCATGCCGATGCCCGAAGACGAGTCCAGCTGGAGCGATCTGTTTATCATGTTCGCGACCGCCAGCGGCGGCATCCGCCGGAACCGCCTGTCCGATTTCACGAATATCATGGCCAACGGCAAGATCGCCATGAAACTGGATGAAGGCGACGAACTGATCGGCGTACAGACCTGTACCGAGGCCCAGGACATTATGCTGGCGGCCGATAGCGGCAAGTGCATCCGGTTCCCGGTGACCGAGGTGCGCATTTTCTCCGGCAGGACGTCTACCGGCGTTCGCGGGATACGGCTGGCCGAGGGCCAGAAGATCGTATCGATGACAATGATCGATCACGTCGACCTCGAGACCGATGTCCGCGATGCCTATCTTCGTATGTCCAAGGCGCGCAGGCGGATGCCGGATGACGAGGACGAGAGCATCCAGGAAGTGGCAGAGACGCCTGACGAGGCGGGCGAGGAAACCGCCAGTGCGCATATCACGCTGACCGATGAAGAATACGAAGCGTTGGCCGAGAAGGAACAGTTTATCCTGACGGTCACCGAAAACGGCTACGGCAAACGCACATCGGCCTTCGAATACCGGACAACCCGGCGTGGCGGGCAGGGCGTGGTCAATATTGCGACCGAGGGGCGGAATGGCGGCGTCGCGGCTTCTTTCCCCGTGGAAGATGGCGACCAGGTGATGCTGGTGACCGATGGGGGCAAGATTATCCGCAGCCCGGTTGCTGATATTCGTATCGCTGGTCGGTCTACGCAGGGCGTGACGATTTTCCATACGGCAGATGACGAAAAAGTCGTCTCCGTCGCCCATCTGAAGGAAGCTGACGAACCGGAAGCATCCGACGGCGATGATGTCGTATCCGGCGTCGCTGACACGGCTTCCGAAAGTGCTGAAGATGCCGGAACAGTTGCAGATGCGCCCGAAGCCGGGGACGATCCTTCCGGTGAAGTGGACGACAAGCCCGGAGACGCGTAAAAAGCCTCTATTGGCACACAGCGTTACGGACTGTTCACATGACGGCACAAAAGATCGGGATTTACCCCGGCACGTTCGATCCGATCACCAACGGACATACCGATATCATCGGCAGGGCCGCCCGTGTGCTCGACAAGCTTGTCGTCGGCGTGGCGATCAATCCCGGAAAAGGACCGATTTTCACGATTGACGAACGTGTCGAGCTTGTGCGGGAAGAGATCGCCCATCTCGACAATGCCGCTGGTGGCAAGATCGAGGTCAGGCCATTTCAAAGCCTGCTCATCAATTTTGCCCGCGAGGTCGAAGCCACGGTGATTGTGCGCGGCCTGCGGGCAGTGTCGGATTTCGATTATGAATTCCAGATGGCTAGCATGAACGCCAAAATGGCGCCGGATATCGAAACGCTTTGCCTGATGGCGTCAGACAAATATCATTTCATTGCTTCCAGTCTTGTTAAGGAAATCGCAAAACTTAACGGCGATGTAAGCCAGTTCGTATCGCCGCGAATCCGCGAACGGCTCAGCGAACGCCTGAGCGGTTAACGGGATCGGAAAAACCCCGGGATTTTGGACAGGATTCTATTGACCCGCTGGGGGGCACTTCCTATGTTGCGCCACCGCATTCGCGGCATTATGCGCCCATAGCTCAGGTGGTAGAGCAACTGACTTTTAATCAGTGGGTCCCAGGTTCGAGTCCTGGTGGGCGCACCATTCTTTTCAAGGGCTTGGCGGGAAACCTCCGAGCCCTTTTGAATTTTCGGAGGCCTATCGGAAGCGGTATTATCGCTATCCCTCCATCCCGGCGTGCCGCCCGCCGATGACCTTGATGTTGGCGGCAATGGAAATGCGCTCTCCCGCCCCGTAAAACGGATGGACCGCGTGTTCCATCCAGGCGGGAAACAGGATCATCTTGCCGGGTTCCGGGTCGATCAGCAGGCTTCGGGCAAATCCGTATCCGCCGAGTTTCGACGATTGCGCCATCACCCTGGGGTCGCGGAGTTCGAACTGGCCGTTTCGCTCCCACCCGGGTTCGGGCTCTCCGCTCGAGGCGTAATAGACGCAGGACCAGTCACAGTCGGGATGGACGTGGGGGTCGTTATAGCTGCCATGTTCGTTGATGTTTGCCCAGGCGCCCGCGACATACTCCAGGTCCACATTGCGGAGATTTGTTTCCTGTGTCGACAGGGCCGCCATTCGGAGCATGCCGTCGTGGACCCAGCCTTTGAGGGCCTCGATCTCTGGCGTTTCCCAGTCCCAAAGGGTTGGGGAAGAATGCCAGCCGCCGCTGTTGGAAACGCGTACGCCCTGATCCTCGTCTCGGGCGGCCACGACCTGTTCGACAAGCGCTTCGTTAACCTTTTCATAACCGGGGACAGTCCGGACCAGTAACGGTGTCGCAAAGGCGATAGAAATATCGGGGGTAATCGGAAAGCTGAAATCCATCGAACTTCTCTTTAAATTCGAGATCTTGGCTTCAGTAAAACATTATCTTTCCCGAATATAAACCTCCTAAAATTTCGGGCGCAGGCAACAGAGGAGTCCGAAACGGGATATGGACTTTATCTGATTATAGGACAGTCCTCTGGTTATTGTGTCTCACTAGGTGAAAAGTCTTTTGCGAAATATGGTCATTTCTGAGGACTAGAGAAAATCCCGGCCGCGTCGGCGCCACGGACCGACCGTTTACAAAGCGCATATCTGACCAATCACAGGAGCAAGACGCGAATTCCGCAAACTGTTGCGGGAGGGTAGGATGTGTCCATGGTCAGCAGAGAAGACATCATCGGCACCTGGCTGCTTGTCGAACGAGGCAGCGACGATCCGGCCGACGCCGCGCTTGCACTGGAACGCTACGGCGATGCGCAGGAGGGCGTTCTGATCGTATCCGCCGACGGCTGGATGAATGCTGCCCTTTGCCACGGCGCCCGGCCGCCTTTATCCGGCAATCCCGCATGGCACACGGATGCGCCGGAGGCGGATCGTCTCCAAGCCTTCGATACATACATTTCCTATGCGGGGACCTGGTCTCTGGAAAACGACGTCTTCACCACCGATGTCCGCTTCGCGCTGAATCCCGGCTGGGTCGGCGGCCAACAGGTGCGCGGGGTCGAGATCACCCCGGATGGATATCTGATCCTGTCATTATCCCGGGCGTGGCCGGACGGGCGGTTGGTCCGCGGCTGGGTGCGATGGCAGCGGGCCCAGGCAGCCCTGTAATTCTAGATCGTCGCAGCGCCTGGATCAGGCGGCGTTGCCATGAGTAGGCAGGGCGCCGACGGGTTGTTATGGTACGCCCGAAATCCGCATTCCGACGGATGGGAGGCAAACTAAAATGATCCGTAGCACTGACCGAATTCTGACGACCCATGTGGGGAGCCTTCCGCGCCCCGAAGACCTGATCCAGATCATGTACGCCAAGGAAGAGGGCATTCCGGTCGACCGGGCGGCTCTGGCCGCGCGGGTCGAGACGGCGGTGGCGGAGATCGTCGCCAATCAGGTCAATGCCGGTGTCGACATCGTCAATGACGGTGAGATGAGCAAGCCGAGCTATGCGACCTATATCAAGGACCGGCTCGCGGGTTTTGGCGGCGAGAGCAATTCCTTCGTCTATCAGGACGTTGCGGAATTTCCGAAAATGGCCGCGCGGGTGTTCAACGATCCCGGCCGGTCGCGGCGCAAGACACCGGGCTGCAACGCGGAAATATCCGTCAGCGACCGCGATGCTGCTGTCACCGACACCAGAAATCTGCTCGATGCCACCAAAGACAAGGACGTCGCCGGAAAGTTCCTGACGGGCGCGTCGCCGGGGGTGATCTCGCTGTTTTTTGCGAACACCCATTACCCGGATTTCGAGACCTACATTTTCGCTATCGCCGATGCTATGCGCTACGAATACGAGACGGTCACCGAGGCGGGCATCATGCTGCAGCTCGACTGCCCGGATCTCGGCATGGGGCGCCACATCCAGTATGCGGATCTGAGCCTGAGCGATTTCCGCAAACGCGCGGAACTGCATGTCGAAGCGCTGAACCATGCGCTCGCCAATGTGCCGAGGGACATGGTGCGTATCCACCTGTGCTGGGGCAATTACGAAGGGCCGCACCATTGCGACGTGCCGTTGCGCGATGTGATCGACGTCGCGTTCAAGGCGAATGTCTCCGGTATCTCGTTCGAGGCCGCGAATCCCCGCCACGCCCATGAATACACCGTGTTCGACGATGTGAAGGT
>JAYOMI010000039.1:11367-17023 GCA_038120765.1 Rhodospirillaceae bacterium
GCCGAATATGCCGTCGTCGATCAGCGCTCGGTGGTGAAGGTGCCGGACGACGTGGTACTGATCCCCGGCGTGATTGAATCGAAGTCCAACTTCATCGAACATCCGGAACTGATTGCCCAGCGGATCACGCGGATCGCAGAACGCGTCGGCCGTGAGAAGGTCATCGCCGGCAGCGACTGCGGTTACGGGACCTGGGTCGGGCAGGCAGCGGTCGAGCCGGAGATCGTCTGGAAGAAGCTCGAAGCCATGGCGGAAGGCGCGAAACTGGCGTCGGCGCAACTCTGGCGCTAGGCGCCTACGCTGTTCTGCCGATCGGCCACGGCTTGTCGGACACGACCGCCGGGCGTACGCGGATTTCGTCGCCGACATTGATCACCATCAGGTCGTAGCCGATCTCGACCGGGCCGTCGTAGTTTTCGCGGATCTGGTTCAGCGCGGGGCCGATGACATCGTCGTTATTGTACATGTGATAGATGACCGCCATGCGCGGGTTGGTCTCCGCGAAGACCTCGCCGGCCTCGCGGGGCGAGGTGTGATAGACCTCTGAAATCTTTTTTGCGACGTCGAGCGGGCGGTTTGATTTCTGGGCATAAAGCTCCGCCGGGGGGAAAGCCTCGTGCACCAGCAGGTCGCAGCCCGCAGCGTGGTGCAGCATGGAATCGCATTTCTTGGTATCGGCCGAGAACACGAAAGTCCGGTTCCTGTATTCGACCTTCATCGCGAAGGTATTCTGCGGTTCGCAGTGGAGGACCTTGAACGCGGTAATCCGCACGCCGCCGTCATCGTAGGTGTCGTAGATCGCACCGTCCTGGCCGAACTCCGAACATTCGATCTGGTGTCCGCCGGCGGGCAGGGCATCGAGCCGGGTCTCGATATCCCATTCGTAAATGCCGCGCAGGTGCTCGACGATCTTTTCGGTGCCGGGCGGTCCCCAGACTTTCAGCGGGGTCGTGCGCCCGTAGGTCCAGCCGCCGATCCAGAAATGGTCGAGCCCGCCGATATGATCAACGTGGTGATGCGTCGTGAAAACCTTGTCGACGGCAGTGAAGGGAATTTCGAGCGAGGTGAAATTCTGCGGCGCGCCGGGGCCGCAATCGAGCAGGAATTTTTCATGCCCGGCTTCGACGAAGATGGATGCGGAGGCCTGGCCTCGGCGTGGGAAGGGGGTGCCGGTGCCGAGCAGGGTGACGCGGATTTCATCGTCTGCCAGGGGTTCGCCCGGATAAAAGTTTTCGCTTCCCATCGAAGTTCCTCCGTCATTCTTGATCTGGTTGTCCTGACGGTATCCACCGGAGAGGTGTTTGTCGATATAGCGTCGCCCGACGCGGTCAGTCAGCGATTTCGCCCCGCGCGAAAGCCCGCAACATCAGAATCCAGACCCAGAAACAGCCTGCGAGCATGAGGGCGCCCATCGCATAGAAGCTGTATTCGATGCCGATCACTTCGACCATGCCGCCCATGGCGACGGGCACCACGGTTGCCGCGGCCCGGTTGGCGGTTGTGCGCAGTCCGACGCTCTGGCCTTGCACATTGGAAGGGGCGGCGCCCGCGATGATCGATATCATCAAGGGCTGGTTGAGGCCGAGCAGAAGGCCGCGCAGCATCAATGCGGCGAAAAGCGGCCAGAAAGTGTTCATCAGAGGCGAGATCGACAGCAGGATAATGGCGAGGCCAAGGGTGAATAGAAACATATAGAGCTGGCGGCGTATCGAGCGGATTTGAGGCGCGAGCCCGACCATCAGCGCGCCGGCAGCGCCGAGCAGGGAATGACCGGTCCCCGCGATCAGGCCGATATCGCCGCCGGAAAGGCCGACTTCCTTCAGATAGACGATGTAGAAAGATTCCTGGACGCTGTAGCTGCCGATCCGGATCGCGCTCAGATAGACGCAGATGGCGATCGCCGGGATGGTCATCATGCGCAGGGCCGCCAGATAATCCGAGCCCCGCGGTATCATGTCGTTAACCCGGAACCGGCGCACCGGCTGGGGATCTCCAAAACCGAGCTTGGGGATCGCCAGGCAGGAAACCAGCAAGCCCAGCGCCCAGATCGAGATCGATCCGAAACCGCCCCACGGTCCCCAGACATCCCAGGCCCAGCCCGCAAAGGGAGGACCGATCAGCATGCCGATGCGGACCGAGACGGAAAGCCGTGCGGCGTGGCGGGTACTGCCGCGCATCAGTTGCGAGACACAGGTCTGCGCCCCCATCCATGTCATGGTCGTCGCGAAGCCCCAGACCATCTGAAGGACGATCATCGCCCACACCCAAGGCATGACCGGGAAAAGAATGGGAACAGCGACCGCGACTGCGGCAAATGTGATCATCACGGGCCGGGCGCCCAACCGGTCGAGCAGGACACCGCCGTGGATCGCAAACAGCAGACCGGGCAGGTGACGCGCGCCGAGCAGGATGCCGATCAGCCACGGCGAAACACCAAGATAAATCGCCCAGAGCGGGACGATGATCGATGAAATGGTGATGTTGCTGTTCGAGAAAAGCCCGGCACCGTATATGGGCCATTGCTGTCGGAAGGCGGAAATTTTCGCGCTCATATATGCGGGCAGTTCACTTCTTTGATGTCGGAATCCGGCAGGCAGTGGAAAGTGTACACGCCTTGGCGCAAAAAGGGGACAGCGGGGCGGATTTTCGGCAGAAATCCAGTGTCAGAGAATATGCCCGCTTTTCTCGGCCTTTACCGCCAGATAGCGTTCGTTGTGCTCGTTGCTCTCGAAAGCGTGCGCAACGCGTTCCGGCACTTCAATCCCGAATTCCTCTAGCTGGGCGACCTTGCGCGGATTATTCGTCAGCAGGCGCACCTTCGAAAACCCGAGCTGCCGGAGCATTTCGGCAGCGGCCAGAAAGACACGCTCGTCATCCTCGAAGCCAAGCCGTTGATTGGCCTCGACGGTATCGAAGCCCTGATCCTGGAGGGCGTAGGCGCGCAGCTTGTTGATGAGGCCGATACCGCGCCCCTCCTGCGCCAGGTAGAGCAGAATTCCGCTACCCTCGGCGCCGATCTGGTGTATCGCGCCTTTGAGCTGTTCGCCGCAATCGCATTTCAGCGAGCCGATCAGATCGCCGGTAAAGCATTCCGAGTGAATCCGCACGAGGGCGGGGCCGGGCGGCTCCGGGTCGCCGATTACAATGGCGAGGTGCTCGATACCGCCATCTGCGGGACGGAACGCAATAATTTTCGCGTTCTCGGCGCCTTCCAGAGGGACTTTTGCAGCAGTGACGCGTTTCAGGCCGGCTGCCGCACGGGTATCATAGGCCGCAATATCGTCGGCATTGACGGTGACGATGTCGGGATAAACGCCAACTTGAATGGCTGGCACCGTGTTTGCGAGAACCGAGGGCAGGATGCGCGCGATCTTGGCGAGCTTCACACTGCCTTTCACTGACTCCGCAATCGGGTCCCTTTCAGCGAGAAAAGGGCCGCGCATCGGATCCGCCAGGTCGTATTGCGGGTCTGCAAGCTGGCGTATCTGCCCGGCCGTCAGCCAGTCGGGATAGGGGATGCGGACGAATTCCGGCGTATAGAGGCGAATTTTCAGCGTCGCTGCGCGGTGGTGGGTGAGCACGATGTGCGGCAACTGACCGTCGGCCAGATCGATCAGGCCCTGAATCCGGGCCTCGTTCGCCATCTCCGTCGCGATAACCGCGGTTGCCCGGTCGCTCTCGTCCAGCACGAACACCGGCCGTCCGCAGCGCAGTTCGAAAGCGGCGCGCTCTACGGTCGCAAGTGGCGAGGGGGTGTTGAGCCCCGGCAGGGGATCGCGATCTGTTTCGACGGCCATATTAATCTGATCTGGTTCGAGTGGGATTTAAATACGCTGCCAGCGCCCTGCGGACAATGGCAGACTACCTTAACAGATACGGATAGGCCTATGATTCTGTGTCCGGTCTATTCGTGAAGGGCGCGGTGTGCCGCCGTTTGCCGAGACAAAGCCCGATTGAGGCGACCCGCCGACGCCGGAAGTCCCTCCGGACAAATCAAGGCAGACAGGCGTATTCCTCGGCCCTAGAAGGCGTCCCACGAGTGATTGGTCGGGTCGGCGACGATCGTGGGGACAGGGTTCTCGCTGTCAGCGATGGACGTACCGGGGCCGCCGGAAAGGACGAGCGGGCCGAAAACGAGCGCGGCCAGGACCAGTCCGCCCTTGAGACGCTGGGAAAATCGTTCGTGTGGTGATCTATTCATATTCATAAGGTGGTGAACGCAGGGGCCGATTACAAAGGTTTTTGTTACAAATATTTGTGATCTTTGTGACAGGCGGGCGCGACGGACCGAACCTTCGTTTTCGCGTGGTATGGCCTTTGTCTCCGGGCAGCGCGCTAGCCGGACAATAATTCGCCGTTTTTCCGGGGTGCCTCGTGGAACTGTTCCGGCGATTCCATCCAGCGCTGACAGACAAATTCGAAGGGCGTGCGCCCTCGAAGCGTCTTCAGGCGCCGATCGAAGTTATAGGTCTTGAAAAAAGCCAGAAAATGCTCCCGAAGATCCTCGTGACCGGGATAATGGACATTGGCCTTCAATTGCCGGGGAGCCGTGTTTTTTACGCTACCGATCTGCGCGATGTTCCAGGGCTGATCCGGCGGCAGGATTTCGTGAAGGATATTCCGGGCACGGCAGACCCGTGCGAACGGGTGTGATTCTGCAGAGGAGGTGCTTTCTCCGCCCGGCGGATGCACTGTGGTGAACTGGCTTCCGGCACCGGTCAGCACGCTCCGGACGCTGTAGGGCAGGGCGTTGACCAGTGCTTCAAGGAATGCCGGGCCATTTTCAGGCTGTGCGGTATTGTATAGTCGGGCAAAGGCAATCTTGCTGGTTCGGTCGAAGGCGAAAAACATGTTTGCCCGTCCGTCACCGGTCCGGATATCGGCGGAATCCAGATAAAAATGTCCGAGTTCCGGCTGTGTGGCCTCCGTGAGCGCCGGCTCCGGCCGGGGCGGATCAGGCAACCGGTGGATATCGTAACGTTGAAAAAGCCGATGCAGCGTTGACCGCGTCAGGTGCGGGAACATCAATTGCAGGGCATAGAGACAGTCATCCAGCGGCAGGCGCGCCTGGATTCTGAATGCGGTGCAGGTGGCTTCCTCCGTCGGCGACAGGGATTTCCTTTTGGCACGTTTAGGCCCCATCGGCCGGTCCTCTACGGATTCCCGATTTTTCCACTTCACGATGGTTTTCGGGTTAACGCCGAACCGCTCCGCGAGGTGTCTTATTGACTGATTTGACGATTGTATCGCGTGACGGATTTCGGGCGTCGTTGTTGCGGAACCGTGCATCTGATCCTGGCGTTTCCATGGTTTCGGCGATTGTACCATGATATTATGGGACTATAATCAAGTTGTTGACTGCGGCCGCGTATGACACGTTTCTCCGATGTCCTACGATCTCGATGCTTCTGTCGTTAAAGAGAAGGCGAAGGCCCTCGGTGCCGACCTTGTCGGCGTTGTCAGTGCGCAGACGCTGAACGATTTTCCGCCCGATCCCAAATGGCCGCAATCGCCGGACCGGATTTCGGAATACACGAAAAGCGTGATCGTGATCGCCAAGAGAATTCCCGCGGGCGCTTTTCGGGCAAAATCGAATATTCCCGTCCAGTACATGGACATGCTGGTACTCCGGGCCATGGACAAGTCGGCCTACAAG
>JAYOMI010000039.1:17033-18248 GCA_038120765.1 Rhodospirillaceae bacterium
CTCACCGAATGGCTAGAGGGGCAGGGGCATCCCTCGTTCGTCACTGCCGCCCAGGAAACGGACTGGAGCTACAAGAACGCGAGCTACGGCCGCCTGAGCACCCGTCATCTCGGGATCGAGGCGGGGTTGGGCACTTTCGGGCTCGAGGTCAATATTCTGACGCCGGAGTTCGGTCCGCGCATTTATCTGACGGGTATCCTCACCGAGGCGACGATCGAACCGGATCAACGGATCACCGAACAGGTTTGTATCGGCGAATCCTGTAGCCGGTGCCTCTATTCCTGTCCAAGCGACGCGGTCCGCCATTTCGGGATCGACAAGCGCGCCTGTGCGACGGAAGCCCAGGAGTTCGGTTTCACGACGATCCTCCAGTTCTGGGGGCATTTCGTCAAACAACCACCGGAGAAACAACGGGAACTGTTGATTGACCGGGAACTGTTCGGGTTCTGGCAGGGACTGTTGCGGGTTGTCGGATCGTTTGGCGATTGTCCGCGCTGTCTCGCCGTATGCCCGGTAGGTAATGACTATCACGCCCATCTTGCGAATATTCAGAAAACCATTCCCGAAAAAACGCCGGAAAAGGTGGAAAAGGCGCGTGCTTTCAAGCAGGCGCGGAAGGACGGGGACGAAATCGACGGATTGAACGACTGGAACGTCCGCTGGGTTGGACCGGAGGGCTATCAAGGCATGGTGGCCCGCCAGCTTCAGGCCTTCAAGAAAGAGCAGCGCGAGAAAGAAGAGGCGGCCGCGGGTGTCGCTTCCGAAGACCAGGGAACTCAGGGATAAATGGTATCTGCATTTCAGTCGCCGCTGACAGCGGCGGATATCAAGGCGAAAGCGCGGGAATTCGGAGTGGATCTGGTGGGGATCGCCGATGGGGCGGTTCTGGAAGAGAACACGCCACCGGATTTTCCGAAGAAACCGTCGGATATCACCGATCACGACGGTGGCCGGGTCATCGTTATCGGCAAACGCTACGCGAGCGGTACAACCCGGATCAAGCGCTGGGACGAGCGCCACAAGTATTACAACGACGAACTGACCCTCACGATGCTCGAGGAGGCGTCGTTGAACCTCGTCTACTGGCTTGAGGATCAAGGCTACCCTGGAATCATCATTCCACCGACCCATGTCGATCCCTGGGCCTATCAGAACGATCCGAATGAGCATCTGACGACGCTTCTTTCGCTGAATCATGCGGCGGTGGAGGCGGGG
>JAYOMI010000039.1:18258-31124 GCA_038120765.1 Rhodospirillaceae bacterium
CACGCTCGGTCTCAACCTGCAGCTGCTTACTCCTGAATTCGGTCCGCGCGTCATGCTGACCGCCGTGATGTGTTCGGTCGATTGCGAGACCGATAGCCCGATGACCGAGGCATTATGCAGGGGGCCGGAATGCGGGCGCTGCCTGTCGACCTGTCCCGGCGACGTTGTCGGTCACTGGACCCGGGACTGGGCAGCCTGCGACCGCTATCGCTCGCCGCACGGTTTCGCGCAGCTTACCGATCATCTCGAGAATATTTTTGACGAATCCGACGCGGGGAAGAAACTCGATCTCGTGCGATCGGAGGAATCTTTCAATCTCTGGCAGAGTATTCTGCGCGGATCGGGGGTCGTTACCGGGTGCCGGCGATGTCAGGATGTATGTCCGGTCGGCGCCGATTACGAACGCCTGCTCGAAGATGCGCTGCACATTATCCCGGAAGATACGCCCGACAAACAGGCGCGGCTCGCGGGTATGGTCGATGCAGAAAACAGCCGGAACATGCCGGCGGAATTTGACGCCAATAGCCGTTGGATCGGAACGGTTGGTGGAAAATGAGCTCTGGAAGCGTTGAAAAACCGGCCCTGAGCCTGCCGGAATCCCCTGAAGCAATTGCCGAAATACAGCGGATACGCAAACCGGTCGCTTTCGAAAACGCCCGCCGCACCAAATTCTGGAAAGGCAAGCTGGACCACATCAATCCGGCGAAACTCGACGATCCGGAAGAATGGGCGAAAATTCCAATTCTTGACAAGGACCAGCTGCGGGAGCTGTCGACAGAGGAATTCTATGCGGATTTCTGTACTGCAAAGCAGGAAGATATTTGCGAGTACTGGCGTTCCGGCGGCAGCACGGGAAGGCCGCTCTTCTATCCGAAGACGTACGAGGATATCCGCTACAACATGGTCGGGTTCGCCCGCACCTATGAATGTACGGGTACGCTTCCCGGTAACCTCGCCCATATTGCGTTCCCCTTGGGGATTCATCCTGCCGGCCATATGTGGGCGCGTTCGGCGCGTATGATGGGTATCGGCGCCATATGGGGCGGTTCGGGCGCCGTCCTTCCGTCGACCGTTCAGCTGGAACTGATACAGAGCCTGAAACCCACGGTCTTTATGGGAATGTCCAGCTACGGCCTGCATCTTGCTAATCTCGCGGCTTCGCAGGGTATCGATCTACCAGGCGGCACGGTGAACCGCATTTTGTGCACAGCGGAGCCTGTCTCGGCGGCAAAACGCGCACGGCTGGGCCGTGACTGGGGTGCGGAGGTCTATGACTGCTTCGGCATGACAGAGTGCAGCATGATGGGTGCCGAGAGCGAGGCGCGCGACGGCTTTCATATCTGGACCGACCTTGCCTTTATCGAGGTGCTCGATGAGGAAACCATGAAACCAGTGGGCGAGGGCGAGCCGGGCGTTCTGGTAATGACACCGCTGTTCAGCAATAACGGCGCGGCCTTCCTGCGCTGGAATTCGGGCGATATCGTGACCTGGCAGAAACAGGGCGCGACCACCTCGGGTTACAGCGTCTTTCCGGTCCTGCGACACGCGCACCGGACGGCCGGATTCTTCAAAATCCGCGGTGTGAATATCAATCATCAGGAATACGAGGATTTCCTGTTCGATATTCCGGAAGTGAATGACTTCAAGGCGGAGCTGGTCACCCTGCAGGACGGGACGGACGGCTTTGCTTTATCGATTGAGGTTCGGCCCGGCGCCGATGTCGACGCCGTCCGTCAGAAAATCGCGGAAACAACGAAGCATACGTTCGAAGTGACGCCCGACGTATCGGTACTGACTTTGGGAACGCTCGCAAAAGAGTTCGAGAGCAGTGTAAAGGCGCCCCGGTTCGCCGATAAACGCCAATAGGTAAGCGAAGCCTTTAGGCCGGATGGCCCTGGCGGGCTGCGCCCGCGCCGACAACCATCTTTCTGATGTCCTGGGCGGATTGGGTCTGTAAGGCACCCGGCCGGTCAGCCGCGCGGACAGCCATCGAGAGCTGGGCGAGCAATTCAAGGTCCTTTTTGGCAAACTTGCCGCGTGAATCGATCAATGACTGCACCACGGTTCGCAATGGAACGCACAGCTCTTCCAGGTCCTTCGATCCTGCGGAAAAGGAGCGCATTTTCAGATCGTTGGTCACTCTTTTAAGCTCGGCGAGCTTTTGGCCGGGGTTGCTCAGTTTGCCCGCGCGAAAGCCTTCGAGGATCGTGTCCCCGAGAAAGGCCACCTGAAAGGCCTGCCGGTCGATCTTCTGGTCGTTGATATCCGATCGGGCTGCGGCGATTTCTTCCTTCAGCCGCGCGGCATCGTACTGACCCAGCGCCTTCGCTCTGAGGGAGTTCGGGACCTCCACAAGTTCGACCTCGTTACCGCGGTCGTCCAGAAAGCGCCGGTCCGGCCCGATGTAATCCGATGTGACCACGAAGGGCTTGCGGGCGTGCACAAGGGCCTCGATCCGGTCAAGGATCAGGGATGGCGATATCGGCGCAGCAACGAGGACGTCGGCGCCGGAGCTCATAACCTTGTTGACGAGAGCCTGTTTGGGCGACCAGGCGACTGCGATGATGCAGATAAAGGGATTGGTGCCGAGTTCGTTATGACGGATTGCCGAAAAAATCTGGCAGGCTTCATCCGTATTCTCGGTGACGTCACAGATCACGATATCGGGGCCATTCGGGTCCGAGACTGAATCTGTAATGGTGTCGAGGTCGCCGCCTTCCCAGATATTGCCGTTTCTCATCCCGGCATCATTCAGCGCCATGCGCAGACTGCTGCGCACCTGAACCCGCGGGTCACATAAAAACAGGCGTATATCCTCGAATTTTACTTCTGCCATAGATGATCCAATCGGAACGAAACGGGATGTCGGGCAAATTACGCCGGACCCCCGGAATATCGCGCGAAATGATTTACGAATGGCTAACTGCGGAACCGGAAATAGCTAAAATGCGCCCATTGTCCGCAGTAATGTGATGCTGGTCATCAGCCAGCCGAGGGCAATGAGGCCCCCAAGCACGACATACACCGCGCTGGTCTTCCTGCTATCCATTTGCCTACCTTTTACGCGTCGAGAACTCACTATTAACGACTGAAACATATCGAAACATAATTGTCCGAATGTCAATGAAGGCCCGCCGGAAATGGGTTGTTCGGACTGGGTAAATCCGGAGTCCCAGGGGTGAACACGTGCTGATCTGAACGAGCGCGACGGATTAGAATGGATGTCGGCGTGCGATACAGGAATATTCGTTCCGGGGATTCCGAAATGCTGCACGGTTCTGGATCAGGGAGCACTGTACATGCAACAGATCAGCCGCCGATATCTTGTTTCGGCTGGGATTATGTCCGGATTGATGATTGCGGGCGCTGCCACGGCGGCAGCGCGGGCATTGACTCCGCCGGGGACCAAAGGCCCGTTTTATCCCGACCGCTTGCCGCTCGATACAGATAACGACCTTGTTAAGGTCGGCGCCAACGGGAAAGCAGCGGCGGGAGAGGTTTTTCATCTGAGCGGACGGATACTGAACAGGGATGGCACGCCCTATACCGGCTTTGTTGTCGAGATATGGCAATGCGATGCAAACGGTATTTACCTTCATAGCGGAGATACCGGCCGGAGGAGATTCGATCCCAATTTTCAGGGGTTCGGGACAGCGGTTACGCGCGCGAACGGGAGTTACCGGTTCCGCACCATCAAACCGGTCTCCTATCCGGGCCGCACACCCCATATCCACTTCAAGGAGAAGGCTCCGAACCGTCGGGAGTTTACCTCCCAGATGTATATCGCCGGTCACCCCGGCAATGACAGCGACTTTCTGTATCGTCGCCTGGGCGGCCCGGCGGCGAAAAATGCCGCGTCTGTCGCTCTGTTTGCGGCGCCCGAACTCGAGCCCGGTGCCGTAAAAGGAACGTTTGATATCGTTCTGAGCTGACAGAATCGATTCGTCAGGGCGCTTTTCTTTTGAACACCGCATCACCATAATCCCCTGTCAATAAAAGGCTATTCAGAAAGAATCGGTTTCGAATCGGTCTTTATTAGGAAACTGTCAGCATCTAGTAAAAGCTGATAGGTTTACTTCCATGAATACTATAGATCGTATTCAAAAGTTGCTTCGCGGTTCTCTCCCTTGCCGTGAAGTATGTGCGCCTCAAAGGAAGTCGTTTTGGTTGTCCCACCAATGCCTCTTTGTACTCCTTTGTGTTGGGCGGAGCCGTTAAAGCTGGCGTAGGCGTTGGCTCCGTTCTTTTCAGAAGCTTCCATACAGCATCGAACAGATAAACACGGCGGCAGCTATCCCGGCCGCATCCGCGCACAGGGCGGCGACAAGCGCATAGCGGATCCGCTTTATCTGAACAGCGCCAAAGTAAACAGCAAGAACATAGAACGTTGTTTCGGTCGATCCCTGCAGGGTGCTGACCAGGTAACCCGCATAGGAGTCCGGTCCGATTGACGGGTCCTGGATAATGGATGCGAGCACGCCGTAGGCGCCTGACCCTGACAAAGGCCGCAGGAGCGCCATCGGCAGGGCTTCCGCCGGCATCCCAACGAGCGTTGTGAGCGGGGCGATCACCGAAATGAATACTTCGAGCGCGCCCGAAGACCTGAACATTCCAACGGCGACAAGAATGGCGACCAGATAGGGGATTATCCGGATGGCGACATTGAAGCCGTCTTTCGCGCCTTCGACAAAGGCCTCATAGACCCTGATCTTCTTTGCGACCCCGAAACCAAGCAGTGCCACCGTCAGGCCGGGAATGATCCACGGCGAGATCGTCCGACCATACAGGATGGTTACCGGGATAAGGCCCAGGATTGTGAGAAGGGCCGCAGCGGATATCCAGGCCGGATAGGAATCGTCGGCTTCGTCGGGAAGGGCTTCGGCGTCTGTATCTGCTTCGGTATCAAGGGAGACAATCTCCGCTGCGGGCGTCACGTCCTCTGCGGTGGCCCAGCGGCGGCGCAGAACCAGACACATCACGATTGCGACTGTTGTTGAAATGACGGTCGCGAACAGTGTCGTCGGCAGGATACCGGCAGGATCGTTGGACCCCGCCGCGGCGCGAAGGGCGATCACACCCGTCGGCAGAAGGGTAACGCTGGAGGTATTGATCGCGAGAAACAGCGCCATCGCATTCGTCGCGGTGCCCTTGCAGGGATTGAGCCTGTCCAGCTCCTGCATGGCGCGGATCCCGAACGGGGTGGCCGCATTGCCGAGGCCCAGCGCGTTTGCCGACATGTTCATGATCATCGCGCCCATCGCGGGGTGATTTGCCGGCACGTCGGGAAACAGGCGCACCATCAGGGGGCGGATCGTCTTGGCGATAACCCGTAGCATCCCGCCTTCTTCGGCGACCTTCATCAGTCCGAGGAAGAACGCCATCACACCGATCAGGCCGATCGCCAGCGTAACCGAGCTTCCGGCCGTATCCACCATGCCGGTGGCAAGCGTCTGCATCGGCGATACCGCGTCGACCCCGTTTGATACAGAAGTCGGTGACGGTATCCAGGTGATCTGGCGATACCCGGCCACGAGGAAGGCGATCAGGATAATGGCGAAAAATATGCCGTTCATGCGACTGACGTTATCATGAAGCAGCGTATCATTGGGTTTCCGGCCGTGCGGCCGCGCTTTTTCCCGCAAGCGCCATCGAAATACCCGAAAGCATGATAAGCGCACCGGACAGGTAGAAGATTTCGAGGGGCAGTGCTGCGCCGATCATATATCCATAAACCAATGGAACGCTCGCGGCCCCGATATCCAGTCCGGAAAAGACGAACCCGAAGACCTTGCCGCTCGATTCCGGCGGCGCGAGGCTGCTGACGACAAGATCGCGGGAAGAGAAAGCGAACCCGAACAGGAAGCCCGTGATCGCGAACAGGGGATAGATAATAAGAGGGGACGGCGGCACGATGGCCATCAGGACCATGCCGAGACCGGAGAGCAGAAAACTGACGAACGTGAGGCGTAGATGATCGCGGACCCGGTCCGCAACTACGCCGCCGGCGAGCACCCCGATGATGATGCCCACGACAAAGACGGAAATAAAGCTGTTGCCCAGCACGACCGGGATATCGTGGGCCAGAAAATACGCTTTGTCGGCGAACCACTGAGGTCCCATCTGCCCGCCGGCGAGCAGGGCGAAAAACACCAGACAGAGCAGGGCCGGTGCGCTTGAAAGCAGTTTGATATCGGCCTTCAGGTCGGGGCTCCTGGACGTATCGCGGCGGGTGTGGGAGGAATCCCGAAAATCGGTGCTGAGGGCAATCGCGACCAGAACCGTGATCAGCCCGGCTGCCCCCGCAATCATGACAGATGTTTTCCAGCCCCAGAGAGCGCCCATTCCGGCCATCAGCACCGGGCCCACAGCGTATCCGACGAAACCGCCGAAATTATGGATACTGAACGCCCGGCCGAGCCGAGGCTTGGAAACGGATGCATTCAGGATGGAATAATCCGCAGGATGAAACACGCTGTTCCCGGCGCCCGCCACGATCGAAAAAACGACAAGCGCGGGATAACCGGGCACCAGTCCGTACAGGATCGTCGTGCCCGCCATCAGGGCGACGCCTGCCATCAGGATCGGCCGCGCACCGAACTTGTCGACAAAGAACCCCACCGGCAATTGCAGGGAGAAAGACGTTGTGTAGAAAACGGTGATCAGCAGCGCCAGGCTGCCGTAGCTATAACCTTCCGTCTGGTGGATCAGCACGAAGAGCGGCGGCAGCGCGAGCTGGTAGAAGTGACTGAAGAAATGACACAGGCCGACAACTCCCATAACCCGGAAATCGCGCCGTCTCTCGCCGAGGGCTGCCGCCTGCATGGCTTATTCCGCCGCGGCCAAGGCCTGTTTTTTCGTGGCGGCGTTTGTCATCTGCATAACGACCACCGACAGAAGCCAGAGGATCGCGACGCACAGGAATGCCGTCCGCGGAATACCCGTATCGACGAACCAGCCAAAGAGAACGGGTATCAGGGCAGCGCCGAAATCCATGCCGGAATAGACGAATCCGAACACGCGTCCGCTTGCGCCCTTGGGCGTTGCGGCGCGGATGAGCAGTTCGCGGGACGGGAAGACCACGCCATAGAGGAAGCCGACAACGGCAAAAATGCCATAGAGCTGCCAGCTCGTCATATCCAGCAGCCAGATAGAGGCGACCAGAAATGCACCGACGGTATATCCACCCGTCACGATAAGGTCGGGCTTGCGGAAGTAATCGCCGATATATCCGCCGCAGAGAACGCCGATCATCACCGCACCGATCATGACGGAGACGAAAGCGCCGGCCGCCTGCAGATCGAAGCTGTATATCTCGTGCATCAATGTCGGAACGAAGGTCATCAGACCCATTTGCCCCATGGCTGTGAAGAAGAAGAACACCCAGCACATGATCACCGGGGCGGTTGTGAGTGTCTTGACGCTTTCCCTGAGGGGTTCCTGGGCGGCGCCGGATTCGGCACGTTCATGGGTACTGTCCCGGAAGTCCCGGCTGCCGCCCCACAGGATTGCAAACAGGACAAGCCCGACTGCGCCCGCCGCTGTGATCGCCAATTGCCAGCCGACCAGATTGCCGAGGAAGATCATGCTGACCGGTGCCAGCACATAGCCCGCATATCCGCCGAACATGTGAAAGCTGAACGCCCGGGCCATCCGGCCTTCGCTGATCGTCGCATTCATGATGCTGTAGTCGCAGGGATGAAAGACGCTGTTCCCGATGCCCGCCAGGATCGACAGGACAAGGAGAATAGGGAGTATGGGAATTATGCCCATCAACGTCGTCGCGCCGGCCAAAAGGCCGAGTCCTGCCAGCAAAACAACCCGCGCCCCGAAACGGTCGACGAGAAATCCCGAGAACGGCTGGCACACGGCCGAGGCGATATAGAACGCCAGGGTGAGCGAGGCGAGTTGTACGTAGGAAAAACCCTCCGCGCCGTTGATCAGTAGAAACAGCGGCGGCAGGGCGAGTTGATAGAAATGGCTCGCGCCATGGGACACGCCGATCAGCGAAATAACGCGCCGGTCGCGCCGGAGAACGTCGGTATCGGAGAGGGTTGCTGCCTGGGACATATTTAAAAGATCAGACGACGGCGGTGAGGCCCGCAGCCTCTATACCGGCGATCCCGGCGGTCTCGTCATTATCCGATGAATCGCCGCTGACGCCGACGGCGCCGACAATCTCGTCGCCGTTCTTGATGATGACGCCGCCCGGAACCGGCACCAGCCGGCCCTCCGACGCGGCCGCCAGGGCGACGCCGAAATGCGGGCGGTCGAGCGCGATGTCGCCGATCCTGCGCGATGAGATTCCCATGCCGACCGCACCGAATGCCTTGCCCGTTGCTATCTGCGGCCGCAAGGCAGCGCCGGGGCCGTCTTCACGGGCGAACGCTTTCAAGCTGCCTCCGTCATCGACGACAGCGACCGTCAGGGGATTGAGGCCCATTTCGTGGCCCTTCTCCAGCGTTTTAGCCAGAATGGTCTGTGCCTGTTCGAGCGAAAGCTTCGCCATTTCGATCCCCTGGAATGGTCATTTGGGTAAAAGTTGTTGTTGTTGGCAAAACTACGCGTTCCCCTCCACCTAAGAAAGCGGCAAATTGATGTCCTGCCAGACAAAATACGGGAAGCAGCCATGACGGATTTGAGGGTCGGCTTTATCGGGCTCGGGACGATGGGAAGCGCGATGTGCGGGCATCTGATCGCAGGCGGCGTCCCGACCGCGGTCTGGGCGCGCGAACAGTCAAAGGCTGAAGCGCTCATCCGGTCCGGGGCGGACTGGGCGGACTCCCCGTGCGCGCTCGCCGAATCGTGCGATGTCGTAATGCTATGCGTATCGAACGACGATGCGGTGGGAGAGGTCGTCTTTGGCGCGGATGGCATAGCATCGGCTGTGTCCGGCGCGCGCATTCTGGTGGATCATTCTTCCATTCACCCGATGACCACGCGGGAATGGGCGCGCGAGCTTCACGCCAAAAGCGGAACAGGCTGGATAGATGCACCGGTTTCGGGCGGCCCGGGAGGCGCCGAACGGGGAGAACTGATTGTGATGGCGGGCGGCGACATCGGGGATTTTGAAGCCGTGAAACCGCTCCTGTCGCGCTATGCCAAGCAGATCACTTTGATGGGGCCGGCCGGCGCCGGGCAGGCCACCAAGGCCTGCAACCAGTTGATCATCGGCGCGGAAATCTGTGCCATTGCCGAGGCGCTGAACTTCGCAAAAAACTTCGGCATGGATGCGCACACCCTCGCCGACGCATTGAAAGGCGGCTGGGCCGATTCCCCGGTATTGCAGGATCACGGAAGACGTATGGCAAACGCTGACTACTCCGACCTGGCGGATGCCTCGATGATGATGAAGGACATGACCATTGCGCAGGATATGGGCAACCGCACGAACAGCCCTATGCCGATGACCGATCTCGTAACATCGCTTTTTCAGAAGGCGATCGACGAGGGCCATTTGGATGGCGGCCAGATCGCCCCGATGCGCCTGTATTCATCCGATCCGCTTTAGTCTGGATCATCCGTTATCGGCAGGGCGTCCATCATGGCAGACAGTGAGATCATCCTGTCCCGGAGCCAGCCATGCGCGGGGGAGCGCGCCGAGAGTTCGTGCCATGCGGCGATGACTTTGAAAGCGGGCAGGGGCAGGGGCGCCGGAAATATCTTCAGCGAGTCTTCGAAAGGCCGGAGGATACGTTCGGGCGCAACCGTAATGAATTCGCTATCGGCCAGTATTCCCGGCAGGCTGAGAAAGTTCGGCACCGAGACGCTGACGCGCCGTTGGCGGCCTAGTTTTGCAAGCGCATCGTCGGTGGGGCCGTAGAATCCACCGCTCGAAGGCGTGACAAGGACATGGTCGAGGGCGCAAAAGGCGTCGAGCGACATTCCTGGCGTCGCGCCCGGGTGACCCGCGCTGGCGGCACAGACATAGCGATCCTCGAAAAGGTCGATCGTGTGGACATTTGGCGGCGCCATTTCCGGTACGGTGATCGCGAAGTCTATTTCCTGGCGTTCGAATTGGCCCGGCATCCGCGGAATATCTGTGGTGACAACCGAGAAGCGGATATTCGGTGCAGTCCGATGTACCTCGCGCATCAACGGTGCAAGAAAGGTCATTTGGGCATAATCGGTCGCGGCGACGGTGAAGACGGTTTCGGCATCGTCCGGATCGAACCCGGCAACGGAAAGAATGGCATCGATGTCCCGAAGAACCGTTTTGACCGGTGCGATCAGGTCAAGGGCCTGGGGCGTTGGCCGGATTCCCTGGCGGGTCCGCACGAAGAGCGGATCCTCAAAGGTTTCCCGGAGCCTCTTCAACCCGCCGCTCACGGCGGGTTGGGAAAGGTTCAGTCTTTCGGCGGCGCGGCTGACGCTGCGCTCATCGAGCAACACATCCAGCACGACGAGAAGGTTCAGGTCGACATTTCGAATATTGGTCAAACCGATAAATTATATAATTATTGGCGATTTGATTTATATCTAAAGCTTTGCGAAATTTCTGGCAACAAAAAGGCTGATACTGCTATTTGAGCGCCGATTATTTGAGCGCCGATTAACGGTGCCGTTGCTTTGGCCACTCAGGAGAGAAATGTGGAAACGTGCAGGAACCCGTCGGAAGCCACCGGCGAAGATAAGGAAATGCTTGTCCGCCTGATGACGCGTCAGATTTATGCGGAAACGGCAACTGCGGAAGTATTCGGCCGGGCGATCAGCGCCGCTCCGAACTGGCAGGAAAAGGAACTTGCCGCCGAATTTGCCGCCGAGGAAGCGCGTCACAGCCGGGGGCTGTACGACCTGCTGGCCGACCTGGGCGAAGACCCGGAAGCGATAATTGCAGGCCGCCCCGACGCGGGGGAATTCTGGGGCCTGGATCTCGACAATTGGCTCGATATTGCCGTGTTCAACTTCACGGTCGACCGCGCCGGCAGCCATCAGATCATGGAATACCGCGAATCGAGCTATCTGCCCTGGGGCGCCAGCCAGGAAGAGGTACTCGAGGATGAGGAAGATCATTACGACAACGGTGTTGAGAACCTGAAGCAGTTCGCCAAGGACCCGGCCAAACTGGCCGCATTCCAGGAAGTGTACGATCGTGTCATGCCGAATGCGTTGAAGCGCGCCTTCGGACGGCTGGAAGGCGCCGATAATGATTTCTGCCTCGAGCACGGCCTGAAGCGGAACACGACGGAAGAAATCGTCAATCGCTACCTCAGGGAAATGCACAGCCACATGGATGGGACAGGGCTTGTTTTCCCGCCGATGTCGGCATTTGAAGCCATCAACTGCGAACTTGCGGACAGCACCCGTGAAATTCTGATGTCACTTCAGCGTTGATACAACCGACCGGAGTGTCGGGCATTACGCCGGTCGCATCATTGTGGCCGGCGTTTTTTTTTGGGTATTTCCCGCGAGACCGCGAAACAGTTGGATATCCAGCTGTATCTCCTCTAAACCTGACCCCGAATTCCGGAGCACAGGGATGACAAATTCCTTACGTGCAGAGGCTTGACCGGATTCCCGCGCAAAATGCGCCGGCGATGACCGGTCCCGGTTATCACCCTTCAGGCACACGAGCAGTCCACGGGCAGCACTCCCGCCGGGCTTAACTTCGCCGCTGACGAACGCGGCAACAACACCGCTTCCCCTGCCGACAAACGCAGGACCGGAAGCCGGGAAAAGGAGAAGACTATGTGCGCAGCTGAAATGAACATGCCAGGAATGGCATCAGAACTGATTATGGACCTTCGGGGCACGCTCGAATGGCTAAAATCGGAAGGCGATCTGATCGAGACCGATGTTGAAGTCGATCCCGATATCGAAATCGCCGCGATCCAGAAGAATTTCGATGGCGGTTGCCCGATCCTCTTCAATAACGTGAAGGGCAAACCCAATCATCGTTGCGTGACGAACCTGTTCGGTGACATGAATGTCATTAACAAGATGTTCGGCTGGGAAAACGACACCGACCGCACGGTGAAACTCGCCTACGCGCTCCAGCATCCGCTGCCGCCGGTGGAAATCGGCCAGGACGAGGCACCCTGCCAGGAGCACGTGGTTCTCGATCCGGTCAATGTGAACGATTACATCGTTCCGATCCGGCATACCGAATTCGAACCGGAACTCACCGTCGGGTCGGGCAACCGCGTCGTTGCCGGCAAGTATTTCGACGGCGGAACCGACCTTGGCTACAACCGGATGAATTTCCGCTGGGGCAATGTCGGGACGTTCCAGATTTCGCCCGGCTCGCATATGTGGCAGGTCGTGTCCAAGCACTACAAGGACGACGAGCCGGTGCCGATCACGATGTGCTTCGGTCTGCCGCCATCATGCACGCTGCTCGCAGGTGCCGGTTTCGATTACGTCATCCTGCCGCAGGGCTGCGATGAAATCGGGATCGCCGGCGCAGTGCAGGGCTCGCCCGTGCGTATCGTCAAGGCGCGCACCGTCGATGCCTATGCAGTTGCCGATTGCGAAGTTGTGCTTGAAGGCTACGTGAACCCGCGCGACCGTCGTTACGAGACCGCGGAAGCCGAAGAAGCCGGCATCCAGGGCCGCTTCCATTTCCACCCGGAATGGGCGGGCTACATGGGCAAGGCATACAAAGCCCCGACGTTCCATTGCACGGCCGTCACCATGCGGAAGCCGGAATCGAAGCCGATCATCTTCCCGCTCGCCGTTCACACCCTGGATGAGCACAACATCGACACCACGGTTCGTGAAGCCGCCCTGTTCGCCCTGTGCGAGCGGATGCAGCCCGGTATCGTGACCGACGTTGTGATGCCGTACTGCATGACCGACTGGGGCGGTGCGATCATCCAGGTGAAGAAGCGCAACCAGATCGACGAAGGCTGGCAGCGCAACTTCATGGG
>JAYOMI010000040.1:0-10714 GCA_038120765.1 Rhodospirillaceae bacterium
ACTGCAGGTTGTTGGCGCGGTTGATCCGGTCGATAAAAATCACCCCGGGTTCAGCATATTCATAGGTCGCCTGCATGATCCGGTCCCACAGCGCGCGGGCCGAGACGGTCTTGTAACAGGTGCCGCCGAATGTCAGGTCCCAGTCGCCGTCGTCGCGCACCGCATCCATGAAGGCATCCGTGACCAGCACCGACAGGTTGAACATGCGCAACCGGCCCGGTTCCTGCTTCGCCGCAATGAAATCCTCGATATCGGGATGGTCGCAGCGCAGCGTCGCCATCATCGCGCCCCGGCGATAACCCGCGGACATGATGGTGCGGCACATGGAATCCCAGACGTCCATAAAGGACAGCGGCCCCGATGCATCCGCCCCGACGCCCCTGACCAGCGCACCGCGCGGGCGCAGGGTCGAAAAATCATACCCGATGCCGCCGCCCTGCTGCATCGTCAGGGCGGCTTCGCGCAGATGTTCGAAAATCCCGCTCATGTCGTCGGGGATGGTTCCCATGACGAAACAGTTGAACAGGGTCACGTCGCGTTCGGTGCCGGCGCCCGCAATGATCCGCCCGGCGGGCAGGAACCGGAAATCGGTCATCGCCGCTTCGAATTTCGCCGCCCAGAGATCCCGCACCGAGGCATCCTCCGGCGCTGCCAGCGCGACCGCCACGCGCCGCCATGTATCGTCGACGGTCCGGTCGACGATCTCTCCCGACGGCGATTTGAAGCGGTATTTCATATCCCATATCTGCTGGGAAATGGCGGAAACGGTGGTCATTCAACGGCCTCTGTCTGGGGTGGACAAGGATAATGGAGCAGCCCGGCAGGGTCAATGTTCATGTTACGTTCTGTTCGCTTTCACAGCGTCGCTGGCGAAAGAGACCGGACACTTCTAACATATAGGGATGGATTCCTTCAAAAACGCGACACGAATCGAAACCGCGCCCGACGGCGCTCGTTTGCGGATCGGCCACTGGCCGCCGGCAGCGGGCGAGAATCATGGTACGAACCGGCGACTCGTCCTGTGTCACGGGCGGACGGAATTTCTGGAAAAATACGCAGAGACGATCCGTGACCTGACCGCGCGCGGCTTCGAGGTCTGGTCGATGGACTGGCGGGGACAGGGGGCATCCGCGCGCGCCTTGGAAAACCCGCATAAAGGCCATATAGACGGGTTCGAGGCCTATCTCGACGATCTCTCGTGGTTTTTTGACGACATTGCCGGCCCCACCACAGGCGAAACCGTCCTGATGGCCCATTCGATGGGCGGGCACATCGCATTGCGCGCCGTTCTCGAAGGGCGCGTCCGGCCCGACCGTCTGATCCTGTCGGCGCCGATGATCGACCTGCCGGTCCGCGGCATAGGCCGTTTCGCAATTTTGGGCCTGAGCCGCACGATGGCCAGCGTCGGATTCGGCGACCGCTACGTTATCGGTCAGGGCGATTACGACCCGGCACGGGTCAAGTTCGACGGCAACCCGCTGACCGACGACCAGCAGCGTTTCGACGCCATCCATGCCGCGATTGCCGCAAACCCCGCCGTCGCCATGGGCGGGCCGACATACGGCTGGCTGAACGCGGCGTTCGACAGCATCAGGACACTCTCCCGCCTCGCGCAGGAATCGCCCCAGACATGTCCGGTACTTATATGCACGGCAATGGCCGATACCGTCGTCTCGGTCACTGCGCAAACAGAAATGACTGCCCTATTGACGGACTGCGACCAGGTCCGCATCGAAGGCGCGCGCCACGAAGCCCTGTTCGAAAACGATGCGATCCGCCAGCAGTTCTGGCAGGCATTCGACCGGTTTACGTCAACCGGCTAGCTGTCGCGGGCTTCAGCGAGCAGCGCCCTGTTCCCGTCATGGATTCGCGATGACAGCAATTCGTCGAACGTCCCGGCATCCAGCCCCGGCGCGATCGGGGCGTGAAATTCGGCCAGTATTCTGCCCGGCTTCTTGACGAAGCTGCGACGTCCCCAGAACCAGCCGGAATTCAGCGATAACGGGACCACCGGCACATTGCACCGCCGGTACAGGGCGCTGATACCGGCTTTAAGCTCGACGATGTCGTCGGGCGCGGATCGTGTCCCGCCGGGAAAAATGACGACAGGCCTTTGCGCTTCAAGCGCCGCAGACACGCTGCGGATCATGCGGCGCGCCTCGCTGGCGCCCGCCGCCCGGTCGATCGCGATCATGCCGAGTTTCCGCGCGTAGGGTCCGAACATGGGAATACGATAGAGTTCGTTCTTCAGCACAAAGGCCGGGTCGGGCAGGACCGCATAGAAGCAGATCGTATCCCAGGCCGACTGATGGGCCGCCGCAACGATAAACGGTCCCTCTGGCAGGTTTTTCAGGCCCCGGAATTCGAAATCGAGCGACAGGATACGCCGCTGCAGCCAGAAAATGCTGCGGGTCCAGAATCTGATCGCCGAGAGCATGGCCGACCGCGGCGCCAAGACCAGCGGGATATAAGCGATCAGCAGGAAAATCGACCACGTGAAGGCGGCGATATTGAACGCCAGGGAGTGCACGAAGATCATTTGGGCGACTGCCCCGCCAGTTCGATCCGCGCCAGGATATATTTATGATACTCGGAAATAGCGAGGCGCGCGGAGCCGCGCCAGCGCCACCAGTTCTCCGCATAGAAGCCCGCGGGAAAGACCGGATGGGGAACAATGCGGACATCGCCCGGCAACGCGTGACGGAATTCCAGCAGGCTGCGCGGCATATGGTAGCTCGCGGTGACAAGACGGATCGACCCGAAGCCTTCACGCGCGATCCATTCGGCCGTTTCTGCCGCATTCCCCCGGGTGCTGTCTGCGGCGTAACCGAGAGAGATACAACACTCGAGATCCCCCGGCGCGCGCTGTGCCAGTTTGAGCAGCGCCTGAACATCGACCCCGCGATACACGCCGGAGACGAAGAGTTTACGCGCACTTCCCGCGGCAAGAAGCGACAGTCCCTCGCCGACACGTCCGGCACCGCCGGTCAGGACGACAATCGCATCGGTCTTTTCATCCGGCGGAACCCGGCTGTCGGGTATATATGCCGCAAATACATAAAGTCCTGCCGACCAGACCAGAAACGCAAACGCCGCGATTGCCGCGACGCGCCGCAGCAACCTGCCCGGATGTCGGGCCTCCCGCCGCTTCACATCATTTTTCCCAACACCCGTTTCACGGTAATGCCGACGGTCAGCACCACCAGCAATACCGCCGCAACGGGGAGGGCGGCCAGCAGCGCCCATTGTTCCGGCCCAAGGGCAAGCTCCGGCAGGAGGCCGCCGCTCAACCGGCCGCCATAGACATGGGCAAGCCAGATAATACCCGCACCGAGCAGAAAGCCGACCGCAGCGCCGGCCGATGCCAGTCTGAGGGTATGGCTCTGGAACTGCCGGGCGACATAGGAGTCCTGCGCACCGATCAGATGGAGCACTTCAACGACATCGCTGTGAATCGCGAGACCTGTCCGCGTCGTAAATACCACGGTGGCGACGGCTGAAATCAGAATGACGATCATCACCGCGAACGAGACCGTCTCGGCGATCCGGGTAAATTCCGTCAACCGGCGCAGCCAGATCGCATGATCGTCGACAACCGTGCCGGCGGCGACCTGCGCCAGCCGGGAAGACAGTGCCGCAATATCGATATCGGCGCCCCGCGCGACGGAGACATCGATCAGATCAGGCATCGGCAGGTCGAGGCCAAGGACCTGATTGCCGAGCCAGGGTTCGAGCAACACGGCGATTTCGGCGTCCGGTACCGGGCGAACGGAGACGATACCGGGCGTCGTCCGCAGAAATTCCGTGACCGCACTCAGCCGCTCAAGACGGTCCGACGCGTCCGATACCGGTATCTGGACCGTCAGGGTGCCGGAAGCGTTCTGCCGCCAGGCATCCCCGGCCGATGCAAGGAACATGCCTGCAGCGAATGCGAGCGTCGCCAGAAATACAAGCAGCCCGACGGTCCAGGGCAAATAGCGGCTTGCAGGATCGCCGCTGAGCGGAACGTCGTTTACCCGTCCGATCACGGGCTGCCCCCGAGGTCGGCGTCTTTACGCACCGCGGCGCCAGCGCCGCTGAGCAGGCCGTCTTCGAGATGAAAACAGGGATGCTTGAATCGCTCGATCAGGGATTCGTTATGGGTGGCGACAAGGACGGTCGTGCCGATCTTGTTCAGTTCCTCAAGCAGGTACATCAACCGGATCGCAATATCGTCATCGACATTGCCGGTAGGTTCGTCGGCGAGCAAAATCTGCGGGCGCGCAATCACGGCCCGGGCGATCGCGACGCGCTGCTGTTCGCCACCCGACAGTGTGGTCGGTTTGTCGTCGATCTGTCCTTCAAGACCTACCCATTTCAGAAGTTCGGCGACGTGGTTCCGGATCTGGCCCTCCTTTGCCCCCGCCACCCGGAGCGGCAGCGCGACGTTATCCAGCGCAGACAGATGATCGATCAGGCGAAAATCCTGGAACACCACGCCGATGCGGCGGCGCAGGGCGGCAAGCTCCGTTCGCGGTATGGTGGATACGTCGCGACCGAACATGGAGATTCTTCCGCGCGACGGACGGTGCGCAAGATACATCAGCCGCATCAGCGACGACTTGCCGGCACCGCTGGGCCCAGTCAGAAAATGGAATGACCCCGCCGGCAGCGAAAACGACACATCATGGAGCACCTCCGCACCAAGGCGGTAACGCATGCCGACATTTTCGAAACGGACAATATCGCCTACGCCGTTCGCCAAAGAATTTATTCCCGTTCAGTTTCGCAGACAGAATCGCACACCCATCGACCCGCCGTCCAGAACCACGCCAATAAAGGCGGGAAATTTCCGATTGCGGGGACTCGGCTCACCATTTGGTTGCCAGCAGAATCACGCCCTCTTATATGATGGGCGACCTTAGGGTAAGAAGTTCTCATGATTATCACGTGTCCATCCTGTTCTGCGCGTTATGTTGTCGATCCATTGAAGATCGGCGCGCAGGGCCGCACTGTTAAGTGTGCGAAATGCGCCAACGCCTGGGCACAGCCAGCGCCGACGCCGGAAGAAATGGCGGGAGCCGATACCCAGCCGGCAGCGACCCGGCCGGCCGCCACCGATCCCGCACCCGCACCCGCACCCGCAGTTCCCCCCTCCGACCCACCGGACGAAACGCCGGACGAAGAACCGGATGCAAGAGATGTCGCCGCCGCGCTGGGAGAACGAATCGGCCGGGAACCTGCAGAGCCGGACGATGACTTCGTAACAGAGACAGACGAAGATTTCCGGGCGAATTTCGACGATGCCTTCGGGGGAGACTCCGACCCGGCGCCGCGCCCGCTGCGCGGCGCAGGCTCGTCGACCATGCCGGCGCTGCCGCCCAAATCCAGCCCGTGGCCGGCCCGCCTTGCCTGGATCGCGCTGATCGTGGTGGTCGGGGGTGTGTTCGGCGGAATGCTGGGCTTCCAGCAGTCAATTTCGAAAGCCTGGCCGCCGTCGCAGAAACTATACGATCTTATAGGGATGACGCCGGAGCCGGCCCAAAAAAGGCTGGGTGTACGCAGCGTTCGCTATACCTATCCCGACAAGGAGACCCTCAGAATTGACGGCGAACTGGTCAATCTGTCCAAAGTTCCCCATGACGTGCCGGACCTGCGGATTCTTTTTCTGGATGCCGCAGGCGCCGTCGTGAAAAGATGGACCTTCCCCCCGCCCGAGCGGCGCATGCTGCCGGATGAGGTCGTCAAATTCGTCACCGAAGTCAGGAATCCGCCGGCAGATGCAAAGCGCATCGATGTCGGTCTCGACGAAAACTAGGGATGTCGGGAATGGATGCGAAAATAAAGCCCGAGATCGATGTCATCTTCGATGCGGAAACGATCGCAGAGCGTATCGAGGTGCTGGCGAAAGACATCGCAGCGAAGCTGCCCGATGACCTGCTGATTATCGTGGTCCTGAAGGGAAGTTTCGTCTTTGCCGCGGACCTGCTTCGCGCGCTGGACCGCGCCGGCATGCACCCGACGGTCGATTTCGTGACCCTGTCGAGTTACGGAACGGAAACCCGCAGCTCCGGCACCGTCAACCTTGCCCGCGATATCTCCGAGGATGTTCGCGGCCGCACGGTGCTGATCGTCGACGACATCCTCGATACCGGTCGCACCCTGGCCTTCGCCACCGACCTGATGACGGCACGCGGAGCCGCAGCGGTCCATACCTGCGTTCTCCTGGACAAGCACGAAAAGAGAGAGGTCCAGATCGAAGCCGATTACGCGGGCTTCCAGGTGGACGATGTGTTCGTTGTCGGGTACGGCATTGATATGGCTCATCTTTTCAGAGGGTTGCCCTATATCGGGATGGTCCGTCAGACCTGACGCCGGGTTCGCTTTCCCTCGCGGTTCAGCCGCCTCTTAATCTTTCTTAATCAATTGTAAAGGATTGCTGCCTATCATCGGGCTGTGGATCCACAGCTCCAGAAACGCACGTGTCAAAAATTCTGATTGCCGAAGACGATACCGCCGTACGTGAATTCGTATCGCGGGCCCTTGTAAATGCCGGTCACGACGTGACAGCGACCGCAGACGGCGTTCAGGCGCTTGAAGCGCTCGCGAACGACACGTTCGACCTGCTTCTCTCGGACATCGTGATGCCTGAACTGGACGGTATCGCCCTCGCGCTCAAAGTATCCCGCGACTGGCCCGACATGCCGATCCTGCTGATGACCGGCTACGCCGCCGAACGGCAGCGCGCCCACAACCTCGATGCTCTGATCCACGACGTGATCTCGAAACCGTTCACGCTGCAACAGATTTGCGAAGCTGCAGACAACGTGCTCCGGGCCCGCGCCTGATCCAGGCCGGTCCCCGGCGATCCCGCGGGATCAGAATCTTTTCAGCAACCTGTCGATATAATCTAGTTCCAGCGGCGTGCGAAAACGCTCGCCCGCGCGTTTGCGCAGTTCGTCCAGGATTTCCTGCGCGCGTTCGATGGAACCCTGATCCGGGATAATGACCCGGCGGGTATCCATGCCGCCCTCTTCGTCCTGCCATTCGCGGCCCAGCGGGTCCCTCATCGTTCCCAACGGGTCGAACTGCCTGCTCATGCCGACACCGGGACCACGTCCGAAGCGGCTCATCATTTGCTGCATCATGCCCTGTCCGGCGCGGCGCAAAGCCTCCAGGGCCTGGCCCTGCTGTCCGACCGCCTGGCCGGGCTGGCCCTGGCCGAGGGATTTGGCAGCGCCCTCCATCTCGCGGCCGGCCTGTCCAAGAGACCGCATTCCCTTGCTGTCCCCGGGCATCATGCCCTTCATCATCTGTTCGAACTGCCTGAGCATTTCCCGCAGGTTCTGCTGTTGCTGTGCACCCTGCTGCATCTGGTTCTGACCCGGGTTGCGCCCCTGAGACTGACGGAACGTCTTGTCCATCAGTTCGTTCTGGCGGCGGATCATCTCCTGAAGCTGGCGCATCGCCTGGTTGCCACGCTGGGCGTTGGGATTGCTCTGCATCATCCGCGCGTTCCGCAGGCTCTCCATCATGTTCCGAAGCTGCGACAGCATCTGGCGCGCCGCTTCGCGCGAACCGGCCTTCATCAGTTCCCGTATCTGATCCATCATGCGCTGGATGTCGGACGACTGCATGATCCGCGCTGTCGGGTCGAACGGCATTAGCTGGTCCGAATTCGGGCTGTTCTGCAGTTTCTTCGCCATCTCTTGCATGAACTGGTTCATGGCGTTCTGAAGTTCCCGCATCAGGCGTTCGAGTTCCGCGTCGGGTGCGTTCCGGGCGAGCGCCTTCATCAGCGCATCCTGGGCGCGCGCCAGTTCCCGCTCCGCATGCGAAAGCTGGCCGTCCTCGACACGCAAAGCCGTATCCCACAGCAGTTCCCGCACGGGTGGGATTGCCGAATCCTCCTCTTCATGGAACAGGCGCGACCGCGACATCACAAGACCCAGGAACACAACGGTGTCGTCCTTGTAGCACTGCGTATCGCTCGCGATATCGTTGATGCGGTCGATAATCTCGGTGCGTCTTTCGGGCTGCGTCGTCAGGCGCCGGCGCTCGGCAATGATTTCCTTGGCGACGGGATTGTTGAATTTGCGCTCCGGCAGAACCAGTTTGATTTCGTCGGACAGCCCCTCCTGTCCGGCGGCGTCTTTCGCGGCAAGACGGATCACCACGGGCAGCCCGGCCCAGGGGTGCGGGGCAATTTCCTGGAAAGTGGCTTCCTTAACCTCTTTCGCATTCAGCGACGGCGCGGGCAGTTCGAACCGCGAGACTTCCTTGCCGACGACTTCGCCGCGCTCGTAGGTCCGCCGCATTTCGCCGCGGATTTCCGTAATGCCGTAATCGTCGCTGCCGGTATAGGCCATCCGCAACGTGCCGCGCTCGGTCGGCGCGGGCTCCCCGTCGAACGCGATTTTGGGGGGCGTGTCGGCACGTGTGCGCAGCGTCCAGGATCCAAGAACCTTGCCGTCATGCACGACCGACAGGCGGCCGCCTTTCTCCAGCGGCTGCTGAAGCCGGCGATTCACGCGATCCACGTCCTCAAGCGGCGTTTTCACGCCATCGATGTCCAGGACGGCCTTGCCGGCGCCGCCCGAGACAATCGTGGTCAACACGCTGCCCTGCGGAACCTCGATGACCAGTTCTGCCGCCTTCGGCGCCTCGACACCCTCCGGTTGTGCGGCAGCGGCCTGTTCCAGGGCCTTCGCATGATCCTGCGCGATCTGAATCGGAAAGATCGGGGGAAGACGCGTATATTCCGGCGGCGTCAGCCAGATTTCCAGCTTGGCCGTCTGCACGTGGCTCTTCTCGCCAAAGCTTGGCGACAGCGCCCGGCCCATGCGATCGCCCGCATCGGGGCCGGCGACGACAACACCGATAAAAAGCAGCAGAACGACAGCAGCCCGCAGCGCCCAGGGGTCGCGGGCAGGCAGGCCGGGCGACGGCGCGCCGACTTTGAGGGAGCGGATCCGTTCGGCCATCTGGCGCTGATGCGCGACCCACAATGCCCGGGAAGTCGGATCGGTCATGCCTTCGGGCAGCTTGTCCTGAAGGGCTTCGAGCGGACGATGCTCGAGCCCGCTTGCCCGCTCGATCCGGCGCACCGCATCGCGCTGGTTCGGCCAGGTCAGGGTCCGCGCACCCGTGTAGAGGGTGTAGCCGAGAAGACCGGCAAGTCCGAACAATGAGAGGGTGTGGAGCCATCCCGGCAAATACGAAAACACATCGAGCAGGGCGCAGCCGATAAAGAGACCCACGATACCAAGCGGCGGCCATAAGACCGGCCAGAGTGCTTCCCAGGCAAGGCTGAACCGGGCCTGGGTTATCCTGCGAGCGAACGTGCCTTCCGACCGCGTGCGCGCGGTATTTTTATCCGTGTCTTTCCCGGTCTCTTTTTCGTTTCTCATGCCGCCGGCTCTCCTGACGGTACGGGGTTCGTCACTGCGCGGTCACCCAGCCCGGCACGACATCCTGTCCTATAAGTGTATCATAATCGGTGCGAGGTCGAATCACGGCGTCTTGAGCCCCGTTAACCATCGTTTCGGGGATCAGCAACCGGCTGTTATAGGTCGACGACATAACCGCGCCGTAAGCACCGGCAGAACGCACCGCCAGCAGGTCTCCGGCCGCAAGCGGCGGCATGTCGCGCTGGACGGCGAAGACATCGCCGGTCTCGCAAACCGGTCCTACGATATCGACAGGAGTCCGCGCGGCATCATCCGCCGGTTGGGCAACCGGATCGATATCGTGCCACGCTTCGTAAAGCGTCGGTCGTATCAGGTCGTTCATCGCCGCATCCACCACTGCAAACTTCCTGCCGCCGCTCTCTTTCACATAGATAACGCGGGTTACAAGGATACCCGCCTCGCCTGTCAGGCGCCTGCCGGGCTCAAACGTCAGCGCAACATTCATATCGCCGAATACGTCACGGACGATCTCCGCGTAATCCGTCGGCACCGGGGGAATTTCATCCCGATAGACGATCCCGAGACCGCCGCCGAGATCCAGCCGGTCGACATGCAGGCCATCGGCCCGCAAGTCGCGGACAAGGGCGGCGATACGTTCAAACGCGTTGCGGAACGGATCGAGCCGCGTCAGCTGCGAGCCGATATGAACGGCAAGACCCGAAGGCTTCAGACCGGGCATTTCCGATGCGGCGGCATAGACCTCCCGGATACGGTCCAGCTCGATGCCGAACTTGTCGCCGGCACGGCCGGTGGAGATTTTATGGTGGGTATCGGCATCGACATCGGGATTGACCCGCAGGACGATCGTCGCCGTTTTGCCGATAGTCGCTGTAACCTCCGAGAGGGCGGCGAGTTCAGGCTCGGATTCGATATTGAACTGACCGCAATCCGCCCGCAGGGCCATTTCCATCTCGGCCCGCGTCTTGCCGACACCGGAGAACACGATCTTTGCGGGCGGCACGCCGGCGGCGAGTGCCCGCCGGAGTTCGCCTTCCGACACCACGTCCGCCCCCGCCCCGAGCGCGGCGAACTGCGCGATGACGGCCTGGTTGCTGTTGGCCTTCACCGCATAGCAGACCATGACGTCCAGCCCGGCAAATGCACCGGCGAAATCCGTATAGGCGGTGCGCAGCATGTCCGCGGAATAACAGTAGAACGGCGTCCCGACCCTGTCCGCCAGGGCGGTCAGCGATACGTCTTCCGCATGCAGCACGCCGCCGCGATATTCGAAGCGACTCATTTCAGGGTATGCCTCATCGGGATGT
>JAYOMI010000040.1:10724-29607 GCA_038120765.1 Rhodospirillaceae bacterium
GTCTCATCGGGGGAGTCCAGCTTTCTCGGCTTTTTGCCGCACCCCGCTACCGAAAGTGCAAAAGCGACGCACAAAATGCCCAAAAAGATCCGTTTCGAAAAAATATGCTGCGCTGTCATGTCAAAAACCGCTCCCGGGCGGAAATCGCCTGCGCCCGGACATTCTCCGGCGCCGTTCCGCCGTAACTGTTGCGGCTGCGCACCGATTTGTCCACGCCGAGCACGTCGAACACCGCGTCATTTATACGTTCGTCGATGGCGGTCAGTTCAGCCAGCGGCAGGTCTTCAAGGCCGCAGCCTTTCTGTTCGGCAAGGGCGACGACCCGCCCGGTGATATGGTGGGATTCACGGAACGGCACCCCCGCTTCGCGCACCAGCCAGTCGGCAAGGTCGGTCGCGGTGGTAAACCCCTCGCCCGCCGCCGCTGCAAGCCGCTCGCGATCGAAGGTCAGGTCGGCGATCATGCCGGTCGCGGCCGCGACACAGACCATCAGCGCCTCCGCCGCGTCGAAAACCGGCTCCTTGTCTTCCTGCATGTCCTTGGAATAGGCAAGCGGCAGGCCTTTCATCACCGTCGACAACGCGACAAAGGCGCCGAGCACCCGGCCCGTCTTGCCGCGGATCAGTTCCGCGGCATCCGGGTTGCGCTTCTGCGGCATCATCGACGAGCCCGTCGAAAACGCGTCGGACAGCCGCGCGAAGCGGAACTGCGCCGACGACCAGATGACCAGTTCCTCGCCCAGCCGCGACAGATGCCCGGCGCAGATCGCCGCCGCAGCCAGATACTCGAGGACGAAATCTCGATCGGACACGGAATCGAGCGAATTCGCCGTCGGCCGGTCGAACCCGAGCGCCGCCGCCGTCATGTCCCGGTTTATGGGAAACCCGGTCCCGGCGAGCGCGCCCGCGCCCAGCGGGCTCTCGTTGAGCCGCGCCCGCGCATCCGTGAAACGGCCGCGATCCCGGCCGAACATCTCGACATAGGCCAGCAGATGGTGGCCTGCCGTTACGGGCTGGGCCGCCTGAAGGTGCGTGAAACCGGGCATCACCCAGTCCGC
Organism: Rhodospirillaceae bacterium; assembly: GCA_038120765.1. Lineage (GTDB taxonomy): Bacteria > Pseudomonadota > Alphaproteobacteria > MPNO01 > UBA830 > CAXBCP01. The sequence goes on from JAYOMI010000040.1 coordinate 11,782, forward strand.
ATGTATTTCCGCCTGATCGATCAGCGCGGACTGAAGCCCTTTGAGCGCCTCATCCGCGGCATCGACCGCATCCCGCACCCAGAGCCGGAAGTCGGTCGCCACCTGATCGTTGCGTGAGCGCGCCGTGTGCAGCCTGCCTGCGGCATCGCCGATGCGCGCCGTCAGGCGGGCCTCGATATTCATGTGAATATCTTCAAGTTCGGTTTTGAACTCGAACGTGCCGGCTTCGATTTCATCGCGAATACCGGAAAGACCGTCGCAAATCGCGGTCACATCGGCATCGGAAAGGATCCCGACATTGCCCAGCATCCGGGCATGGGCAATCGATCCGGCGATGTCCTGGGCATAGAGCGCCTTGTCAAAGCCGATGGAAGCGTTAATTCTCTCCATGAGCGCGTCGGGTGCGGCGGCAAACCGTCCGCCCCACATCTGGTTGGAGCCGCCGCCGGCGGATGCCTTGCTATCAGGATTGTTTTCAGTGCCCATGACTATGTTCGGTTCTCAGTTCGGTTTGCTGTCCAGGATAAAAAAAGCCGGGGCACGTGCCGTTATTGCCACCGGTGTCGCGATAATGGCCATTATTGGCGGGGATTCAAGCACATACGCGCGGGGCGACACAGTTTCGGGCGTATCTGCGGCGCCGCCGCGTGTGGGCTGGATGAAAAAGTTCATGCCCGCCGCCGACCCCGCCCCGCTCCCGGCGACCGGCTTCACCGAACAGGACGGCACCATGCGCACCCTGAAGGATTTCGGCGGACGGATTGTGCTGATGAATTTCTGGGCGACATGGTGCGGCCCCTGCGTGCGCGAAATGCCGTCTCTCCAACGGCTGCAGCAAAAGCTTGGCAGCGGGGATTTTACCGTTATCGCGCTGTCGGAAGACCGCACCGGATGGGAAAAGATCACACCCTTCCGCGAGAAACTGGGTCTGACCGCGCTGCCGCTGTTCCACGATGTCGGCTCCAGGATGATGTTCGGCGCAAAGGTGCGCGGCCTGCCGACCACGATCCTGATCGGGCGGGATGGCAGGGAACTCGGCCGCCTGACAGGCGATGCCGAGTGGGACAGCGACGAAGCCGTCGCGCTGATCCGTTATTACCTGGGGAAGTCCTAGGCTACGTTGATATTCTTCGGCTCGCCGAACAGGTAGCCCTGTCCGTAGTCGACGTGGAAGTCGAGGATGTCGCGCAGCACTTCCTCGCTCTCGATCTTTTCGACGATCAGATCGATCCCCTGGCGCTCCAGCGCCTTTTTGAAATCCTGCAGGTCGATATCGATCGTGGGCTGCGGCACCTCGCGCAGCATCGTCGCCGCATCGACCTTGATGTATTTGAAATGCTGCTCGGCGAGGGCGCCGTAGTCGAGGTTCAGGCTGTTCACCTGATCGAGCGAGAACCGGAAGCCAAGGGCCGCAAGACGGCCGAGCTGGTGCCTGATCTCGTCGTCCTGATTGGCGATGGTGGAATGGCAGAATTCGAAGATCAGATCCTGCGCCAGCGACGAATTCTCGGTCATGAAGAGGATGAAATCGTTGAAGAACTTTTTGTCGGCCAGGGTATGGGGCGAGATATTGCAGAAAAATCCGATATTCCGGCTCTTGTTGTGCTTGTTGCGCAGTTGCTGGACGCAGCGGAACAGCATCAGGTTGTCAATCGCGGTCACGAGCCCTTCGCACTCGGCAAGGGCGATATACTGGCCGGGCGTGATGACCTCGCCGGTTTCGCTGCGGATCCGGGTATAGGCTTCATAGAATTTGCGTTTGCGCTGCGGCAGGCTGACGACCGGCTGCAGGGCGAGATCGAGCCTGTCTTTTGCGATTCCGTCTCGGACAAGCTGGACAATCGTCGCGTCGTCCAGCTGAGGGCCGACAGGCGCTGCGTCGTTATCGATTGTCCGGCCGGTATTGCCCGCTGCTTCCGCGATCCGCGCAAGGCGCGCCACGGATGTGACTTCGTCCGGCGGCGATGACGGATCTGCTTCCCGGGTCAGCCTCTCGACAAGGTCCTGGAGCATGCGGACCTCCGCCATAACCTTGCCGACATCCTCCTCGAGCCCCTTGCCGCCCGGACCACGGCGGGTCATCGTCTCGATCGCCTTGTAGATCTGGCCGACTTCCTCGCGGGCGCGGGTCAGCTCCCCCATCACCTTGCCATGACCGGCGCGCAGGTCTTGCACCTCCTCGACCAGCCGGCCTTCATCTTCCTGGCGTGCAAAAACCTCGTGCAGCAGCTCGGAGCCGACGAGGACCACAGCGCCCAGCATGATCGCGGTATTCGGATCGATCCCGGTGAAGAAGCGCGGTAATGTCAGCGCGACGGCTGCCGAGATGATTGAATAACCGAACGCGATAAGAATGTGACGAAGAAAAGACATGCCTGCCGTCAAAGGTTACGGAACAAGGCTAATGTGACGTTAACCGGTTGACATAGGGTTAAGAACCGGTTGCCGGGACCTTAATTTTCAAGCTTGGAATCCACACCGACGGCGTCCGAAACATGTTCGAAACCGTCCTGTCTGAGCAGGGCCGCGAGTTCCCGTTTAATGCGGGGAACAAGGGCCGGACCATGATACACGAGCGCCGAATAGAGCTGGATCAAGGATGCCCCCGCCCGGATCATGGCATAGGCATCGGCCCCGCTGGCAACCCCGCCGCAGCCGATGATCGGCACTTTTCCGCCGGTCCGGCGATACATGTCGCCGACGATCTGCAGCGCGATGGGAAACAGCGGCGCGCCGCTCATGCCGCCTGCTTCATGTGTCTGGCTGTCGGTCATATGGTCGGGTCGCTGGACCGTCGTATTCGCCACCGTCATGCCGTCCACCCCGGTCTCCATGATCACGGCGGCGATATCGGCGCGTTCGGCATCGTCCAGATCCGGTGCGATCTTGACGATCAGCGGCGGTCTTTTTGCGGCGTCCGGCACTGCCCGGGCCCGGGCGTCGAGCACGCGGACCAGCATGTCTTTCAGAATCTCCCGCCCCTGCATCGCCCGAAGACCGGGAGTGTTGGGGGACGAAACATTGGCCACCAGGTAATCCACATAGGGGGCGACGGCCTCGACACATATCTCGTAATCGGACGCGCCGTCCTCCGTCGCCTTGTTCTTGCCGATATTGGCACCGAACGGGCCGAGCCCCTTGCCGCGTTTGGAAATACGCCCGACAAAGGGGCCCAGTCCCGTCCCGTTGAAGCTCAGACGGTTGATGACCGCGCGGTCTTCAGACAGGCGGAACACCCGGGGCTTCGGATTGCCCGGCTGGGGCAGCGGCGTGACCGTCCCCGCCTCGACAAAGCCAAATCCCGCCGCCAGCATCGCATCCGGTACCTCGGCCCCCTTGTCGAACCCGGCAGACAGCCCGATCGGATTGCGGAAATCCAGCCCCCAGACCGATGTCGCAAGAACCGGATCGTCCGGTGTCCGGTCTTTCGGCCCGAGGCCCCATTTCAGTCCCCGGATGGAGACGGTATGCGCCGCCTCCGGCGGCAGCAGACGGAGGAGCGGGAGCACGAGCGAATGGAAATCTGTCAACGGCGGGACCCCGATAGGATGTTTTCTCCAAACTATCCCGAATCGCGGAGATCGAAAAACAGGACGGTTAAAAACACGCGACCGGGTATCGTTGCATTGATCGGGTCCCGAAACCGGACTATATCGATCCCATGACCCCGACAGACACAATCGACCAGACAACCCAAGAAATCGTCGATGAATTCGCGTTTTTTGACGACTGGGTGCAACGCTACGAATACATCATCGAGCTCGGCAAGGCCCTGAAGGACCTCCCCGACGACAAGAAGGACGATGCGCACAAGGTGCCCGGCTGCCAGTCGCAGGTATGGTTTCACGCCCGGCAGGAAAACGGCCGTATCTATTTCGACGCGGATTCGGATGCGATGATCGTCCGCGGGCTGGTGGCGCTTCTTCTCCGGGTTTATTCGGGCCGCACCCCGGAAGAAATCATCGGCACGCCCCCTGCATTCTTCGAGGCGCTGGAACTCGGCTCGCATCTGAGCGGCAGCCGCGCCAACGGGCTGCACGCCATGGTCACCCGGATACACGCCTATGCCAGGGCATTCCAGGACGAAAGCCCGGATGCCGCGGGCGACAGCGACAACGTTGTTCCGTTAAAGTCGGAAGCGCAGGGCTGATGGACCGCGTGTCGTTCACCTGGAAGGACGGCACCTGGTTCGAGGGCAATGAGCCCATGCTCGGGCCGATGAGCCATGCCTGGTGGATGGCCTCGTCGGTCTTCGACGGCGCCCGGTCGATCGCCCGGCTGGCACCGGACCTCGACCGCCATTGCGCCCGTATCATCGAATCCGGCAAGGCGTTCGGCATGACGGCGCCGCTCACGGCGGACGAGATCGTCGCCCTGGCGTGGGAAGGAATCGAGAAGTTCCCGGAAGACGCGGAGCTCTATATCCGGCCGATGATGTATTTCGAGGACGGCTTCGTGGCGCCGGACCTGGAATCGACCCAGCTCATCCTGACGGTCTTCGAGGCGCCGATGCCGGCCTGGGGCGGAATCAAGACGATGATTTCGAGCTACCGGCGACCCACGCCCGAAGCGGCGCCGACCAACGCAAAGGCCTCCTGCCTGTATCCGAATGTCGCCCGCGCGATGATGGAAGCGCGCCAGAAGGGTTTCGGCACGGCCGTTATCCTGGACGCGATGGGCAATGTCGCCGAATTCGCGACCAACAACCTGTTCATCGTCCGCGACGGCACCGTGCAGACCCCGGCGGCCAACGGCGCCTTCCTGTCGGGGCTGACCCGGCGGCGGATCATGGAACTGCTGAGCGAAGACGGTTACGACGTTGCGGAAATGACGCTGACGCTGGCGGACCTCGCCGCGGCCGACGAGGTATTCCTGACCGGCAATTATTCCAAGGTGCAGCCGGTCATCCAGGTGGCGGACACGCATTACCAGATCGGTCCGGTGGCGACCCGGGCGCGCGAACTTTATTTCGAGTTCGCCGAACGGGAAGGCGGCAGGAAAATCTGATGGAAGACCAGAACCAGGTCGGACGCGCACACTGGAAAGACCGCAGCAGAAGCTGGACCGCCACCGCGGCCCAGGGCCTCTCCACCGACGATACCCTGAACCAGATGCTGATCGAGCTTGCCCGCATCGTGCCAGGTGAGACGGTGCTCGATCTCGGTTCCGGTACGGGCGATCCCGCCATCAGTATCGGCCTCGCACTGGGCGAAGGCGGTTCGATCACCGCCTGCGACCTGACCCCGGAAATGCTCGCCAAGACACGCGAAAGATCGGTCAATGTCGGGCTCGACATCATGCATTTCGCCGCCGCCGACATGATGGCCCTGCCGGTTCCCGACAATGCGTTCGACTGCGTCACCTGCCGGTTCGGCTTGATGTATGCCGCCGACAAGGTCGCCGCGGCGCGCGAGGCGATGCGGGCGCTGAGACCGGGCGGGCGGGTCGGCTATGTCGTCTGGGGACCCTATGACGAAAACCCGCCCTTTTTCGTGATCCGCCGCGCGATCGCCAAAGCCATGGGACAGGACGAAGGCGCGGTGCCGCATCGACATAGCCTCGGACAACCGGGTCAGTTGGCCGGTATTCTGACCGAAGCGGGCTTCGACAACGTCACGGAACATGACATGCGCTACAAGCGCCCGGTCGAGGATCTTGACGATTACATCAACCGCGCGCTGATCCGCGGCTATTCAGACACCGTCGACAGCCTCGACCAGGCCGGGCGCGACGCCCTGATGGACACACTGCGCGCCGCGTTCGAGCCCTATCGCGAGGACGGCGTGGTGATGATGCCGAACTACGCGCGGCTCGGGCTCGGCTGGAAGCCGAACTGTCGGCGACCGTTCCCCCTGTCGAAAATACTCAGCCGGACATGAAGTCCGGCACGGGGCGCTTGGTCCATTTCGCGAAATGCGCTTTCTCGGCGGCGTAAAAGGCCCGGTATCCCTCTACCGGATCGTCCCGCTTGCGGGCATCGGGCATCGCCTGGGGCGGCTCCGTCCATCCGGCATCGGGCAGCGGCGGCGCGTCGGGCAGCCCGTCGATAACCGCCTCCGACGCGTGTTTCTTCCCGTAACGAAAGGTGTATTCCGCGCAAAGCGCCTTGCCGAACCGTTTGAGCCACTGGAACTGCGCAAGACTGTCGCCGGCCCACAGCACTGAGGGATGTTTGACGTGGGTCGGTTTGTATTTCGCGGGCTGATCGTATCGGTGCAATGCCGTACAGAGAATCTGTGCGGTTTCCAGGCACATTTTCACCACATGGCTGTCGCAGTGATATTGCACCGCGCGCTCTATATCGCGGTCTAGATAGAAGATATTCATGGCCCGGTTACGGGTGCGACGGACTTTTAGATTACTCCGCCGCCGCACTTTCGCCGGCCAGCACGCGGCCGATCAGGGCGACCGTCTCGTCCTTGCCGTAAAGGGCGGCGAACGAGCCGAAGCGCGGTCCCTGGCTCTGGCCGAGCAGCACTTCATACAGCGCCTTGAACCAGTCCCGCAGGTTTTCGAAATTGTGACGCTTGCCGACCTCGTAGACCTCGGTCTGGATGGTTTCGGCATCCACATCGGCGGGCATGGCCTGTATCGCAGCGACCAGTTCTTCAAGCGCCGCGCGTTCCTTGTCGTTCGGCGCGCGGTAGCTCTTGTTCGGTTTCACGAAATCCCGGTAATAGGCGATCGCGTTTCCGACCAGCGTATTCAGGATCGGCGCCGTTTCCGGCGTCGCCGTCGGCGCATACCGGGTGATGAAGCCCCACAGGACCGCCGGGTCCTCGGTATTGCAGACGCTCGCGAGGTTCAGCAACAGGCCGAACGTGACATGGCCTTCGGGGGCGGGCGGCGTGCCGTTATGGATGTGCCAGGCCGGATTTTCGAGCCGGGCGGCCTCTTCCTGTTCGCCGAATTTCTCCAGATGCGTCAGGTAGTCGTCCACATGGCGCGGGATGGCGTCGAAATACAGCCGTTTCGCCTTGCGCGGCGAGTTGTACATATAAAGTGACAGACTCTCCGGCGTCGCGTATTCGAGCCATTCCTCGACAGAAAGGCCGTTTCCGCGCGATTTTGAGATCTTTTCGCCGTTTTCGTCAAGAAATAGCTCATATGTGAAGCCATCCGGCGGCGTTCCGCCCAGAATCTGGCAGATACGGCTGGAAAGGCGGACTGAATCGATCAGATCCTTGCCTGACATCTCGTAATCGACCGACAAAGCGGTCCAGCGCATCGCCCAATCGGCTTTCCACTGGAGTTTGCAGCGCCCGCCGGTGACGGGCGTCTCGACCAGCGATCCGTCTTCATCCTCGTACACGACCGTGCCGTCATCCGGCTTCGTCTCCACGATTTTGGCGAGAAGCACGCGGCCGGTTTTCTCGCAAACGGGGAGGAACGGGCTGTAGGTTTCCCGCCGCGCCTCGCCCAGGGTCGGCTTGATGACACCGGTGATCTGTTCATGCAGCCGCAGGATATCCAGCAGCGTCTTGTCGAACATGCCGGACTTGTAACAATCGGTCGCACTTTTGAACTCGTAGTCGAAACCGAACCGGTCGAGAAATGCCTGAAGCCGGGCATTGTTATGGTGCCCGAAGCTTTCATGGGTGCCGAACGGATCGGGCACGCTGGTCAGCGGCTTGCCCAGATGTTCGGCCATCATTTCCTGTTGCGGCACGTTTTCCGGCACCTTACGCAACCCGTCCATGTCGTCCGAAAACGCGAACAGTTTGGTCGGGATATCCGACAGCGTCTCGAACGCGCGGCGCACCATCGTGGTGCGCACGACCTCGCCGAAGGTGCCGATATGCGGCAGGCCGGACGGGCCGTAGCCCGTCTCGAACAGCACGTAGCCCTTTTCGGGCACCTTGCCGGCGGTACGTTTCAGAAGACTGCGCGCCTCGGCGAAGGGCCAGGCCTTGGCGTCCGCGGCGAGTGATTTCAGATCGGCCAACTGCCTGATCCTCCGGGTGTTTCAGAGCGCCGGAAACTACGGGCGTATCGGTTTGGCGTCAATCAATTGAAGTTCCGGCAGTCACAGCGCACCAATTGCGGCCACCGCGATCAGTCCGATACCGTCACCGGATAATCGATAAACCCGCGAAACCGCGCGCGCGGATGGTGCCGGGCGGTGCCCGACGGCACGATCCGCCCGAACCGCCGGATAAAGCCGTTCAGCGCGATCCGGACTTCCATCCGCCCGAGCGACATCCCGGCGCAGGCATGAATGCCCGCCCCGAAGGCAAGGTGCCGGTTGCGCTCCCGCCCGATATCGACGGTATCGGGATCGGGAAACTCCGCCGGATCGCGGTTCGCCGCGCCGATACACAGCCAGACGTAATCGCCTTTCTTCATCGCCACACTGCCGACGTCCGCATCCGCCGTCAGCTTCCGGTTGCTGAGCTGCACCGAACTCTCAAAACGCAGCAGCTCCTCTACGGCGCTGACGATCAGGTCCGGGTCCGCCCGCAGCCGGTCCAGCTGACCGGGGAAGCGCAGCAGCGTATCGATGCCGTTGGTGACCGTATTTGCCGTGGTCTCGTGTCCGGCATTGAGCAGGAAGATGCAGTTATGCAGCAGTTCCAGTTCGGTCAGCGTTTCGCCGTCGGCGTCGGGGCCGACCAGTTTGGAGAGCACCTCGCCGTTCTCGCCCGAAAGCGGGTTCTTCTGGCGTTCGGCAATCAGCCAGCGCAGGTAGTCCTTGAAATTGTCGACGGCCAGCGACGCCGCGTCGCGTTGTGCCGGCGTCAGGTCCGCCTCCAGCCCGCCGAGGATCGCAACCGCCCAGGGCGACAGCAGGTGCCGGTCTTCGCGCGGCACGCCCAGCATGTCGCCGATCAGCTCTATCGGCAGCTTCATCGCGAAATCGTGGAGCAGGTCGAACGATCCCATTTCCGCGACTTCATCCAGCGAGGAATCGACGACCTCCCGCACCCGGGATTCCAGCGCCCGCAGGGCGCGCGGCGTAAAAGCCGGCGCGAGGCGCTTGCGCACCCGCGTGTGGCCCGGCGGATCGTTGAACACGAGGCTCGTCGTATGATGTTCATAGAGCGACGTCTCGCCCATGGTCTTTTTGAAATCGACCGTCTTGTCGGACGAAAACAGCACGGGATCGTGATAGGCCGCGTCGAGATCGGCATGACGCGTCAGAAACCACGCCCCGCCCGGCAGGCGGTGCACCGGCGCATGGCGGCGCAGCGCGTGAAAGACCGGGTAAGGGTTTTCGTAAAAATCGCGGTCGAGGGCGGCGATGTCGAAGGCGGTGGCGGCTTCCGCGCCTGCATCGGCAATGCCTTTATACAGGGTGCTATCGGTCATCGGCTCGCCCGGTCCTCCTGCATCATCGCCGCCGCTTTCTCCGCAATCATGATTGTCGGCGAATTGGTGTTGCCCGACGTGATCGTCGGCATGACCGAGGCGTCGGCGATGCGCAGGCCGGCCAATCCGCGCAGGCGCAGCCGGTCGTCGACCACGGCCATGTCGTCGCTGCCCATCTTGCAGGTGCCGACGGGGTGGAAGATCGTCGTTGCGATATCGCCGGCGGCGCGGGCGAGGTCTTCGTCGGTGGCGACCTGCGCACCCGGCAGGTATTCCTCCGGCGCGTATTTTTTCATGGCGGGGGCGGAGACAATCCGGCGGGTCAGCTTCAGCGCATTGGCGGCGATCTGCCGGTCGCTCTCCGCCGTCAGGTAGTTCGGGCGGATCGACGGCTTGGCGCGCGGATCCGGGCTCTTGATGCGGATATGCCCCCGGCTGTCGGGGCGCAGGTTGCACACCGATGCCGTGATGGCGGGGAACGGGTGCAGCGGCTCGCCGAACCTGTCGAGCGACAATGGCTGGACGTGATATTGCAGGTTCGGCGTCTCGCGGCTCTCGTCGGATTTCGAGAACACGCCGAGCTGGCTCGGCGCCATGGTCATCGGGCCACGCTTGAACAGCAGGTATTCGAGCCCCATGCCCGCCTTGCCGATCAGGCTGTTGGCGCGCTCGTTCAGGGTCTTCGCATTCTGCACCTTATAGACCGCCCGGATCTGCAAATGATCCTGCAGGTTCTCGCCGACCCCGGGCAGTTCGTGCGCCACATCGATACCGTGTTCGCGCAGCAGGGGCGCCGGGCCGATGCCGGAGAGCTGCAGAATCTGCGGCGAACCGACGGAGCCCGATGCGAGCACGACCTCGTGCCGGGCATCGGCATGGGCATCGGCCCCGTCGAGCCAGAAATCGACGCCGGTGACGCGGCCTTCCAACACGGTCAGTTTTTTTGCCTGCGCCTTTGTCAGCACGGTCAGGTTCCGGCGGTGGGTGACCGGGTGCAGGAATGCATGGGCCGCGCTCCAGCGCACGCCGCGCTTCTGGTTGACCTGGAAATATCCGGCGCCTTCATTGGTGCCGCCATTGAAGTCGTCCGTTTTCGGAATGCCGATCTCGGCGCAGGCGTCGCGGAAAGCGTTCAGCACCTCCCAGGACAGGCGCTGGTCCTCCACCCGCCATTCGCCGCCGGCGCCGTGCAGCTCGCTCTCGCCGCCGACAAAGTCCTCGGACTTCCGGAAGACCGGCAGCACGTCGTCCCAGCCCCAGCCGGTATTGCCCATCTGGCGCCACTGGTCGTAATCCCGCGCCTGGCCGCGCATGTAGATCATGCCGTTGATCGCCGAACAGCCGCCGAGGGTGCGCCCGCGCGGGTAGGCCAGCGCGCGGCCGTTCAGCCCGGGCTCCTCCTCGGTCTGGAAGCACCAGTCGGTACGCGGGTTGCCCATCGTGTACAGGTAGCCGACGGGAATCTTGATCCAGAAATAGTCGTCCCTGCCGCCCGCTTCGAGCAGCAGGACGTTCACGTCCGGGTCCGCGCTCAGCCGGTTTGCCAGCACGCAGCCTGCCGTGCCCGCGCCGACGATGACGTAGTCGAAATTGTCGAAGTTTTTCACGCCGGTTTCCGGCATATTGTGTTCCTCCCGCCCTTTTCATCTTCATCGGAACAGCGCCGCCGTGCAAGCCGTCCTCAATGTCGCCCTTCCCGTCTTCGGGATCATCCTGTGCGGGTATCTCGCCGGGCGCGTGAAGCTGCTGGGCGCCGCGAGTTCGGAAGCGCTGAACGCCTTCGTCTACTGGTTTGCCCTGCCGCCGCTGATTTTTATCGGCATGGCGGTCACACCGGTTGGCCGCATCCTGAATGCCGATTTTATCGCGACGGTCTCGCTCGGCATTCTGGGGACCGGCGTGATCGTCGTTCTCGGCAGCCGCTACCTGTTCGGCAATCGCGGCGCGTCGAACGGTCTGCACGCGATGACGGCGCTGTTTTCCAATACGGGGTACATGGGGATCCCGCTGTTTATCGCCGCCTTCGGCGAAGACCGGGTGCTGCCCGCCGTGACGGCAACGGTCCTGAACATGTTTTTCTACGGCGCCATGACCGCCTGGGTCGCCGCGGTAAAGGACGAGGCCGACCGGCGCAGCGCCGGCGCGATTGCGGCAGGCATCCTGGCCGCACTGGCAAAAAACCCGCTGGTCGTCGCCCCCGTGGTCGGCCTCGGCCTCAGCGCGGCGCAGATCACCGTGCCGGTGCCGCTGGAAAACCTGTGCCGGATTCTGGGCGCCGCCGCCGCGCCCGGCGCGCTGTTTGCGCTCGGCCTTTTCCTGGTCAGCCAGAAGATCACGGCGGGACTCGCGGAAGTCAGCTGGATCACGTTCTTCAAGCTGATCGCCCAGCCGGCCCTGACCTGGTATCTCGGCTTCCACGTCTTCGAGATGGACCGGTTCTGGGCCGTGAGCGCTGTATTGCTGGCCGCCCTGCCGACCGGCGCGCTGGTCTTTGTTACCGCGCAGCAGAACGGGGTTTATGTCCAGCGGGCGTCGGCCGGGATCGTGATGTCGACCGTGTTCTCGGTCTTGACGCTGACGGCTATTCTGGCGTGGTTCGGAAAGGTCTGAAGAGCCTCAGCCCGCTGCGTGCTCCTGGCGCCAGCCGAAACGGACGATCCAGCCGCCGTCTTCTTCCTCAAGGCAGAAAACGGTGCCGAAATCGGGCTTGAAACTGATGACCTGAACGGTCTCGTCGCCGCTGACGAGCTTTGCCGCCGAGCGCCGCAGGTAATCGACATGGCCGACCATCATCAGGTCGCCGGAACTGGCCGCGATTTCCGCCATCAAGGGCGAGACGTCGTCGCCCGTATCGATCGGATAGCCTGCAAGCGCCAGCCTGTCGGACAGTCCCATGACGGCCCCGATACGTTCGGCGGTTTCGCGGACCCATTGCTTGTCGCTGTGCAGGATACGGACCGGATCGATCCCGGCGGCGGCGAAGCGTGCGCCCAGCCGGTCCGCCTGTTCGCGCCCCAGTTCCGTCAGATGGCGTTCCGGATCCTGTTCGAGCGAAAACGCGGTAGCGTGATGGATAAGATAAACTTTCATCGTGTTCCCTGCTTTATAGCCGGCGCATTGAAGCCCTGCGCACGTTCCGATTTCTCCGACGACAGCTGCTGCCGCTGCCGTTGATTGACTTCAATCAAGTCGATGACGGCGCATCTGCCGCTAGGATCATAGACCTTCGATTGCCGACAACATACCCGCGAGGCTCCAACCAAGCATGAAACCGATAGAGGACAGGGTCGAGATATCGATCGACTTTCCCGACAAGTTCTATCGTGGCGCGTTTGAGGGCGAATCCCGTTACGACGCACAAGTAGAAGGCGATGGGCTGGTCATGCATTTCGAGCGCGGCGGCGACGAAAAGCGGTCAGTCTCCGTGCACCTGCATCATAACGTGCTGGCGGGCCTGCTGACTGCCTGGGCAGAATCCCTGAAAGATGCCGACCCGGTCGACAGGCGCAATGCCGCCGACCTCAGATCCGCCCTCCACGCCGTCGAGAAAGCATTGGGATGAAGAGTTCGATGAAGAGTTCCATGACATTCATAGCGATCAGCGCGCTGGCGATTTTCGATCTGGCCCAGCCCGGGGCGGCGGGAGCACGCGATCTTGGCGATGTAGGTGCGGGACACGACCTGGCGAAACGCCTATGCGCGACCTGTCATCGTGTCGAAAAAGGAGAGACTGACGAGAAGTTTGTCGACGTCGCATCCTTCCAGACCATCGCCGACAGCCCGTCCAAGACGGCGCTGAACCTGCGCGTGTTTCTCAAATCCCCCCACAGGAACATGCCCGACCTGATCCTGAGCGAGGCCGAGATCGACAGCGTGATTGCCTATATCCACAGCCTGAAAGAACGCTGACATACCGCCGCAAAAGGTGATCGGAATATACGGTCACCGACGGTATTGATCTCGGTAAATGCCGGTCACATGCCGATGGCCCAATATCCACGCTACCGTAACCGATGGGGTCCGAAATGACAGACGTCCGAGAGGCTGTAGGCGTATTCGACAACGCCGACTCGCTGGAAGCGGCAATAGATGAATTGCAGTCATCGGGCTTCGATAGGGCGGAGATAAGCGTCCTCGCCGGGGTCGACACTGTCGAGAAGAAACTCGGCCACCGCTACAAGAAGGTCGCCGAGCTGGAGGACGATGCAGAAGTCCCCACAACGGCCTTTGTATCGACCGAAGCGATCGGCGATGCGGAGGGGGCGCTGATCGGTGCGCTGCTCATTATCGGCGCCGTATCCGTGGCCGGCGCCGTCGTTGCATCCGGCGGCGCTCTCGCTGCTGCATACACGGCTGCTGCAATTGGGGGCGCGACCGGCGGCATGGCAGGGATCGGCCTTTCCAGCTTTCTTGAACGGCATCATGCCGAGTACCTGCAGCAGCAGCTCGATCGCGGCGGGCTTCTGCTCTGGGTCCGCACCCGCGATGCCGCGCATGAAGACCGGGCGAAAAAAATTCTCTCAAAGCACACGGCACATGACGTTCATGTGCATGGACTGCCGGACAACTAGAAAACCTCAGATCAGGAGAAAAAAATGTCGAGCGATTCACTGCATGCCCCACGCGAACGGCTCACGACCGAAACCATCTCGATGCACCAGGCGATCGTCTCCCTGATGGAAGAGCTGGAAGCAACCGACTGGTACCGTCAGCGGGCCGACGATTGCGAGGACCCGGCGCTCAAGGACATCCTGCTGCACAACATGCGCGAGGAAATCGAACACGCATCGATGATCCTCGAATGGATTCGCCGTAACAGCGCGGATTTCGACAGGGAACTGAAGGAATACCTGTTCAAGGACGGCGACATCGCTGCCCATGAAGAAAAAGTGACCGGCTGACCATGGATTCCGCCAAGCGCGCCGCCATGGACGAAGCGCTGGACGATGAATACAAGGCCCGCGCAACATACCGGAAGGTGATCGAAACATTCGGCCAGGTCCGGCCGTTCATCAATATAGTGGAGTCCGAAGGACGCCATATTTCAGCGCTCTGTTCACTCTACGAGACGTTCGGGCTCACGCCGCCGGACGATCCATGGGCGGGTAACGTGGCGGCGCCGTCGAGCCTTGCCGAAGCCTGCCGGGCTGCCGTGCAGGGCGAAATTGAAAACGCCGAAATGTATGAACGGCTGCTTGCCAATGTGAGCGATCCCGACGTCGTACACGTCCTTGAACGGCTGCAGGCGGCTTCGCGGGACAATCATCTGCCCGCCTTCAGACGTTGTCTCGCCCGCGAGGAAAACGGCGGCGGGGGCCCGGGCCGGTCGGCGGGACGCGGAGCCGGTCGGCGCTTCCGGGGCAGCATGAAAGCCGGTCCGGGAAAAGCGCCCTGAACTGCTTTCAGTGGGGCGTGCGGCGGCCGATGCGATGACGGGTGATGCGAATGCCGCCCCGCCGCCGGCTAAAGCGCGGGAATAAGCGCGTCGAGTGTCTCGTCCGGTTTTTCGATCATCATCATGTGGCCGGCGCCGTCGATCACCACGGTGCGCGATCCGGCGACCGCCCCGCCAAGCGGCGCGGCGGCCCTCGGCGGGGTCATCATGTCCCGGCTTCCACAGACAAGGAGCGTCGGGCAGGTAACCTTCGCCGCAGCGTCCAGCGCAACCTTATAGGCATCGCAGGCCGCCAGATCGATTCCGAGAACGCCGTCGGGGCCGTGCGCCAGCAGCGCCCGCCCGCCGCCCTGCATCCACAGACCGGGGGCGCGGTTCAGGCCGAAATGGGCGGGTTTGCCGAAGCCCCAGGACACGATCAGGTCCCGGGCCGCCGGGTCGTTCGATCTGGCGGCGGCCAGCAGGTCCGGATGGACCGGCATCTCGGCACCCACCCCCAACAGAGCCAGCGACGCGACGCGGTCCCCGCCGGTCGCGCCCGCCGAGAGCGACGCGAGCGATCCCATCGAATGGCCGACCAGTGACGCGGACGGCGCACCCGACGCCTCAACAAGGCGGATCAGCCACGCCCCGATATCATCGATACTTTCGAGCGCGGGTCCGTCCGACTTGCCATGGCCGGGCAGGTCGATCGCCAGCACCGACCGTCCGTGCCAGGCGAACCAGCGGGTCTGCAACGCCCAGACGGTATGGTCCATGCCGGCGCCATGGACGAATATGACGACGGGACGGGACGCATCGAACGGCTTGCCGCCGGTCGCCGCGAAGACCTTTCGGCCGTCTACCTGCAATTCCATCAGGCGCCGTCCTTTTTCTGGGTCGCGCGCATGGCCGCCTTCAGCGCCTGGTCAAGGTCGGCGAGCAGATCGTCCGCGTCTTCCATGCCGACCGACAGCCGCACCAGTTCCTCGCCGATACCGGCGGCCTTCAGCGCGGCAGCATCCATCTGCTGGTGGGTGGTCGATGCCGGGTGAATGACCAGCGATTTCGCATCGCCGACATTCGCCAGATGCGAGAACAGGCCAAGCTTTTCGATGAAGACGCGCCCTGCTTCCCGACCGCCCCTGATGCCGAAGGAAAAGATCGCCCCCGGTCCCTTAGGCAGCAGCTTTGCCGCGAGCGCCTTGTCGGGGTGATCGTCGAGCTCCGGCCAGGTCACCCAGTCGACAGCATCGTGGTTGCCCAGAAATTCCACCACCTTTCGCGCATTGGAAACATGGCGCTCCATCCGCACGTGCAGGGTCTCGACCCCCTGCAGGATGTAAAACGCGTTTGTCGGGCTGAGGGTCGCGCCGAAATCGCGCAGGCCTTCCGCCCGGGCGCGCATGATGAAGGCGGCAGGGCCGAATTCCTCGGCGAAGTCGAGACCGTGATAGCCTTCGTAAGACTCGGTCAGGGTCGGAAACCTGCCCGATGCCTCCCAGTCGAAATTCCCGGAATCCACAAGAAGCCCCGCGATAGACGTGCCATGCCCTCCGAGAAACTTGGTGGCCGAATGCATGACGATATCGACGCCGTGTTCGAACGGGCGGCACAGATAGGGCGTCGCGAAGGTGTTGTCGATCATCAGGGGAATGCCGGCATCGTGCGCGATCTCCGATATCTTCGGCAGGTTCATGACCTCCAGCCCCGGGTTGCCCAGCGTCTCGCCGAAAACGAGGCGGGTGTCGGGCGTGATTGCCTTTGCAAACGCGTCCGGGTCGCGCGGATCGACAAAAGTCGCCGTGATCCCGAAGCGCGGCAGCGTGTGGTAGAACATGTTGTGGCTGCCGCCATAGATCGACGCCGACGACAAGATATGCCCGCCCTGCCCCATCAGTGTCACAATGGCGAGATGCAAAGCCGCCTGCCCGGATGCAGTCGCCACCGCGCCGACACCGCCCTCGAGCGCGGCGATGCGTTCCTCCAGCACCGCGACCGTCGGGTTCGATATCCGGGAATAGATGTGCCCCGCCCGTTCCAGATTGAACAGCGATGCCGCGTGATCCGTATCCCTGAAAACATAGGACGTGGTCTGATAGATCGGCGTTGCCCGCGCCCCGGTTGCCGGGTCGGGCTGCTGGCCGGCATGAAGGCCGAGCGTATCGAACTTGAACAGCTTGGGGTCGATCATGGGCGCTTCTTCCGGGCAATTCCTGATTCCCTGCAGCATAGAAAGTCATTCCGGCCATGAACAGGCGGCACCTACATCCAAAACCGGACTGAAAGCGATCGGAGCCCTTTGCGCATTGTCGGGAATCGTGGCATGTCTAAATCAATCAAAATGGCCGGAACGGCCAGTCATCAGGGAGAAGATCATGCCAAAACTCGACGGAAAGGTCGCCATTGTCACCGGCGCGGCGCAGGGCATCGGAGCCCATTACGCCATGGCGCTGGCCCGGGAGGGCGCGAAGGTCGCCCTTGTGGACATCCTCGACGGCACGGCGGCGGCGGAAAACATCGCCAGGGAAATACCGGGGGCCGAAATTGCTGCCTTCGAGACCGATATCAGCAACGAGGCTGCGTGCCTGAAGCTGGTCGACGACGTGGTTGCGAAATTCGGCGGGCTGCACATCCTGGTCAATAATGCCGCCATGTTCGGCACCCTGAAGCCGCAGCCTTTCGACGAGATCGATATCGATCTGTGGGACCGGGTGCAGGCGGTCAACGTGCGCGGCATGCTGCTGATGTGCCGTGCCGCCGTCAAAGTCTTCCGGCCGCAGAAATACGGCAAGATCGTCAATGTCGGCTCCGACACGATCCTCAAAGGCGTGCCGTTCATGCTGCATTACGTGACGTCGAAAGGCAGCGTCTTCGCCTTTACCCGCTCGCTCGCCAACGAGGTCGGCGATCACAATATCTGCGTCAACACGCTCGCCCCCGGCCTGACCATGAGCGAAGCGGTCGAGTCCTGGGGGCCCGAGGGCGACCACGACAAAAACCTTGTCATCAACGCCCGCGCATTCAAACGCGAACAGGTTCCCGAAGACCTGACCGGCGCCTGCGTGTTCCTGGCGTCGCCGGACAGCGATTTCATGACCGGCCAGTACGTGGCGGTAAACGGCGGCGACTGTTTCAGCTAG
>JAYOMI010000040.1:29617-30471 GCA_038120765.1 Rhodospirillaceae bacterium
CCGCAGCGGCGCCAAGCGCAAAAGTACCGCATGGAATAACCGCCCCCACTAAACCCCTATCGGAGACGCTGAATGAAACTGTATTACACCAAGGGCACCTGCTCTTTCGCCCCCCATATCGCGATGCGCGAGCTCGACATCGAACCCGAACTGGTCGCCGTCAATCTGATGGAAAAGAAGCTCGGCGACGGGTCCGACTTCAGGACCCACAACCCGAAAGGCTACGTGCCTTACGTGGAAATGGAGGACGGCACCGGGCTCAGCGAGTGCGGCGTGATCATCCAGTATCTCGCCGACAAGCATCCCGAAAAAGGCCTGATCCCGGCCGCCGGCACGCCGGAGCGGTACAAGCTGATGGACTGGCTGAGCTTCATCGGCTCCGAGCTGCACAAGAACCTGCCGCCGATCTTCCTGCCGGGCATCCCGGACGATTACCGGGAAATCGCCCGCAAGCGGCTGGGTGCGCGCCTGAGCTACATGAACGCCGAGCTTGAAGGCAAGGATTACCTGATGGGCGACAAGTTCTCCGCCGCCGACTGCTATGCCGCGGCGATCCTGAACTGGACCAAACCGGCGAAGGTCGACCTGTCTGCCTATCCGAACGTCGCCGCCTATTACGAGCGCTGCTGCGCGCGCGACAGCGTCAAGGCCGCCCACGCGGCGGAAGAGGCGGCTGCGGCCTGATCGGTCAGCAGATTTGCAGAACCGGGTTTTCAGCTGAAAAAAGGGGTCGGCCCGGAAACGGGCCGGCCCCTTTTTAATGAGCGTATCTGCCGAACAGATTACCCCGATTTAACGATGGTACGAGCGGGGAGACTCGAACTCCCAAGGTGTTGCCACCGGGGGATTTTGAA
>JAYOMI010000041.1:0-15417 GCA_038120765.1 Rhodospirillaceae bacterium
GTGAATTTATTATAGAACTCGGGCACATTTATGGCCCGGGTCGCATGATTCTCGTCAGTGAACATACCGGGGGCGTCGGTGACCATGAAGCGTTTGTCGATGCCGATGAAGAATCCGGGCGGAATGTTGAACGCTTCCTGTGTGCCGAGCTGGATGCCCTCGATTTGGCGGGGAATTTTGCCTAACTGGGCTGCCGGGAAAACGCCGACCTTGATGCGGCCGCCGGATTGTTCCTCAATATATTTCTTCTGCCAGTTGGCCGCGAAATGGTTCGAATCGTTGATCGTCACCATGCCGATTTTCATGTTGATCGTTTTCTGGGCCTGCGCCGGCGCGATAGCCAGTGCAGACGCTGCCGCCAGCGCGGCGGAAGCGACGAGAAGTCGTTTCATAGATAGTCTCCTGTTCAGTGTTGAAGGGTCCCTGTTAAACGGCGAGGTTTTCCCCGTCCGCATGCTTATCTCCAAAAGGCTATCACAGGGGAGCAGAACTCTGCAAACACCGCCAGACGCGGGTCAGGTCGGAATTTAGGGGCATTGAGTGGAGCGCGCCCGCTGTTTGCGTGTGCAGCGGGCGCGCCCATTTGCCGGCGCGCGCTATTGACGTGTTGATGCGGCGGCTTGTTTCAGCAGGGCGAACATTTCGCTCGTCCGCGGGTCGTTGCCGAGGATCTCGTCGCCGATGGGGGCGACGCGCCTGATCAGGTCGTTGCGTTCCTCATCGGACAGACGGGAGACCTCGCCTACTTTTTCCCACGCCTTTTCGGCCGCACGCGTCATGTCTTCGCCCCATTTGCCGACAAGCGGGGTCACGTCTCGCTCGGCCTGCATGACGATCTCCCGCAGATCGTCGGGCAGCGTTTTCAGCCAGGCCTTGCTGAGGAACTGGGCGCAGGCAATATGGGCGGTACCGATCAGGTTCACGTATTTCGCGACCGTGTAGAACTTCGACGGGTACATCACGATGATGCCTGTCCGCACCCCGTCAATGGTGCCGCGTTGCATGCCGGGAAGGACCTCCGAATACGGCATCGGCACGCCGGTGGCGCCCATTTTCTCCATCACCGCGCGTTCCAGCGGGGTCGCCAGGACGCGGATTTTCAGGCCCTTGATGTCCGCGAGTGTACGGAACGGCTTGACGGTGTTGACGGAAGTACTACCGCAGGACCAGATCGACCCGCCCACGATACCCTGCTTTTCCGCCAGATTCAGGAATTTTTCGCGGAACGGTTCGTGGTTCACGGCGCGGTACTGGTGCGCTTCATCGGTGAAAAGCCCGGGCGCGTCGGTGACCATGAACGCGCGGTTGATGCCGATAAAGAAACCCGGCGGAATATTGAACGCTTCCTGCGTGCCAAGCTGGATGCCCTCGATCTGGCGCGGGATTTTGCCGAGCTGTGCCGCCGGGAAAACCCCGACCTTGATGCGGCCTGCGGATTTGGCTTCGATTTCCTTTTTCAGCCATTTGGCATGCATGTGATTGTAATGGTTTTCCTTGACGTTTCTGTTTTTCATGGTGTAGGTTTTTTGCGCCTGCGCCGGTGTGATGGCGAGGCCGGCGGCCAAAGTCGCCGCCATTGCAGTCGAAAATATAGAAAGTTTATTCATCGAAGTTCTCCCGTATCCAAGCGTTTGATTTATCTGCGATGGTTCGCATTATTGGTGGACGCGTCTGGTCTTCTTCAACACAGTAACGCTAACATACCCTGATCCGGGTAGGATATTGGTAATTTGGGAACCGGGTTCTTTATTGCGGGCGATCGCGCCCGGTAATCGGGCCCCTGTATTGCCGCTCTGCATTACCGTTCCGCCGCTCAGACAATTCTGGTCAAACCGCCCTGCAGCCGTCTAGAATCCGTATATGGCGGATTCCCCGAAGGTGCCGTGGACGGCGCGGTTGCGCGATCCGCGTTTCAGAACAATTTTCTTTTTCGGCTTGGCAAGCGGCCTGCCGTCTTCGCTCGTGTTCGCGACGCTGTCAATCTGGCTGCGCGAAGAGGGCGTGTCCCGCACGTCGATCGGGATCATCGGTGCGGTGGCGACACCCTATGCCATCAATTTCCTGTGGGCGCCGCTGGTCGACCGGGCGCGGATGCCGGGGCTTTACCGGTGGCTGGGACAGCGCCGCTCGTGGATATTCGGCTGCCAGATTCTGCTGGTGCCGGTCGTGATCGCGATGGGTGCGCAGGATCCGAAAACCGCCGCCGGCTTCCTCGCATTATGCGCGCTCCTCGTCTCCTTTCTGTCGGCGACCCAGGATGTCGCAATCGATGCCTACCGCGTCGAAATCCTGAAGCCGGACGAATACGGCGCCGGTGCGGCGATCGCCATTTACGGCTGGCACAGCGGCGCGTTCCTGACCGGCGCCGGCGCGCTTTACGTGGCGGCGGCCGGCGGTTGGGCGGCAGCGTATATCGCCGCGGCGGCGGTCATCGGCGTCATATCCGTTGCCACTATCCTTGCACGGGAGCCCGTGCATCCGCCTGAACTGACGGCGCCCGCGCGGAACGCGGCGGACTGGCTGCGGCGGGCGGCTGTGGCCCCTCTGCAGGATTTTTTCGCGCGGCTCGGCTGGATGGCGGTTCTCGTGCTGGCGGTGATTGTTTTCTACAAGTTCGGCGATGCGATGCTCGGGCGGATGGCCGGCGTGTTCTACGTCGATCTCGGTTTCACCAAGATCGAGATCGCCAATTACACCAAGACCGTCGGCCTTGCGGCGACCCTGCTCGGCGTGGCGGTCGGCGGATGGGTATGTATCCGCCTCGGCGTCATGCGGGCGATGTTCCTGGGCGCGGTTCTGATGATGGTCACCAATCTCGCCTTCGCCCTGCTGGCGGCCAGCGGCAAGGATTTCACCCTGCTGGCGACGGTGGTGTTTTTTGACAATCTGACCGGCGGCATGGCGACGACAGCCTTTGTCGCCTACCTGTCCGGGCTGTGCAATGTCGCATTTACGGCGACCCAGTATGCGCTGCTGGCGTCGCTCGGCAATTTTGCGCGTATCCAGCTCGGCTCTGTTTCTGGCTGGGCGGTCGACGCACTCGGCGGCGACTGGACGCTGTTTTTCATCGGCGTCGGCGCGATGTCGGTCCCGGCGATCGCGCTGCTATGGCTTCTTGTTCGGTTAATGCCCTCGATAGAGCCGCGTCGCCGGTAGCAATCAGGCGATGGCGGCCTCGGCGTCCAGCGCATACCCGGCAGACCGCACGGTGCGGATAACATCCTGTTCCCCTTTGCCGTTCAGCGCCTTGCGCAGCCGGCGGATATGAACATCCACGGTGCGGGAATCGATATAGATACCGTGACCCCAGACTGAATCAATAAGCTGGTCGCGGGAGAACACGCGGCCCGGGTGCTCCATGAAGTGGCGCAGCAGACGGAACTCCGTCGGCCCCAGAACCACGGACCGGTAGCTGCGGGCGACCTTGTGCTCCGACAGGTTCATTTCGATATCGCCATAAATCAGGCGTTCTTCCGACAGGGCCGGGCGGGCGCGGCGCATGACCGCATGGATGCGCGCGATCAGCTCTTCCGGCGCGAAGGGCTTGGTGACGTAGTCATCGGCGCCGGTATCGAGCCCGCGCACACGGTCCGCCTGTTCGCCGCGGGCCGTCAGCATGATGACCGGCAGGGCGCGGCTTTCGGGTTTGCGGCGCAGCTGCCGGCAGACTTCTATGCCGGACATGTGCGGCAGCATCCAGTCGAGCAACATCAGATCGACATGACGCTCATCGACGAT
Source organism: Rhodospirillaceae bacterium (assembly GCA_038120765.1). Lineage (GTDB taxonomy): Bacteria > Pseudomonadota > Alphaproteobacteria > MPNO01 > UBA830 > CAXBCP01. The sequence goes on from JAYOMI010000041.1 coordinate 3,739, forward strand.
CAGCAGGGCTTCCTCGCCGCTCGGTGTCGCAAGGACCTCGTATCCTTCGCGTTCAAGATTGTATCGCAGCAGTTCGACGAGGTCGGCTTCGTCCTCGACGATCAGGATTACCGGGGTCATTCTTTTGCATCCCCTTTGTTGTCATGCGTGAACGACATGTTCAGGTTTTCAACGTCTCCACTGCCCTTGGGCCGGGTTTCGCGCATCCGGTCGCCATGGACCAGAAAATAGATCGTTTCCGCGATATTGGTGACGTGGTCTCCGATCCGCTCGATGTTTTTTGCGATAAACAGCAGATGGGTGCACATCGAAATGCTGCGCGGGTCCTCGATCATATAGGTCAGCGCCTCGCGGAAAAGGCTGGTGTACATTTTGTCCAGCGTCTCGTCCGAATGCCAGACGCTGACAGCCTTGTCGACATCCCGCGCGATATAGGCGTCGAGAACTTCCTTGACCATCTGTTGGGCCATCCTGCTCATCCGCGGGATTGAATGTACGGGCGGCACTGGGGCGGCGCCGGCCAGCGTGATTGCGCGTTTGGAAATATTGGCTGCGTAATCCGCGATGCGTTCGAGATCGGCCGAGATTTTCAGTGCGGCAACGATGTGGCGGAGATCTAGCGCCATTGGTTGGCGCAAGGCAAGAAGCCGTGTCGTCTGAATATCGATCTGGTAGTTAAGTTCATCAACAAGCTCATCGTCGGCGATGACGCGGGTGGCGAGTTCCGGATCGCGCCGGACGACGGATTCGATCGAGCGCGCGATCTGCGCCTCGGTCAGTCCGCCCATCTTGATGATGTCGTTGTTCAGGTGTTCGAGTTCCTCGTCATAGGATTTGACGATGTGGTCGCCTGCCTGCGGTTTAACAGCCATCGTTGGCTCTTCCTTCCAAAATCGGTTCAGCCGTAACGGCCGGTGATATAGCCCTGGGTCCGCTCGTCACGGGGATTCGTAAACATCTGCTCGGTATCATCCACCTCCACCAGGGTACCAAGATGGAAAAACGCGGTGCGTTGAGACACGCGTGCGGCCTGCTGCATCGAATGCGTGACGATGACGATCGTATAGCGTTCGCGCAGATTTTCTATCAGTTCCTCGATACGTGCGGTCGCGATCGGATCCAGCGCCGAGCATGGCTCGTCCATTAGGATGACATCGGGACTGACGGCGATGGCGCGCGCAATACAGAGGCGCTGCTGCTGGCCGCCGGAAAGACTTGTCCCCGGTTCGTCCAGCCGGTCCTCTACCTCTTTCAGAAGGCCGGATTTTTCAAGGCTAGAGCGGACGATTTCGTCGAGCTCCGCCTTGCTGGTGACAGTGCCGTGTATCCGCGGACCATAGGCGATGTTGTCGTATATCGATTTTGGGAACGGATTGGGTTTCTGGAAAACCATGCCGACCCGGGCGCGCAGCTGAACCACGTCGAGATCCGGATCGTAGACGTCCCGTCCCTCGATCTCGATTTTCCCTTCGACGCGGCAGATATCGATGACGTCGTTCATGCGGTTCAGGCAGCGCAGGAAAGTCGACTTGCCGCAGCCGGAAGGCCCGATCAGGGCGGTGACCTGGTTTTCCGGTATGTCCAGATTGACGCCGAACAGCGCCTGTTTTTCGCCATAGAAAACATTGACGTCGCGCGCCACAATCTTGGCGTTCTCCATCGGCTCGCCCCGGTCGTCAATGACGCCGCCCTCGGCCTCGCTGCCAGTCGATTTGGGTTCTATTACCGCGGTATCCATTTCGGTGTCCTTGTTCTAAATGGTATCTACCAGCGCCGCTCGAAACGTTTGCGGAGCAGCACGGCGATCAAGTTCATGAGAATCAGGAAGGCGAGCAGCACCAGAATGGCCGCACTCGTCCGTTCCACGAAGGCTCTTTCCGGCAGATCGCTCCACAGGAATATCTGAACCGGCAGTACGGTCGATGCGCTCATCGGGCCGCCGGGAATGTCGACGATAAAGGCTACCATGCCGATCATCAGCAGGGGCGCGGTTTCGCCCAGCGCCTGGGCCATGCCGATGATCGTGCCCGTCATGATGCCGGGCAGTGCCAGCGGCAGCACGTGGTGCATCACCATCTGCTGTTTGGACGCGCCGACCCCGAGGGCGGCCTCGCGTATCGACGGCGGCACTGCGCTGAGCGCGGCGCGCGTCGCGATTATGATCGTCGGCAGGGTCATCAGCGCCAGCACCATACCGCCGACAAGCGGCGCGGAGCGCGGCAGGCCGAAGAAATTCAGGAACACGGCAAGCCCGAGAAGACCGAAAACAATCGACGGAACGGCCGCCAGATTATTGATGTTCACTTCGATCAGGTCGGTCCAGCGGTTCTTCGGCGCGAATTCCTGCAGGTAAACGGCGGTGGAAACGCCGATAGGGAAACTGAGCAATAACGTTACCATCATCGTCCAGAAAGACCCGACGATTGCCCCCCAGATGCCGGCCAGTTCGGGCTCGCGGGACGTGCCGGCGGTGAACAGCGTGGTGTTGAATTTCGCGGCGACCGCACCGTTCCCGGCAAGCTGGTCGTACCAGTCGATATGCTTGTCCTTGAACTGTCGCTGGGATTCCGGCAGCTCGCGTGTAAAGGCGCCCTTGTGGAACTGGTCGACCTCGTCCGAAGCGGTCAGCCAGACCGTCGTCCGTTTGCCGATAATCGATGGGTCGGACAGCACCATGTCGCGCAGTTCGAGGTCCGCGCCGGAACTGATCAGGCGGGCAAGATCGCGCCGGTCGCGGCGGGAGGTGACGTCGGGAAACCGGTCCCGGATGGCATTCCGGTAGAGCGCCGCGTAATTCGCCTTGCCGAGCGTCGCCGCATCGCGGGTTCCGGACGGATCGATCAACTGCGGATCGAAATAGATCTCAAGCTCGATCTTGGTCTGGACGAATGCGGTATAGCCCTGGGACGTGATGCTGATGACCAGCCAGGCAAGTGCACCCAGCGCGAGCGAGATGGCCAGCATTCCGTAAAACTTGAAGCGGCGCTCGGATGCGTAACGCTTTTTGATGTTTCGGGCGCGGTCGGAATCTGTGGTCATTGTGGATTGTCCGGAAACGGCGTCGGATCGCGAAATATCAGTCATATTGCTCTCTGTATTTCCGCACAACATGTAATGCGATGACGTTCATGGTCAGGGTGATGCAGAACAGCAGCAGCCCGAGGGCAAACGCAGCCAGGGTCTTGGCGCTGTCGAATTCCTGATCGCCTACCAGCAGGGTGACGATCTGGACGGTGACGGTCGTGACCGCCTCGAAAGGGTTTGCGGTCAGGTTCGCGGCAAGGCCTGCGGCCATAACGACGATCATCGTTTCGCCGATGGCCCGGCTCACTGCCAGCAGGCAGGCGGCGAAAATGCCGGGCAGCGCCGCCGGCAGGATGACTTTCTTTATCGTTTCCGACTGCGTTGCGCCCATGGCGTAGGAGCCGTCACGGAGGGATTGCGGCACGGCGTTGATCACGTCATCCGAAAGCGAGGAGATAAACGGCACAATCATGATGCCCATGACAAGCCCTGCCGCCAGCGCGCTTTCCGAAGCGACATCCAGCCCGAGGGAAGCACCCAGATCGCGGATATAGGGGGCAACCGTCAGCGCCGCGAAAAAGCCATAAACCACGGTCGGGATGCCGGCGAGTATCTCGAGCATCGGCTTGATGTAGCCGCGGACTTTTGGGCTGGCATAGTCCGACAGATAAATTGCGGAAAACAGTCCGATCGGAACCGCGATGATCATCGCGATCGCCGTGATCAGCAGCGTACCGGCGATCAGCGGTATCGCTCCGAATGCGCCGCTTGCGCCGACCTGATCGGCGCGCAGGGCTGTCTGTGGGCTCCATTCGGTACCGAAAAGGAATTCCACAATCGAAATCTTTGCGAAGAAGCGCACGGATTCGAACACGAGCGACAGGACGATGCCGATCGTCGTCACGATCGCGATCAGCGAACAGGCCATCAGGAAAATCTTGATCGCCTGTTCGACCTGATTTCGGGCCCGCAACCTGGGCGACAGGCGGGCGCGTGCAAACAATGTGCCGGCAATGGCTGCGACAAGCGCGACGACAAACAGCGCGCCGTTGCCGATCGCCCTGAAATTATTCAGACTTTCCGCGGCGGCGATCATCGCCGGATCGGCATTTCGGCTGACGATATTGCCGTCTGCTAGATTGTGGATGTCGTTCAGCAGCAGGCCCAGCCGGTCTGCGGGCAGCGATTGCAATTCCTGTGGCAGCGCTGAAATGACAAGGCTCTGGGTGATGCTCGGCTGGAAGGTCAGCCAGACAATGGCGATCAGAATTGCCGGGATGACGCACCACAGGGCCGTATAGACGCCGTAATAATTCGGTCGCGAATGCAGCTGCTGGACCTTGCCCGATACCAGCGCCGATGCCCGCGCCCGTCCGAAATAGAAGCCGAAAACGCTGAGTGCGAGGAGCGTAAGCAGGAGGAATGACGGTGACATGTGCGGCTTTCGGTCTGTTCTGGAACGCAGCGCAATCTTTCGCGCCATATTCTCGCGGTTTGAAGCGACCGCCGGTCATTACTCTCGAACCGATGGTCACCGGAAAACTCCGGCGGTAGCAAGGCTATTCAGGCCTGGAGACCAATTTATGTATGTTATGTGACAGTTATGTGACGATGCGGGAACAACCGCGAAAACCCGCACGATTTCTGGCGGCGCTGAAATTTTCTCGTCTAGATCGCTTTTCCCTGGGAAACCGGGAGAAAAACCGTGAAAGTTGTGCCCTCGCCTTCAACGGAATGGATATCCAGTACGCCGCGATGTCGGCCGACAATATGTTTGACGATGGCGAGACCCAGTCCCGTGCCGCCCATCTCGCGGGAGCGCGCCGTATCGACCCGGTAAAAACGCTCGGTCAACCGCGGGATATGCTCTGAGGGTATGCCGGGTCCTTCGTCCGTAACCGAGACCTCAACATACTGAATCTCGCTGCGGCCGCCTGTCGATGCGGGCCTCATGGTCTCGCGAAGGCGGACATGGACGGTCGTGTTTTCGTTGCTGTATTTAATCGCATTGTCGATAAGATTCTGGAAAAGCTGGGATATTTCAACCTCATCGCCGGTAATATGGCGGATGCCCAGCCCGGGTTCCAGCTCAAGCCGGATGTTGCGCCGCGCCGCAGGCACCTCGAGCATGACCACGATATTCGACAGGACGCTAAACACGTCCACCGTTCCTTCCGGCACCATGCTGGCACTCAGTTCGATCCTCGAGAGCGACAGCAGGTCGTCGATCAGGCGTGTCATCCGCGTTGTATGCTGTTCCATCATGGCGAGGAATTTGGCCTGCCCTTCCAGATCGCCGCGCGCAGGCCCCTGAAGGGTTTTGATGCTGCCGCTGAGCACCGACAGGGGCGTGCGCAGTTCGTGACTGGCATTGGCCACGAAATCGGTCCGCATCTTCTGAACCTTCTTGATTTCGGTGACATCGAAAAGCGTGATCACCAGCACCGAGCCGTCGGCGGCAGGGGCGCTGAGCCGCTGGATCTGGGCGCTGACAGACATCATTGACGGGAACTCGATATCGAATTCGATGAGCTGGTCCCGGTCGCCGGCCAGAACCTCGTCGACGGCATCGAGTATTTTCGGTGTCCGGATCAGGGACGAAAAATCACGGCCCGCCGCTGTATTGCCGAATAGCTTCTGAGCGCCCGCAGTCGCACGAACGATCTGGCGATTTTTGTTAAGCAGAATCAGGGGTTGCGGCAGGCTCTCGAGGATTGTCTCCGCCGAGCTTGCACGGGCGCCGAGCAGCCCCCGGTCCCGTCCCCATGCCTGTTGCAGCCGGGTCACCGCTTCGGTGAATTCCGGAAACAGCCCGCTCATATCCCGGGCCGGCAGATCGCCCTCGCCGTCCCGGGCGAGCGTCTCCGAGAATTCCAGGATCCGGTATACGTCGCCCAGTCCGCGCCGCACCATCCAGCCTATCATAAGCATGCTGACGGCAACCGATCCGGCTGCGACATGCCAGTCCAGCCGCGACGTCATGGCGAGCGCCCCAAGCACGATCGTCGGCGGCAACGACGCCAGGATCGTCAGGGTCGCCAGCCGGCCGAACGGAATTCGCGGTTGTTCCATAGGCTCCTGTTGTCTCCTCCCGGATCAGACCGGGATCATGGTCCACTAGGTTCTGGGCGCGCGCTTTTTCTTCGTGGCTGCCTTCGGCGCGGAAGATGCGGGTTTCTTTCCTTTATGCGCCGCGATCACCAGCGAATCATGCGCGGCCATCGTGGCAAAGTTGACCAATTCGGCGTCGTTCGCGTTGATCGGAACGATCTGGACCGCGCGGCTTAGCCCTGTCAGCAGTGGGCCGATCACGGTGCCGCCGCCCAGTTTCTGGAGTATCTGGGACGAAATCGCCGCAGCATGGAGGCCGGGCATGATGAGAATGTTCGCAGGCCCGGTCAGGCGGCAGAACGGGAATACGGCGCGCAGGTTCATGTCCAGCGCGACATCCGGCGACATTTCGCCGTCATACTCGAAGTCGGCATCGCCGGCGTCGAGAATCGCGACCGCGTCACGGACCTGGGTTGCCAGCGCGCCCGGGGGGTTCCCGAACGTCGCATGCGACAGGAAGGCGACGCGCGGTTCGTGGCCGTGCGCGCGGGCTTCGGCGGCACATTGGCGGGCGATCTGCGCCAGCTGTTCGCCGGTCGGGCGTTCGTTGATCGTGGTGTCGGCGATAAAGACGGTCTGGCCGCGCGACGTGACCATCGACATGCCGAAGACCTCGGCGCCCGGCATCGGGTCGATGGCGAGGCGGATATTGTCGTGGCTGACCGAATAGCTCCGGGACAGTCCGGTTATCATCGCATCAATGTCGCCATGCACCAGCATGCAGGCCGAGAACACGTTGCGATCCTGGTTCACCAGACGCTGGCAGTCGCGATACAGATAGCCGTCCCGCTGCAGACGCTTGTACAGATATTCAGTGAAATGCTTGTTGCCCCGCGAGATGGCGGCATTCTGGATCTCGATATTGTTCGCGCCCGTCAGACCGAGCCGCTTGATAGTGGCTTTGATCTGGTCTTCCCGGCCGATGAGGACCGGTGTGCCCAGACCGGACTGCGAAAACGAGATTGCGGCGCGGATGGATGTTTCCTCTTCGCCTTCGGCGAACCCGACGCGACGCGGATTGGCGCGTACGGCGGCATGCGCCGATTGCATCATCGAGACCGTTGGGTCGAGACGGGCGGAGAGTTCTACCTTGTAGCTGGCGAGATCGGGCATCGCCTTGCGGGCGACGCCGGTATCGACGGCGGCCTGGGCGACAGCCGGCGGGATCGCCGAAATAAGACGCGGATCGAAAGGCACGGGAATGATGTATTCGGGCCCGTAGCGCAGGCGCCTGCCGGAATAGGCGGCTGCGACTTCATCGGGAACGTCTTCGCGCGCGAGCTCGGCCAGCGCCCTGGCCGCGGCGATCTTCATTTCATCGTTGATTGTCCGCGCGCGGACATCCAGCGCACCCCGGAAGATGTAGGGGAAACCGAGCACGTTGTTCACCTGGTTCGGATAATCCGACCGGCCGGTGGCAAAGATGACATCGTCGCGGACCGAGCGGGCTTCTTCCGGGGTGATTTCGGGATCCGGATTGGCCATCGCGAAAATGATCGGATTCTTGGCCATGGATTTGACCATGTCCTTCGTCACGGCGCCGGCCACGGAAAGGCCGAAGAATGAATCCGCGCCTTCCATCGCTTCCGCCAGTGTGCGCGCATCCGTCTTTGCCGCATGCGCGGATTTCCACTGGTTCATGCCCTCTTCGCGGCCCTGGTAGACGACGCCCCGGGTATCGCAGAGGAGGATATTGTCGTGTTGCATGCCGAAAGCCTTGAGCAGTTCGATACAGGCAATACCCGCCGAACCGGCCCCGTTGACGACAAGCTTGGTCGTCTTGATATCGCGGCCGGTCAGGTCCAGCGCGTTGATAAAACCGGCGGCGGCAATGATTGCGGTGCCGTGCTGGTCGTCATGGAACACCGGAATATCCATCAGTTCGCGAAGTCGGCTTTCGATCAGGAAGCATTCCGGCGCCTTGATATCTTCCAGATTGATTCCACCGAAGGTCGGCCCCAGGAAGCGGACGCAGTTGACGAATTCGTCCACGTCGTCCGTGTCGAGTTCCAGATCGATGGAATCGACGTCGGCGAAGCGTTTGAACAGCACCGCCTTGCCTTCCATCACCGGCTTGGATGCAAGCCCGCCGAGATTACCGAGACCAAGTACCGCCGTGCCGTTGGAAATGACCGCGACCATATTGCCCTTGGCGGTGTATTCGTACGCGGTATCGGGATCGTCGTATATTTCGAGACACGGGGCGGCGACACCCGGCGAATAGGCCAGCGCCAGATCGCGCTGCGTCGTCAACGGCTTGGTCGCAACCACCTCGACCTTACCCGGACGTCCCGTCCGGTGCATGATAAGTGAATCCTTGTCGAGATCGCTGTAATTGCGCTTGGTCATCTTGGCCTCAGGTAAGTGGATATCGTGCCCGCAGGATAGAGAGGAAACCGCTTCTCTCCAACACACCATTCTGATCCCCGCCAAATGGCCGCATTTCAAATGATTCCCCGAAGCCTGTTCGAACGCGCAGACGGCTGTGATAACGTCGCCGCGTGACAGACACAGAAAACACAACAGCCGATGCGGCGGACGCGCCCGCGCCAAACGGCGATGCGCCGACGCCCATGATGGCGCAATATCTGGAAATCAAACGCGCCCATCCGGACGATCTGCTGTTCTATCGGATGGGCGATTTCTACGAGATGTTCTTCGACGATGCCGAACAGGCGGCGGCGGCGCTCGACATCACACTGACCCGGCGCGGCAAGCACCAGGGGGCCGATATCCCGATGTGCGGGGTGCCGGTCCATGCCGCTGAATCCTATCTGTCGCGCCTTATCCGCAAGGGCATCCGGGTCGCGGTCTGCGAACAGACCGAGGACCCGGCGGAAGCAAAGAAGCGGGGTGCCAAATCCGTGGTCCGGCGCGAGGTCGTCCGCGTGGTGACGCCGGGGACGATCACAGAAGACGCCCTGCTGGACGCGCGCCGGCATAATTACCTTGCCGCCGTCGCCGAGGCGGGCGGCGCCCTCGGTCTGGCGTGGCTCGACGTATCGACCGGGGCTTTTTTCTCGCAGCCGGTGGAGCAAAGCGGCCTCGCGGCTGCACTTGCGCGCATCGAGCCTGGCGAATTGCTGGTGCCCGAACGGCTTTCCGGCCAGCCCGAATTCTATGACATCTGCGCCGATTTCCGCGACACGCTCGCCGTGCAGTCCGATTCCAGTTTCGACAGCACGGCTGGTCGCCGGCGGCTGGAGGAAATCTTTGCGGTCAGGGCGCTGGATGCGTTCGGCGATTTCGGCCGGGCGGAACTCGCTGCCTGCGGCGGTATAGTTTCCTATGTCGATCTGACGCAAAAGGGAAAACTGCCGCGCCTGCAGCCGCCGCGGCGGATGTCCGGCGGCGAGGCGATGGAGATCGACGCGGCGACCCGGCGCAATCTCGAACTGGTGCGCACCATGACCGGCGCCCGCGATGGCTCGCTGCTGTCGGTGATCGACCGCACCGTGACCGGCGCCGGCGGCAGGCTGCTTGCCGCGCGACTTTCCGCCCCGCTCACCGATGCCGGAGAAATCAGGGCGCGCCACGATGCGGTCGCCTGGTTCCTGGAGACCTCCCGCGCGCGCGAGGATGTGCGCGATCGCCTTCGCGCCGTACCGGATATGGAACGCGCCCTGACGCGCCTCACGATCGGCCGCGGCGGGCCACGCGATCTCGGCGCGATCCGCGACGGGTTGTCGGTCGCCGCCAGTCTGCGGGGCCTGCTGGAAGCGTCGTCCGATCTGTCTGCCGACATCGCTTCGGCCGCCGCCGATATCGGCGAGCACGCTGTCCTCATCGACCGGCTGTCCCGCGCGCTGGCCGACGAACTGCCGCTTGTTTCCCGCGACGGCGGCTTCATCCGGGACGGATACGCTCCCGATTTCGATGAATTGCGCCAGCTGCGGGATGAAAGCCGCAAGCATATTGCCGCCCTGCAGGCGCGTTATGTGGACGAAACAGGGATCGCGTCGCTCAAAATCCGCCACAACAACGTGCTCGGTTATTTCATCGATGTGACGACGGCCCAGGCCGAGAAAATGCCGACGGGGGAGGCCAGTCCTTTCATTCACCGCCAGACCCTTGCAAGCGCCATACGGTTTACGACGGTCGAACTCGGCGAGCTTGAAGGAAAGCTCGCCCAGGCAGGCGAGCGGGCGCTCGCAATGGAACTGGAACTGTTCGACGATCTGGTGACGGAAACCGTGGCCCGGGCCGGGGCGATTTCGCTTGCCGCCGATGCGCTTGCCCGGCTCGATGTATCGGCGTCGCTGGCGGCGCTCGCGGCAGACAGCCGCTACGTACGCCCGCGTGTCGATGACAGCACGGCCTTTTCTATTTCAGGCGGACGGCATCCCGTGGTCGAGGCGGCGCTCGCTGCCGGCCGCGATGGCGGGTTTGTCGCCAATGACTGCGACCTTGCCGAAGCACATCGGTTGTGGCTCGTCACCGGTCCCAACATGGCGGGTAAATCGACCTTTCTGCGCCAGAACGCGCTGATCGCCATCCTCGCGCAGGCGGGTTCGTTCGTCCCCGCCGATGATGCCCATATCGGTATCGTCGACCGTCTGTTCAGCCGCGTGGGCGCGGCCGATGACCTTGCACGGGGGCGGTCCACATTCATGGTCGAGATGGTGGAGACCGCGACGATCCTGAACCAGGCAACCGCCCGGTCGCTCGTGATCCTGGATGAAATCGGCCGCGGCACCGCGACCTTCGACGGCCTGTCCATCGCATGGGCGACGCTCGAAAACCTGCATGACGTCAATCGCTGCCGGTCGCTGTTCGCGACCCATTTCCACGAACTGACAACCCTTACCTCCAGGCTGGACGCGCTGGCCTGTCATTCCATGCGGGTCACCGAATGGGAGGGCGATGTGGTGTTTCTGCATGAGGTAATCGCCGGCGCCGCGGACCAGTCCTACGGCGTGCATGTCGCCAAGCTCGCCGGTCTGCCCCCCGCGGTTGTCGCCCGTGCGCAGGAAGTTCTGCGGATACTCGAGCAGGGCGAACAGTCCGGCGCGCTGGCGCAGCTTGCCGACGACCTGCCCCTGTTTTCGGCGACCGTTCCCCCGCCCGCCCGGACGGCTACGCCATCGGCGGTCGAGGAAGAACTCGGAGAAATCAACCCGGATGAACTGAGCCCGCGAGAGGCGATGGAGGCGCTGTACCGGTTGAAGGAGATGCTCGGTAACCCGTCCGGCAAGACCTGACACACCTGCCGCGTCGCCGCCTGAACGTTGCGTGTATTTTTTTATCGGAGAGGCGTGGGAACCTGTTGACAGAAAAGGCGGTTCGCACGAATTGTCATCGCGTAATCCGGTCTTCCCGCCTGCGATGGCGCCGAGCGGGACCCGGTCTTGCTGAAAGCGGCATTGTGATGCGCAATTTCGTTACAACACTTGTCTTCGCCACCCTGTCGGTTCTGCCCGGCCTCATGGTACCGGCCCAGGCTGCCGAGGAAAAAGTCCTTAACGTCTATAACTGGTCGGACTATATCGCGGCCGATACCCTGGCCCGGTTCACCGCAGAAACCGGCATCGCGGTGAATTACGA
>JAYOMI010000041.1:15427-29733 GCA_038120765.1 Rhodospirillaceae bacterium
TGAGATGCTCGAGGCGAAGCTGATGGCCGGCTCGTCGGGCTATGACGTCGTCTTCCCGTCGATCTCGCCCTTCGTCGCGCGGCAGGTGAAATCCGGTATCTACCTGAAGCTTGACCGCGCCCAGTTGCCCAATTGGAAGAACCTCACGCCCTCGGTCGTGAAATCGCTGACCGCCAGCGACCCGGACAACGGGCACACGGTCCCCTATATGGTCGCCGGGACCGGCATCGGATACAACGTCGCGAAAGTTGAAGCCGCCGCCCCCGGCGCGCCGACTGCCAGCTGGGCGATGATCTTCGACCCGTCCTGGGCGGAGAAGATTTCGGCCTGCGGACTGTCGCTGCTCGACGATCCGGGCGAGGCGTTCGCCGCCGCCTATGTCTATCTCGGCATTGACCCCGCGACCGAGAAACGCGCCGACCTCGAGAAAGCGGCCGCGTTGCTCCAGAAAATCCGCCCCTTCGTGAAATATTTCCATTCGTCCTCCTATATCAACGATCTCGCCAATGGTGACGTGTGCGTGTCGCACGGCTATGGCGGCGACCTGATCCAGGCGCGCGACCGGGCGGTGGAGGCGAAACGCGGCACGGAAATTCGTGTTTTCCTGCCGAAGGAAGGCGCGCAGGCGGTCATCGATGTCATGGCGATTCCGGCGGACGCGAAGCATCCGCGCAACGCGCATGCCTTCATCAACTTCATGATGCGCCCGGATGTGGTCGGGCCGATCACCAATGCGGTCGGTTATGCAAACGCGGTGGAGGGTGCTGAAAAATTCGTTGATCGCGCGCGGCTCGAAGATCCCGTCGTCTATCCGCCGCCCGAGACCCGTGACAGGTTGTTTGTCGTGCCCCTGAAATCGCAGTCCTACGAACGGATGCAGACGCGCGCCTGGACCAGGATCAAGACCGGCAGATGACTGACTCCGCGCGACGCCGCGATGACGGCGGCGACGGCGAGGCGGACGATATCCTCGTGATCGAGGGTGTATCCAGGCGGTTCGGTGCGATCGCGGCGGTCGACGGCGTGGATCTCGCCGTGCGCCGTGGCGAACTGTTCTCGTTGCTGGGCGAATCCGGCTGCGGCAAGACCACGCTGCTGCGCATGGTCGCGGGCTTCGAGCTTCCCGACAGCGGCCGCATCCTCATCGACGGCGAGGATATGACCCGCGTGCCGCCGTTCGAGCGTCCGGTGAACATGGTCTTCCAGTCCTACGCGTTGTTTCCCCACATGACGGTCGGCGAGAATGTCGCCTATGGCCTCAGGCAGGAAGGTATGGCGCGGGCCGAGCGGAACGACCGGGTCGGCGAGGTGCTTGCGCTGGTCGACCTTTCGGAAATGGCCGACCGCAAGCCGGATCGGCTGTCGGGCGGTCAGCGACAGCGCGTGGCGCTCGCCCGCGGTCTTGCCAAGCGGCCGAAGATACTGCTGCTGGACGAGCCGCTCGGCGCCCTCGACCGCCGACTCCGCGCCCGAACCCAGCTAGAACTCGTCAACCTGCAGGATCGGATCGGCACGACGTTTATTCTGGTCACGCATGACCAGGACGAGGCGATGACCATGTCGGACCGCATCGCCGTCATGCGCGGGGGCCGCATCCACCAGATTGGGCCGCCACGCGATGTCTACGAGAATCCCGTTTCCCGCTTCGTCGCCGACTTCATCGGCGCGGCAAACCTGTTCGACGGAGAGGTCATGGCGATTGAGGGCGGCACCGCCCGGGTGCGGCTCGCCACGGGCGGCACGACGGTTACCGTCGCGGCGGACCTGTCGGTCGGGACCGGTGCCCCGGTCACCGTGATGGTCCGGCCCGAAAAGATCCAGTGCGAGATTGCGGCGATAGGCAGGTCTGCCGGCCCCGGTCCGGGTTCCGATGACATGAACGTGCTGACCGGAATCGTGCGCGACGTCGCCTATCTCGGCGACTTGTCGGTCTATCATGTCGAGTCCGACGGCGGGCTGCGTCTCCAGGTCGCCATGGCGAACCGTCATCACCGTACCCAGCGGGTTATCACTTGGGACGATACCGTCCGTCTCAGCTGGCATCCCGGCGACGGGATGATCCTGTCCGTATGAATGCAACCGCAATGCTCGCGGGCCGCGCCGGCCGGCGAATCGTTACAGCGATTCCATTCCTGTGGCTCGGGCTGTTTTTTCTCGCACCTTTCCTGATCGTCTTCGGCATATCGATCAGCCGGTCGCGCTTCGGCGTGCCGCCCTACGAGCCCCTGTTGAGCGGGGGCACGGTGATTGCCCGGCCCGACAACTACCTTTTCCTGCTCGACGACCGATTATATCTCGACGCGCTGTTCGGCTCGCTGCAGATCGCCGCGACCTCTGCCGCCACCTGCCTGCTGATCGGCTATCCGATCGCCCTCGGCATGGCGCGCGCGCCGGCGCGCTGGCGCTCGGTGTTGCTGCTCGCGATCATTCTGCCGTTCTGGACATCGTTCCTGATCCGCGTTTACGCGTGGATCGGCCTGCTCAAGAACGACGGGCTCATTAACGCCTTTCTGCAGGCACTCGGCCTGATCGACCAGCCGGTGCAGCTTCTGCAAACCTCCTTCGCGGTGCATCTCGGCATCGTCTATTCCTACCTGCCCTTCATGGTGCTGCCGCTCTACGCTGCGCTTGAACGACAGGACATGAGCCTGCTGGAGGCGGCGTCCGACCTCGGTGCGCGGCCGTTACGGGCTTTCCTGACGATTACGCTGCCGTTGTCGCTGCCCGGAATCGTTGCCGGCTACCTGCTGGTGTTCATTCCGGCCATTGGCGAATTCGTGATACCGGAACTGCTCGGTGATTCGGGAACCGCGATGATCGGCAAGGTCCTGTGGACGGAGTTCTTCGGCAACCGCGATTGGCCTCTGGCCTCTGCGCTCGCCGTGGCGATACTGGCGCTGATCGTCGCGCCGCTCGCCCTGCTGGAGCATCTGCGCCTGCGGCGCGAGGCATCGGGCCAATGAGGGGCCTGTCCGCCTGGCTGGTCGGTGCGCTGGCGCTCGGCTATGCGTTTCTATACGGCCCGATCCTGTCGCTCGTCGTCTATTCCTTCAACGAATCCCGCCTCGTGACCGTCTGGGGCGGCTTTTCGACCAAATGGTACAGCGCACTCCTGAACAACGACAAGCTGCTGGACGCTGCGCTGCTAAGCCTGAAGATCGCTGCGGCGTCCGCGACGGGCGCGATGATTCTCGGAACGCTGTGCGCCATCGTTCTGGTCCGCTTCGGTCGCTTTCGCGGCCGTTTTCTGTTTTCCGCGATGACAACCGCGCCGCTGGTCATGCCGGAAGTCATCACCGGCCTGTCCCTGCTTCTGCTGTTCGTGTCGCTGCAACAGGTGACGGGCTGGCCGGACGGTCGCAGTGCGATGACCATCGCCATTGCTCACATTACCTTCGCCACTGCCTATGTCGCGATCGTCGTGCAGGTGCGGCTGTCGCAGATGGACCGCAGCCTTGAGGAGGCCGCGCTGGATCTCGGTGCGCGGCCGCATATGGTGTTCCTGACCGTTACCCTGCCACTCATCGCGCCGTCTCTGATCTCGGGCTGGCTGCTCGCCTTTACCCTGTCGCTGGACGACCTGGTGGTCGCGAGCTTTGTGTCCGGCCCGGGGTCGAGCACGCTGCCGATGGTGGTGTTCTCCAGCGTGCGTCTGGGGCTCAGTCCGGAGATAAACGTCCTCGCGACCATCCTGCTGGTGACGGTGGCGGTGTGCGTGGCTGTCGCCTGGCGATTGTTCCGGCACCGGGCCGGCTAACGCGCGCCGCCGGCTTAAATATCCGCCCATCCGGGCGGCGGCTTGCCCTTGCCGGGATGCACTGCGCCGCAATTTCCGCAGGTGCGCGCTGCCTCGTCGGCATAGAACGCTTCATACAGAGGCGGCAGGTCGTCGACGATATTATGGACCGGCACCTCGATGCGGTGAATGCAGGACATGCACTCGAAACAGAACCATTCGAACGCGTCCAGCATGCCCGCCATACGCGGCGATTCCACGACCAGCCCGTAGGAACCCGGCACCGGGCGCTGCGGCGAATGGCGCATATGGGGCGGCAGCATGAAGACCTCGCCCTCGTTGATGCGGATGTCCTTGATCTCGCCGTCATCGACGACCTTCAGAATCATGTCGCCTTTGATCTGGTAGAAAAACTCCTGCACCGGGTCGTCGTGAAAATCGACCCGCGTGTTCGGCCCGCCGACGATCTGCGCAATCATCCCGTCTTCCTCGAACAGCAGCTTGTTGCCGACCGGCGGCTTCAGCTGATCGCGGAACTTGTCGACCCAGCGGTCGAGATTGAAGGGAGGGTGCGCTTTCATGGGTTTCTTCCTGACTATCGGACAGGGTGACGGAAGGCAGGCAATTCAGGATATTCTGGCATATTTCGCGCTACGTTTTCCTTGATACAGGTTAAATGTGCGAACCTGCCCGCATGCCGGGCGGATCCGGGCGGGGCGGCCTGCCAGCAAACGCATTCGGATATTCTTTACAGATGTTATATATTCCCGTGATCTGCACAATTGGTAACCCTTAGATGCCATCTATTCCGAAACAGCGCCGGATCATCGACCGGGCGGCTCTTGTCGGCGAGATCGATCAGCTTATCGTCGGCAAAGTTACCCCGCAGGAGGTCCGTGGAGAATTCCTCGACCTTCTGAAGGCAGCGATGGAAGACGGGCGCACGGAGATCCGCCGCCGTTTCGATGCGGGCGAGGCCAATGGCGAACAGGTCGCGCAGGCGCTTTCGTTTCTCGCCGACCAGATCATCCGCCTGATCTACGATTTCGCCACCGATCACGTCTATCCGGCATCAAATCCGACCGAAGGCGAACGGCTGTGCGTTGCGGCCGTCGGCGGATACGGCCGGGGCGAACTCGCGCCGTTTTCGGATATCGATCTGCTGTTCGTGCTGCCCTACAAGGAAACGGCGCGCCAGGAACAGGTCATCGAATACATCCTTTATATGCTCTGGGACCTGAAGCTGAAGGTAGGCCAGGCCACCCGTTCCGTCGATGAATGCATCCGGCTGGCGCGCAGCGACCTGACCATCCGCACGGCGATGCTGGAATCCCGATACCTATGGGGCGACAAGAAACTCTATAACGAATTGCGCCGCCGGTTTTACGCAGAGGTCGCAGAAAATTCAGGGCCTGAATTCGTCGAGGCAAAGCTCGCCGAGCGCGACGCCCGTCACGAAAAGCTGGGCGGGTCCCGCTACGTGCTGGAGCCGAATATCAAGGAAGGCAAGGGTGGCCTCCGCGATCTGCAGACGCTCTACTGGATCGCGAAGTATCTCTACAAGATCGACGAGGTGTCCAACGTCGTCGATCGTGGCGTTCTGACCAAGAAAGAGGCGAGCCGCTTCGATCGTGCCCACCGCTTTCTGTGGGACGTGCGGTGCCATCTTCACTTTCTCGCCGGGCGTGGCGAGGACCGCCTGACCTTCGACAAGCAGCCCCAGATCGCGGAGCTTCTCGGATACCGCGATCGTGCCGGCGCGCGCGGTGTCGAACGGTTCATGAAGCATTACTATCTGATCGCGAAGGAAATCGGCGATCTGACCCGCATCTTCTGCGCGGCGCTCGAGGCAGAACATCAGCGCAAGCCGAAATTCCGCCTGCCGTCGCTCGGCCTGTTTCAGAAATCGATCGAGGGGTTCGAGATAGAGGGCGGCCGGCTGAATATCGCCAAAGCACGGGAGTTCATCGACGATCCGGTGAAGATCCTGCGCCTGTTTCATACCGCGCAGGCAGAGCAGCTCGATATTCACCCGAAGGCGCTGCGGGCGATCACGCGGAACCTGAACGTCATCGACACCATCCGGGACGACCCCGAGGCGAACCGGCTGTTTATCGAGATGCTGACATCGGAGATCGATCCCGAAACGACGCTCAGGCGGCTCAACGAGGCCGGGGTCTTCGGCCGGTTCGTGCCCGATTTCGGCCGCGTCGTCGCCCAGATGCAGCATGACATGTACCATGTGTATACGGTCGACGAGCACACGGTGTTTGCGATCGGCATCCTGCACGGCGTCGAGAACCGCAAATATGCCGAGGAGATGCCGATCTCGACGGACGTGATCCACAAGGTGCAGTCCCGGCGGGCCCTGTACGTGGCGGTCCTGCTGCACGACATCGCCAAGGGGCGTGGCGGCGATCATTCGGAACTCGGCGCCGAGGTCGCGCTCGAACTCTGTCCCCGGTTCGGTCTGACCGACGAGGAGACCGAAACCGTCGAATGGCTGGTGCGCTATCACCTGCTGATGAGCAACACGGCGTTCAGGCGCGACATCAACGACCCGCAGACGATCACCGATTTCTGCGCGATCGTGCAGTCGGTCGAACGGCTGAGATTGCTGCTCGTGCTGACGGTCGCCGATATCCGCGCCGTCGGGCCGAATGTGTGGAATGCCTGGAAAGCGGCCCTTTTGCGCGATCTTTACGAGGCCGCCGAAGAAAGCCTGACCAGCGGTCATTCCGCCGAGGGCCGCAGCGCCCGGATCGAGCACGCCCAGCATGAAATGCGGGACCTGCTGACCGATCTGCCGGCCGAATCGGTTGAGGCGCATATCGCGCGGGGCTATCCGTCCTACTGGCTGTCCTTCGATCCGGATACCCTCGCCTGGCACGCGCGCATCGCCCACGAGGCGGAATCGCGGGAAGCCCCGCTGACGATCAAGAACCGTGTCGACCGGTTCAAGGGCGCGACCGAGATTACGATTTATGCGCCCGATCACCCCGGCCTGTTTTCGCGCATTGCCGGGGCCATGGCGCTGAGCGGCGGAAATATTGTCGATGCGAAGATTTTCACCACCACCGATGGCATGGCGCTGGATACTTTCTGGATCCAGGACGAAAACGGTGCTCCGTTCGACCGCGCAGACAAGCTGGCCCGGCTTTACGCCCGCATCGAGCAGACGCTTGCCGGCCGCCTTCGCCCGCGCGAGGAGCTCCGCAAAGACGACGGGATGCCGAGTCGCATGAAGGTGTTCAAGGTCGCGCCGCGGGTTCTGATCGATAACAATGCAAGCCGCACGCACACAGTCATCGAGGTGAACGGGCGCGATCGCAACGGTCTGGTCTACGATCTGACACGGGCGCTGACCGCGCTGAACCTGCAGATCGCGTCGGCGCATATCAGCACCTTCGGCGAAACCGCGGTTGACGTATTCTACGTGAAGGACGTCTTCGGCATCCAGGTCACCCACAAGGACAAGCTTCACCAGATCCGCGAAGCGCTTCTCGCGGTCATGCAGGATGACGTATCGAAGCGGGGCGAGGCGCCTGCCCCCGCGACAAGAGCGGCGGCGGAATAAACCATGCCGCTGCGATGCCGCAATTCAGTCCGACCTTGAACCCTGACGGACAGCATATCCGCTCGGCACGCGGGAAGGACTAGGCGTTTATGGCGCTGCTTCGATCTATCGCCACTGTCGGCGGGTACACCATGATCAGCCGACTACTGGGCTTCGCCCGCGATATCCTGATCGCGGCCACGCTTGGCGCCGGCCCCGTGGCCGACGCGTTTTTCGTCGCTTTCAAGCTGCCGAACTTTTTCCGTCGCCTGTTTGCCGAAGGCGCATTCAACGCCGCGTTCGTGCCGCTTTTCACCCGGCAGATGTCGGAAGGCGGTCGGGACGCGGCGCGCGGTTTTGCCGAGGAAGTGCTTTCGGTTCTTGTTGTCACCCTCCTGTTCTTTGTCACCGCGCTTCAGGTGGCAATGCCGTGGGTGATGCATGGCTTCGCGCCGGGTTTTGCGGACGATCCCTACCGCTTCGGTCTCGCCGTGCAGCTGGCGCAGGTTACCTTCCCCTATCTGCTGTTTATCTCGCTTGTCTCGCAGCTCGGCGGCGTGCTCAACGCGCTTGGCCGGTTCGCGGCCGCCGCGGCGACGCCGATCATTCTCAATCTCTGTCTGATCGCGGCCATACTCGGCCTGTCGCCGTTTATGGAGACGCCCGGCCATGCCCTCGCCTGGGGTGTCGCCGCTGCTGGCGCGGCGCAGTTTATCTGGCTGATGGTGGCCTGCCACCGGGCTGAATTCCGGATACGGCTTTTGCGGCCCCGGCTGACGCCCCGTGTAAAGCGGTTGCTGATCCTGATGCTGCCCGGCGTGATCGGCGCCGGTGTCGTGCAGATCAACCTGCTCATAGACGTCGTGATTGCCTCTCTGTTGCCCTCGGGATCGGTCTCGTTTCTGTACTACGCCGACCGGGTCAACCAGCTGCCGCTGGGCGTGATCGGCGTGGCCGTCGGCACGGCGCTGCTGCCGCTATTGTCACGTCAGATCCGGGCAGGCGAAGAAGCCGCTGCGACGGGCAGCATGAACCGGGCGCTCGAATTTGCCCTGTTGCTGACGGTGCCCGCAGCCGCCGCGCTGATGGTGATGCCGGACCGTATTGTCACGGTTCTTTTCGAACGCGGGGCATTCGGGGCGGCCGAGACCGCGGCGACCTCGGCGGCGCTCGCGGCCTATGCGCTGGGTCTGCCCGCTTATGTTCTGATTAAGGTGCTGGCCCCCGGATTTTTCGCGCGTGAAGACACGGCGACGCCGGTGAAGGTTGCGGCCTTCTGTGTCGCCATCAATCTGGTGCTCAATGTCGCGCTGATGGGCCCGCTGCAACATGTCGGCATCGCGCTCGCAACGGCTGTTTCGGCGTGGATCAATGCCGGCCTTCTCGCGTCGTTGCTTGTCCGGCGCGGCGATTTTGCCGTCGATGCGCGTCTCCGCCGCGCCATCCCCAGGGTCTTGCTTGCGAGTGCCGCGATGGCCGGCGCCCTTTGGCTGGCGCAGGATGCACTCTCCGGCATTGCGGCAACGAATGCTGCCCTCGCCGCGTTCGTGCTCGCGGCTCTGGTGGTGATCGGCCTCGTCGCCTTTGCGGGTGCTGCGGTCGGGTTCGGCGCTGCCCGTCTTTCCGATATCAAGCGTCTGCTTGACCGGTCGCCGGGTTGAGGCGATAACCCGCCCGCCTTTCCATTACGGGATATTACGCGATGAACCGGATTTTCTCCGGCGTGCAGCCGACCGGCAATCTTCACCTTGGCAATTACCTGGGCGCGATCCGGAACTTCGTCGGCCTGCAGAACGATTACGAATGCATTTACTGTGTCGTCGACCTGCATGCGATCACCGTATGGCAGGACCCGAAAGACCTGGTCGGCAATACGCGGGAGGTGACGGCCGCGTTCCTCGCCGCCGGCATCGATCCGAAGGGCAGCATCATCTTCAACCAGAGCCAGGTATCCGCGCACGCCCAGCTGGCCTGGATATTCAACTGCGTCGCGCGCCTCGGCTGGCTGAACCGCATGACCCAGTTCAAGGAAAAAGCGGGGAAGCACCGGGAAAACGCCTCGGTCGGGCTCTATGCCTATCCGAACCTGATGGCGGCGGACATCATGGCATACAAGGCGACCCATGTGCCGGTCGGCGAGGACCAGAAGCAGCATCTCGAACTGACGCGCGACATTGCCCAGAAATTCAACAACGATTTTGGCGTCGAATTTTTTCCGATCGTCGAGCCGCTTATTTTCGGCGAGGCCACCCGGGTCATGAGCCTGCGCGACGGATCGAAAAAAATGTCCAAATCCGATCCGTCCGACCAGTCGCGGATCACCTTTACCGACACCGCGGATGAAATCTCGAAAAAAATCCGCCGGGCGAAGACCGATCCGGAAGCGCTTCCCTCTGAAACGGCAGGCCTGAAGGATCGGCCGGAAGCGGCGAATCTTGTCGGGATTTACGCCGCGTTGTCCAATCACACATCGGCGGATGTCCTGCGGGAATTCGGCGGGCGTGGCTTCGGCGATTTCAAGCCGGCGCTTGCCGATCTCGCGACCGAGAAGCTGGCACCGATCTCTGACGAGATGCGCAGGCTGATGGCCGATCCCGGCCATATCGACGCCATTCTTGCCGACGGTGCCGAACGCGCCCGGGCGATAGCCGATCCGATCCTGAAGGAAATACATGAAATAGTCGGGCTGATTTCGGCCTGACACTGCGCGTCCGCCCGGTGCCGGGGCTCCGTGCCGGCGCACCCCGGAGATGCCCGTTGGCGATAGGTATGCGTGACAAGGTGACGCCTATGTCCGGAACCCCCTTGCGCCGTCGGGTCGAAGCGCGCAAAAAGATCGCTATCACCTAAATCCAATAAGATCCGAACATGCAGATTTACCTGCCGATCGCCGAAATGTCGCTCAACGCGCTTATGCTGCTTGGGCTCGGTGGCATGGTGGGTTTTCTGTCCGGGATGTTCGGTGTCGGTGGCGGCTTTCTGATGACGCCGCTGCTTATTTTTATTGGGGTGCCGCCCGCCGTTGCGGTCGGGACGGAGGCCAATCAGGTCGTCGCGGCATCCGTGTCCGGGGCGCTGGCGCATTGGCGCCGCGGGAATGTCGACATCCGGATGGGGGTCGTCCTCATGATCGGCGGCTTTATCGGATCGACGCTGGGCGTCTCGCTCTTCACCTTCCTGCGCGAGATCGGCCAGATCGATTTCGTGATCGCGGTTTCATACGTGCTGTTCCTTGGCATTGTCGGGATCCTGATGGTGGTCGAAAGCGTGCGCGCCTGGTTCCGGAGCCGCAATCCGTCGGCGCCGCGGCGAAAGCTCCATCATCACACCTGGCTCCATGGCCTGCCATTCAAGATGCGCTTCCGGCGCTCGAAACTGTATATCAGCGCCCTGTTGCCCCTCGGGGTAGGTGTTGTTGTCGGCATTCTGGCGGCCATTATGGGTGTCGGTGGGGGCTTCGTTATGGTCCCGGCGATGATCTACCTGCTCGGCATGCCGACCTCGGTCGTCGTCGGCACATCGCTGTTCCAGATTGTTTTTGTGACGGCCAACGTCACGTTTCTGCAGTCGGTCAACAACCAGACCGTCGATATCGTCCTCGCCATGCTGCTGGTTGTCGGCAGCGTGATCGGCGCGCAGATCGGCGCGCGCGTCGGTTCGCGGTTGCGCGGCGAAGAGGTGCGCATCGCACTCGGCCTGATCGTGCTCGCCGTCTGCGCGCGGGTCGCCTGGACTCTCGTGGCGACGCCGGATGACCTGTACTCGCTCGGGATCGGGGGGGCACACTGATGTCGCGCCTCCTGTCGCCGCTGTCGAAATGGGTGGTCCGGTGGAGTGTGGTTTTAGGCGCGCTTTGCGCGCCGGTACCGGCGAATGCGCAAAGCATCGTTGCCGATCTGTCGACCCGCGAAGTCGCGATCTCGACGGGGTTTACCGGCGCCGAACTTCTCCTGTTTGGCGCGACCGAAGGCTTCGGCGACATCGTCGTTACTGTCGAAGGCCCGAAGCAGGACGAGATCATTCGCCGGAAGGAGCGGGTTGCCGGCATCTGGGTAAACGGCATGTCTGTAACGTTCGAAGACGCGCCGGCCTATTACCGGACGGCCGCGTCGAAACCGCTCAGCGAGATCGCGTCGCCACAGGTCCTTGAAAAGCTGCAAATCGGATCGGGACGGATCGATCTCACGACACGCTCGCAAGGTAACGCGGAGAGGGATCTGAAATTCCGCGATGCATTTATTCGATCCAAGGAACGCCAGGCGCTCTATAGCGAAGACATATCCGATATAAAAATCATTCGCGGTCGCCTGTTCCGCTCGACGATACCCTTTCCGGTCAACGTGCCGACCGGGACCTATCAGGTGACCGTCCATCTTTTCAAGGACGGCAGGCTCGTCAGCAGCGAGAAAACGCCATTGACCGTGCGTAAGGTTGGACTTGAAGCGAAAATATACGACTTTGCGCATGAGCACGCAGCCTGGTACGGAATGATTGCCATCGCGATCGCCCTTATGGCAGGCTGGCTGGCTGGCGTGATCTTCAGAAGGGCGTGACGATGACTGGTGACATTGCCGATAGCGTGCCGGAAGAAACGGATTTTGCGGATAATGCGCCGCCGAATCCGTCCATGCGGAGCAACCGTGTCTTCCTGTGTGTCGTCGACAACACGGAGGAATGCGTAAACGCGATTTATTTCGCGGCCTGCCGCGCGCGGCGGACCGGCGGGCGGCTCGCACTGCTGTACATCATGGAGCCGGCTGAATTCCAGCACTGGATGTCGGTCGAGGAAAAGATGCGCGAGGAAGCCCGCGCCGAAGCCGAGGATTTTCTGCACAAGCATTCTTCCCAGGTCCAGGAATGGACCGGCGAGCTACCCACGCTCTACGTGCGGGAAGGAAAGCCGGCAGAGACGGTTCTGGCCCTGATCGAGGAAGAACCCCGGATTTCGATCCTGGTGCTGGGTGCCGGCACCGACAAGAAGGGTCCGGGTCCGCTGGTGTCGTCGATCGCCGGCAAGATGTCGGGCAAATTCCCGATCCCCATAACCATCGTTCCGGGGACGCTGACGTCCGAACAGCTCGATATGCTGACCTGACGTTCGCACCGGTCCTGTTCCCGACTTGTCCCCGTCTTCCGTGCCATCGTCCCCGCTGATTCTTCGCAACATCTGGTATTTCGGTATCGCCACGCGCGATGTCGCCAGGGGTGCGCTTGTGCACCGGGAAATCTGCGGACAGCCGGTCGTCTTCGGCCGGACATCGACGGGGGATGTCTTTGCGCTGCGTGACAACTGCCCTCACCGGGGCGCCCCCTTGTCCGCCGGGCGGATCCGGGACGATGAGGTCGAATGCTGTTATCACGGCTGGACATTCGACCGCCACGGATGCTGCACGTCCGTTCCGGCGCTTGTGGCGGAAGATCCCGTCGATCTCGGCAAAATCACGGTCGCGAGCTTTCCCGTCCGTGAACGCCAGGGTGTCGTCTGGATCTGGTTCGGAGAAGGCGACGGCGCCGATATAGCGGTCCCCGAGGTGCCCGACGTCGGCGATGCCGCACCGCAGATTGTCCATGCCCTGGAGTTTCCGGTGAATATCGATCATGCCGTGGTCGGACTGATCGACCCCGCGCATACGCCGCATGTACATGAATCCTGGTGGTGGCGACGGCCCGGAGAACGAC
Organism: Rhodospirillaceae bacterium; assembly: GCA_038120765.1. Taxonomy (GTDB): domain Bacteria; phylum Pseudomonadota; class Alphaproteobacteria; order MPNO01; family UBA830; genus CAXBCP01. The sequence goes on from JAYOMI010000041.1 coordinate 28,399, forward strand.
GGGACAAGGAAAAGCATTTTGCCCCGTCGCCGCTTGGTTTCGACATGACATCCCACACGGCATCGTCGAATTCCAGAATCTACCGGCTGCTCGGCGGCGCGCCTGAAGTTCAGATCGCCTTCGCCCTGCCCGGCATCCGGATCGAACATATCCGCGCGGGCCGGAATTTTTACTGCGGCATGACGGCGTGCACCCCGGTCGATGACAACCGCACGCTCACCACACATATTATGTGGTGGTCCATGCCGTGGCTGACCCTGTTTAAACCGCTGGCGATGCCCTTTGTCCGCTCGTTTCTGCGGCAGGATCAGGTGGTGTTCGAAAAACAGGCGCAGGGTCTGCGCTGGGATCCGGCCTTGCGTCTGACCGGTCAGCCCGATCAACAGGCGAAATGGTATTTCCGGCTGAAGAACGAGTGGGAACGCAGCTCGTCCGCCGGCAGGCCTTTTCAGAATCCGCTCTCGGAAACGACCCTGCGATGGCGCACCTGAACGCCTGATTCTCTAGCCCTCCGAGTGGCCCTCAAGCATCATCCAGGCGACCGGAATGGTTAATTCCAGCGCCTCTTGTCCCGAAAGCAGGACTCCCCGATCGGATCAGCCTATCGGGGCGACAGAACCTGTTCATCTCCCATTAACCATAATCCCCATAACTTTCCGCATCCGAAACGAAATTAATCCGGACGGAATTTCAAAGGGTTGCGGAAAGGCGGTTCCGGCGCGGTCAGTTTCGGGTTGATCTTAACTTCCGCTTAACCCAATTTCGGTCGGGCGACAGACAATTCGGACCTCCAAAAACCGTCGCGAATAACAGACCGAGATCAGGCGAAATGATTAACGTCGTTACCGAAGCAACCCCAAATCCAGCCACGCTCAAATTCATCCCCGGATGTCCGGTGATGTCGGAAGGCACGGCTAATTTCGCGTCACCCGACATGGCGGACCAGGCGCCGCTCGCGCGCCGGTTGTTCGGGATCGACGGGGTGAAAGGCGTTTTTTTCGGGGCGGATTTCGTCTCCGTAGCGAAAAGCGAGACGGCGGACTGGCGGACACTGGAACCGTCAGTCACCGCAGGCATAGAGGCGCATTTCGCGTCCGGCGATCCGGTGGTCCGGCCGGCGGAGATTGCCGACGCGGGATCCGGCGTGGTCGGTGACGACGATGAGACCGGCATTGTCGGGCAGATCAAGGAACTGCTCGATACGCGGATACGGCCGTCCGTGGCGCTCGATGGCGGCGATATCGTCTATCGCGGGTTCGAACGCGGCGTCGTTTATCTGAGCCTGCAGGGCGCCTGCGTCGGCTGCCCGAGCTCGACGGCGACACTGAAGATGGG